>SXRM01000155.1 GCA_005792545.1 Pseudomonadota bacterium | reverse complement strand
GCCTTCAGCCTCTCGGCCACCTCTCCGGCGGTTGACACCCGCGGTCGCTGGTCGTGATCATGCGATCGCGCCATTGCGGGCATCCGCGTACGCTGTCGATCGGGTCGTGCAGGCTGTTGCGGCGGGAGAGGAGGGATTCGAACCCCCGGAAGCTTTTACCCTTCGACGGTTTTCAAGACCGCTGCCATCAACCGCTCGGCCACTCTCCCGTGGGAAAGCCACGGCCTGCGCCCTTTCGTTTGCTGCGAGCGACCGGACGCACCGGACTCGCGGGGGCGGAAGTCTAACCGCGGCAGGTCGCCTTTGCAACCCCTTGCCGCCGCACGGCCGCCCGGGGGATGCTGTCGGCGTGGAACCGCTGTACCCCGACCGCTTGCGCGCCCTCGCCGACCTGACCGAGCGGCTGCGTCGCGGCGATCCGCCCCTACTGGCTTCGCTAATGGGCGCGCTCGGTGAGTCACCGCTACACCCGCACACAGTCCGGACCCTCGCCATGGGGTTCGGCCAAGGCTGGTCGGCGGGCCGCCTGGCGGGTTTGGCGCGCGCGCTGTCCCGTGGAGTCGAACCCGTTGGCACGGTGGCCGTGGTCGCGCCCGGCAACCTGTTCGTTGCGGCCTGGCAGGCGGTGCTGGAGCCCTGGCTGGCCGGCAATCGGGTGCGCGTGCGGCCGAGCGCCGACGATCGCGGGGCTGTCGCGTGGTTGGTTGCGCAACTGACTGCAGTGACACCCGCGATCGAGATCGACCCGTGGCCGCGCGACGACGTTCAGGCGGGCCAGCGCTTCTTTGCCGCGGCCGACGCAGTCGCACTTTGGGGCGGCGATCTGGCGCTGACCGAGTTGCGACAACTGGCCGCTGCGGCTGGTTTCGGCGGGCCGCTGCGCCTGCATGGTCCCCGCGCCGCGCTGGCGATCGTCGACACCAGCGTAGCGATCACGCAGCGAGCGTTGGCCGGCCTGGCCCGCGACGTGGTGCTCGGCGACGGCCGCGGCTGCATGGGCCTGGGCCAGGTGTGGTGGCTGGACGGCAACGTCGAACGCGCAGCCGATTTGCACGAGCGGCTGGCAGTGCAGCTGCAGCGTGCCGCGAGGCGGTGGCCGCCAGGTCCAGCGTCGACGGCCGCTGCCGTCGCGCGCCAGCAACGGGCTGAGTCGCTGGCCGTGGCTGCGCGCGTGATGCCCGGCGCGCAAATTTCGGCGCGGCCGGACGGATGGCTGCTCACCGCGCCCGACCGGGCTTTCGCCAGCGCGTCAGGTCAGGCGCCGGGTCGCTGTGCCGTGGCGACAACCGTGGTACCTGATGAATTGCCTGGGGCGCTCCTGGCCGTGACCAGTGCCATCTCCGTAGTCGTAACCAACCTGCCGGCCGACGCTGCGCGCGACCTCGCCCGCGGTTTGCGCTGCCGCTGGTGCCGGCCAGGTCAGGCGCAGGCACCGCGCGCGGACCACGGCCACGACGGCTATGGCGTGTTTGAGGGGTTCGTGCGGCAGACTAGCGGGCGTCGGGCAGGCGCTTGAGGTACCGGCTCTGCAAATAGCCGCCCTTTCCAGCGTTGGCACCGCTCAGCACGTCAATGCGCATCCAGCCCTTGCCCGTGTCTAGGTGGACCTTGGCCAAAACGCCGTCGTCGAGCAGTCCCAGGTTGTCTGAGGACTCGCCGCCGGCCGATCGCAGCACTACGCTGTCGCGCGCGGCGCCATCGGGCACGGCCACCAGGTGGGTGGCTTTGGCTAGCCGCTTGGCCGAGGCCATGGCTTCGTTGCGCTCGTTGGTCAGGGCCTTGCGCTTGTCTTCGGCGGCCTTGCGGTAGCGCGACGGCACGTCGACGAGCTTATAGGTGCGCAGCGCCTCAACCGCCTGTTCGCCGGCCAGCACCACCGCCTGATCGCGGCCGCGGTTTTCGCGCACTGCTTCGATCGCCGTGTCGGCGGCTTTAGCTTGGGCTTCCAGCGGTTGCAGGAGCCGAGCCAGCTCTTCAGGATCGACCTCGGCTGCCGGGGCAACCCACGTGTCGGCGGCGGGCGGCGCGGCGAGCTCTTTTTCGCGCGCTTCCGCGACCTGCTCCCCTGGGTAGTCGTGCAGCTTTTGCTCGACGCGCTTGCCCTCGCCGGGCCGTTCGCCGAGCGTCTTGACGACGCCTTCGGGCAGGATCTTGGCCAGGGTGGCCATCCCGCCGGTCAGCAGCCACAGGCCGATGGCTGCCGCGAGCAGGCCGCCGCCGCCCAAAAGCCCGATGACCACCCAGTTGCGGCCACCGCCGACAGGTTCGGGTGCGCGCGAGGCCGGGGGCGCCGCCATCACTTCTGTCCCGCTTGCTGCTTTTTCGCGTTGGGAACGCAGTACATCTGCTTGGTCGACTTGGTCGCCGGGTCGGCTTCCGAGAAGGTCCAGCAGAACGCCGTGGCGCCGCAGACCGGGTCGTCGTCGCCGGAACAACTGGTGGTGCACACGGGCTCAAGGCCAAAGTACGACAGGCACACCGACCGGTCGCACTGCGGGTGCGATCGCACAACGCAGCTCGAGGTGTCCTTGTCCTTGGTGGTGGTGCCACCCTGACAGATACCCTTCTTGGTCACATCTTCGTCGAGCTTGCAGGCCACATACAGCGGCTGGGTCTCGCAGGCGTTGAGCGTAGCCAGGGCGGCAGCGCCACCGACGACAGCCAGGGCGCCCAGCGCCGATCCGCCGACAGCCGCAAGCCAAGTCCGCGTGCCGCGCTGGGCCATCGGTCGGTTGCTGGGTGCGGGAGGCGGCGCCATCGATTGCCTTGCGTGACTAGCAGGTGCCCGGTCGGGGCACTTCAAAGCCCTGGTCGTGCGGGGCCGCTAGGGTAGCGCAGACGCGGCCGGCGACACAAGCCGGCCTACTTGGTCTGCGACTTCTTGAATTCCTTGCCGAGCGCGTCCTGGAAACCGCCGCTCTTGCCCTCGAGCGCCTTCTTGCGGTCCTCGACGGCTTTCTTGTCGGCGGCTTCCTTGCGCTCTTTGTCTTCCTTGGCCTTGCGAAACTGCTCAGCAATCGCCGCCTCTTGGGCGACCTTGGGGTCGAACTTGGGTCGCACCGGCTCCGCCTTCTTGGGCTTGGGCGCCGGCCTGGCCTCGTGCTTGGGCTCGGCTTTGGGGGCGTCCGAAGTCGCCTCGACCTTGGCCGGCGCAGCGGCAGGTGCGCTGTCGGCGGCGACTGCCGCGGCTGCTGTGTCCGCGGATTCCGCGTCGGCGGCGACTGCTGCGTCCTCGGCCGCAGCAAGCGCTGCGTCGGGCGCAGCCGCAGCGACTGCGTCCGGGGCGGCGACAGCCTGCGCATCCTGGGCGGCGACCGGCGCAGCGACGGCGTCGGCTGCGGGCTGTGCAGCGGCCGCCGGTTCTACGGGCGCTGCCGGGGCTGGCGCGACTGCCGGCGCGACGGCGGCGGGTACAGCAGCCGGATCAGCCTCGTCTTTGCTCACGTAGGCCTTGCCGACCACCAGGGCAATGCCGATGAGCAGCACGCCGCCAGCCAGACCGATGAACACGCCCGCCTTGGACCCGCTAGCACCAGGCTGGCCAAGCGGCGCCTGGGGCGCCATTGCGGGCAGCGGTGCGGGAGCGGGAGCGCCGATGCCGACCCGCTGGCTGTCGAGCTGCTGGCGGTCGTGATCCAGGCGACGCTTGTCTTCATCGAGCTTGCGCCGCTCGGCCTGCATCTGCTCTTCCATGCGCTTCAAGCGCAGCTTTTCCGGGTCGAGTTCCACGGCGGCTCCATAGGCGGCGGCAAGGCCGACGAACGGGGGCAGGATGTCGAAGTCGCGCGCCATCTCGTCGGCGTCGCCATAGCGGGCGCCGGGATCGAAGGCCAGGGCCTTGCGCAAGAAATGCTGGGTCTCCGGGTCCAGGCCCAGATTGGCGGCTTCGGACAGCACGTCCCAGCCCGGCGAGGACTTCTTTTGCACGATCTGGTCGGCGTCGCCCGCAAACGGCCGCCTGCCGCACAGCATCTCGAACGCGATGACGCCCACGGCGTACAGATCGGTCCACGGGCCGATGCGCTGCTTCCACAGCTGCTCGGGGGCCATGTAGGCCGGCGTGCCCATCGCCTGGGTGGTGTCGGTGCCGTCGGCAACAAACTTGGCGAGGCCAAAGTCGAGCACCTTGACGTGCGCCGGATCGCCGTCGCTCTCGCACAACATGATGTTTTCAGGCTTGATATCGCGGTGCACGATACTGCGCGGCGGGGCGTGAGCGCTGCCGAGCGCGCTCAGGATCTGCCGGACCACATGCCACACCAGGGCCGCCTGCAACGGCCGCCCCTCGGCCACGTGGCTGTCGATGATACCTTTCAAGGTCTTGCCGCCCTGCACGAACTCCATCACCAGGTACGGCTGGTCGTGGGCGGTGCCGACATCGAGCAGTTGCACGATGTTGGGATGATCGAGCGCGGCCAGGGCTTCGGCCTCAAGCTGGAACTTGCGCAGGTTGGCGGCAGCGCGCGCCGCATCGTCGTCGCGACGGGCCAGGACCTTGAGCGCGCCCATACGCCCGTCGTCGCTGCGCACCCGATACACCACGCCAAATGCGCCGGCGCCCAACTGCCCGACCGGCAGCCACGGCCCGATCGGCACACCGATCTGCGGGTCGATCGGCCGGCGGCTGGCTTTGAGCTGATCAAAATCCGCTTCGGCGACGGCGTGGTAGCCCTTACGCGCGCAGATCGGCTCACTGCAGGCTTGGCCAGTTGGGGCCGGGCCCTCGCATAGCGGACAGCGACCGGGGGTGGGTAGCGCGGCGCTCACGGGGTCTACCTTCCGCGGTGTGCGGCAAGGCCGCGATGGTAGGCCAGAACAGGGGGACCGGCAACGCGCCTATCCGCGCAACTCGATCCACACCGGCGCGTGGTCGCTCGGTTTATCGCCGTGACGCACCTGCTTGTCGACGCCCGCAGCGTGCAGGCGGTCGCGCAGCGGGGCCGTCACCAGCCAGTGGTCGATGCGCAAGCCGTCGTTGCGCTCCAAGCCCGCGGCGCGGTAGTCCCACCACGACAGCATGCGGTCTTCGGGGTGCAACCGCCGGACGGCATCGTGCAACCCCCAGCCGCACAACTCCTGCCACGCGCGCCGCACGTCGGGCGTGCACAGCACGGTGTCCTTCCATGCAGCCGGAAAGCGCACGTCGAGGTCGTCGGGCGCGATGTTCCAGTCGCCGCCGATGGCCAGCGGCTGATCGGCGGCGCAGGTGCGGTCGAGCCACGCGCGCAGACGCTGCAACCACAGCAGCTTGTAGGCGTACTTGTCGCTGCCGAGCTCCCCGCCATTGGGCACGTAGACGCTGACCACCCGCACGCCGCCGACGTCGCAGTCGATCAAGCGGGCCTGCGGATCGTCGACGCCGTCGTCCAGACCGGTCGCACGGACGGTAATCGGCTGCCGCGCCAGCACCGCCACGCCGTTGTAGGTCTTTTGGCCGACCATCGCCACTTGGTAGCCGGCCATAGCGATTTCGGCGAACGGAAACTCGCTGTCTTGGACCTTGAGCTCTTGCAGCACCACCACATCGGGCCGGGTGGCGTCGAGCCAGGACAGAACCACGTCCAGGCGGCTGCGAATCGAGTTGACGTTCCAGGTGACGAGGCGCATGGGCGGGCTCCGGCGGTCGCGGACCCGCACGCTACCGCGGATCGCCCTGCCGGGCCAACCCCGGCCTATGCAAGGGCGCAGATCGCAGAGAGTGCGCTTGACCACGAAGGCATAGCTAGCAGAATCAACTGGTTGGCGACATGCCTGTTCGGTTATGTGTGGTCGTCATGTAAGGCCGCTGATTTACAGACACTTTGAAGGCAGTCTGGGC
>SXRM01000154.1 GCA_005792545.1 Pseudomonadota bacterium | reverse complement strand
TTTAATATCAACGCCATCTCTCAGCAACCCGACGACCCTCTGCCGCACCTGCTCTCCCAGAACCATGACCGCCTCCTCGCCCAGACGGGGTTCTCGCACGGATTGGTTGCTGGTCAAGTTTTTGCATACACCCTTTAAGAGCATGAACAAAGACGTTGGCACCTTGCCAAAGCTGTCGTGCGGCGAGTTCAAGATTTCGACCTGTGCGTTCCCGACCAAGCGGGTTTGCGGCGTCGACGACTTTGGCGCGGTTTGCGGATCGTGTCCGGCGGGGCAGGTCTGCAGCAAAGAGGGCAGCACGTGCCTGGCCTCCAGCTGCGGAAGTAAGAAGTGCGGCTTGGACTCTTCCGGCAACGCGTGCGGCAGTTGCGGCAGCGGCCAGGCCTGCTCGGCCGACGGGCAGTGCGTGGCTTGCGCTGCGAGCAGCTTGGAAGACTGCGGCACCACGGGCGCATTGAACTATTGCACGGCCGCCGGGCAATTCAGCTTCAAGTGTAGCGAAGTTGCCGATGCCGTCACCGGCGCAAAATCCCAAGGTACGCTGCTCACTGCGTGTGGCAGTGTCAGTGGCCTCGACGACGCGCACACCTGCTTTGTTCCGCCCACCGTCGGCTGCCAAACCAACTGCGTGCCGGGGATCCAGCAAAAAGAAGTCGCCCCAGGCAGCGCCAAGGCCACGTGCAGTTGTAGCGCCGATTGCGAGGCCAAAGGCACCTGCTGCAAGGGCTGGCAAACCTGCGCCGCGAAGTCGTACACCGCGGTCTGCGGCAACGGCAAGTGCGAGCACGACAACGGCGAATTCGGCACCACCTGCAGCGACTGCCAGCAGGAGGGCAAGTACATGATTTGTGGTAAGGCAGATGTGCCTGCCGCACCATGGAGTTGGAAGACCGAAAACGCGGGCACGCTGGCAGCCAAAGTGGTTGCCGCAGTGCCCGCGGGATTTGACGTGCGACCGGCGCCAGCCGGAATTCCCGCGCAAGGCCTGGTGGCCCACGTGCCGCAGTTGGGCGTCGTTGTCGGCTCGCCGCGCGCATTGGCGGTGGTGCAACGCAGCGACGAGACCCAGGTCGGCATCGCTGGTAAGGCGACGGTGCTGAACGCCGCAGAGGCCGCAGTCGGCGTAGGGAAAGGTGTGGACGGCGATGGCCTGATTATCGACGGCACCAAGGACCCGGCAAGTGGCAAACTGCGCCGTGCTGCGCTGACGATCAAGGGCGATGGCCTGTTGCGAGCGGCGCCGCGGCCCGTCGCTGGCAGTTCCGGCGGGTTTACCGTGGCTGCATGGGTCAAGTTACCAAAATCGCCTGCCGAGTACCCGTCGATGCTCGGGACGTCGCAAGACCTCGGTGACGGCGACTGGCAGAATGCGGCTGGCAAGAACCTGCTGGGCACGGCACCCACCGCCGAACAGTTTGCCGAAACCGGGCGCCGCCCCGGTCACATCGAGAAGTGCTTCACCAGTCGCCCCGGCGACGACCGCATCGCACTGGACTGCGGCGGCGACGCCATTGCAGACGTCGACGCCTATTGGGGCGACGCTGGCGAGGCGTTCCTTCCAGACCCAGCGCGATTGGTTGTCAACAACCTCAACGACCTCTGCTTTGAGTGGCGACGCGTCAATCGCAGCGGCGTGTGTCAGGACCAAGGCATTGCTGACCGCCTGCGCGCCGCGTGCGTCGGCAAGCAAAAATGCGCGCCGGGTGCCGAAGTCATCGGTGCCAATCCGTGTCTTGGCGTCGCCGGCAGTCATCCGCGGCTGCTTGCGCGCGCCCTGTGCCGGCAGGCTCCGGCTGGCATTACGCTGATGGTTGAAGCCGACAGCGGGCCGGCGGCGTGCGCAGATAGCGGCTGCAAAGAGACTGCGCAGCGTCGCCTGGCACTCAAGATTCCAGTTGCAATTCCGAACTCGTGGGACACGCTTCTCGGATACAACAATGAATCTGGATGGTTGCCGCTGACGCTGACCGCCGGTGGTGCGATGCCGCTGGATCAATGGTTCCACGTTGCGGTGGTCTTTCAGCCTATCGGCAACGAGGCGGACGAGGACAAGAAGCGACCAGCCGGCGGCATTTTCGTGCTGTATGTCGATGGCTTCGAGGCCGCAAGGGCCTATGGTCGCGCACCGCCTGTCGTCGGTTGGCACTGGGGCCGTGGCTACCTTGCCGGCATGCAGAGCACGTGGCCCAATGTCTGGGGCAGCCAGTTCGCCCCATCCGACTCGTGGGGCAACGATACGCCGTTCAACGCCGTGGCCAGTGCCGGCTTCGACGAGTTGTTCACTTATCGCCGTGCACTTCAAGCCAGTGAAGTCCATCAGTTATACAATAAGCCCAAGATCGGCCTGTTGCGGGTCTGGCCAGCCCTGGCGGCCAGCGAGGTCAGCGGCGCCAACTTGTGGACCACCGGCGGTACCACGACGACGGTGCCCGTCGAGTTGGATTGGCTGCGGGATCCGGGAACCTGCAGTGCGGATGCCAAAAACAGCGGCTTGGTGCGCGCGCCCTTCGATGCACTGCGTGTCAGCGCCGGTGCGAAACTGGCGATGCCGGCCGATGGCGCCGACCTCGAAGGACTGAACGAGTGGACGTTGACGGCCTGGCTGCGTCCGGCCGAAGTTGGGGCAGGCAAGGTGCTGCTCGACGTACAGCAAGCGGGAACTTCGCGGGTTCGACTCGAGACAACAGCTGCATGCGAAGGTCGTGGAATTCGAGCGGTCTTTGCAGACGGCGCGGCGGTGGCGGTTGAGGCCCCGTGCGAGCATGTCGTCGGCGCCGGCCAATGGCACTACGTCATGGTCAGTCAATTCGCCAAGCAGCGCGCGTTGTCGCTCGACGGCGGCGTGTTGGCGCTTGGTGCGGGGTCGGGCGCCCTGTTCAGCGCAGGGCCGGCTGGTGTCCGGCGCGTCATTGCTCAAGCAGGTGCCGATGTGGGCCACGTGTCGCTGTACCGCGGCGGCAAGGACCGGACTTTTGCAGCGGCGACGCGCACCGGTGGCCCGGCTGTGTGGATCGGCCTCGACCCCAACACCAAAGCAGCCAGCGGCGGTGTCTGGACGGATTTCGCGAACTTCCACAACAACGACAGCAAGGGCCAGGCCGATGCGGTGGTGATGAAGACGGACGCTGGAGACCTCAACAAATCCGCCGCTTTGACCAAGGCCTCGGTGCCCCTGCGCGGGCGCCTCGCCGCCAATCCTGGCGGTGCCCTGCCACCAATGAGCCTGGCGTTTTCGTACCTGCCGGCCGGAACAGTTCAAGCTGCGCCGTTCTGGACGCCGGCACTGCAAGCGGGCACCAACGGATCGGGCTGGGTCGCCCGCGCCAGGTGCATCAAGGGCACAGCAAGCAACTATGAGTGCAGGCTGTGGCTCCGCCAGCATGGCGCAGGTGCGACACCCAAGCCGTACTGGCAGTCGACGCCAGTCTATGTTGGGGCGATCGCGACCGGCGTTGGGGTGCCATTGGGACTATCCGTTGACGGCGAAAACCTGACCGCGCGCACCCTAGTCAATGGCGTTGCTGGCTCAGCAGCCTTTGCAGAGGTTGCTGCATCGGCCGAAGCGGAGTCGATGCTCAAGGCCGACGGTCTGACCGCAACCCCGAACTTGCTGTACATCAGCGACCAGCAGGGGCGCTTCGGCGACATCCGGGTGTGGTACGGCGCAGGCGTTGAGTCGGGAGGCACAGCGGCACTTGGCACTAGCTGCGGCGGCGGAACGGTCGCCGACACCTGTGCGGCACAAAAGCGGACGTGCGCCGATAACGCGCAAACCGGCGGCTTCACAAAGTTCGCCCAGTGCGGCGCCTGTCTGGCGGGGCATACCGAGTTCGCCGGCATTTGCTTGCCCAAGCGACCGCCGATGGAGCGCTGCTCGGTCGACAGCGAGTGTGCCGAAGGCCTTTGCAACTTCGGGATCTGTACTTGGGCGAGCGGCGCAGCGGATTCGCCGGCGGCAAAGGCCTGCGCTGCGTTGGGTCATCCGGTCATGCCCGGAAAGAAGGGCTTCGTCTGCAATCGGTTTGCGTGCCTCACCGATTTCGTGCTTAAGGCCGAGCAGTTTGACAATCAGGGTTTGCCAGGCTTTGAGCAGCTGCCGTTGTGCCAGTGGGCACCGTCGATCGATCCTGGCCAGGTCTGCGAGCGCAATACCCAGTGCAAGCAGTCTGGCGTGTGTACCGCGCAAGACGAAACGGTCTACCGCGTCGATCCTGGCCCAGAAATGCAATACAACACCGCTTTCGCGCCGTGGCTGACCGCGTTGGACGGCACGCAGTCGCTGGGCCCCAACTGGGTCTGCAAGGGCCTGACCGACGGCGCATGCGCGGCGGCAAGCCCCGAAACCAAGAAGGTCGGTCGCTGCCTTGCCGCCAATCAGGCTGTCTGCAAGACCTTCAACAAGGACTCGCTCGCCGTCGCGGCGACCAGTTACACCGGCAAGCTCACCATGGGCGCAGCCTGTGCCGGTTGCCTCAAGACCACGCTCAAGGACGGCAACGGTGTCGACAAACCGGTCTTTACCGCGCGCCGCGATTGGCTGGAACCTGTGGCTTGCGCAAAGATTATCAACAACTACGATGCGCGCGCCGACTATATGCCGGTCTTTCAGTGGCCAGAGCTGAGCATCTCACCTGACTACTGGTGCTTCGCCAACGTGGCCGGTCAAAACGGCCTCAAGTTCGGCAATGTCCCCACCAGGGCCGGCGTCGTGCAGTCCGTGTTGGTCAAAAAGAACCTGTTGGGCGTGCCAGCCGGCTTCGGGGCATTTCAGCCAAACGCGGCGAGCCTCTATGCAAGCCAGTGGCAGGGATACTATGGGCACAAAGTCGGTGACGTGATCTACGCCAAACAGGTAGCGGCAAAGCGCACAGCCGTATCGTCGATGTTCTTCGAGCTGTCCCAGTGTTTGTACGTTGGCCAAACCAAGCACTGGGCAAGCCTGCAAAAGGCTGAATTCGTCGACGGCGACATCTTGTCGGTCAACCCGGATCTGCCTGTTCTCGGCTACTTGCTGGGCATCGACGGCCTGCCTGAAAAAAGCAGCAAGCTCACCGCTGTGCAGGCCAAGGCCTTGCGCGACGCCGGTGTCGGTGCGACGCTTTTCTCGCAAATCGTGGCCAATGAGAAGCTGGTCCCCGAACAACGAACGCGCATTGACCTTCGCGAGTGTTTCCGACCTGAATACAAAGAGTTCGCACAGACCCAAAACGAAAACGGCAAGCTCATCGTCGCCAGCGATCGCAAGTCGTCGTACTGGGATCGCAGCATCAACGACCGCAAGTGCGTCTACAACCGGCAGGTCAACGGCACCACCTGCCCGTACCTGACGACCGACACGGTCACGGCTGCCGATTCGATGTGCGAAAGCTCGTATTGCGCCTATGACGCCGGGGTCTGTGAGGATGCCGCGCAAGAAATCGAAGAAGTCAGCGGCTCCAGTAGCAACAACGAGTCGCCCGCGGCGGATCCGATTTTGGGTCCCTTTGCCGTGCAGAGCTCCAGCCACTCGGTGTTTCGGTTTGGCAAATACCCCAAGCACGAGATCTTCGTGGAGAATGTGATTGCGGGCCAGCCTGTCGAGCAAGGCAAGGACAGTGACATCGCCGAGTCGACGCTGGGAACATCAAAAGACTTTCGGCACTTGCAGACCCGCTCCAAGGTGACGGCGGACCTCAAACTTAGCGTTCCAGCGCTGCAGGGCACCAAGCCGGCCGACCTGCTCGCCGGGCTGATCGACTTGGTCAAGGGCGCCCCGCATTATTCGGCGGTCAACCTGAGCCTGTTCCATTCGGACTTTGGCTATACCGTTGCGCCAGGCCACAAAGTGCTCCGCAAGAAGGTGCGGTTCGCGCCGGTGTTGCGGATCCTCGGTATCACTGTGGCCGGCGGTGATCCGCTCAAGCCGTTCGAAGGCGACGCCTGCACGCCGTCGACACCGCCCGCGTGTGGAATGTTGACCGCCGGGCTCCAATCCAAGCTTACCTGCACGACGGGCGTCTGGTCGAAGAGCGACCTGCAGTGCGCCGCGGACGAGTTTTGTCAGGAATCGTCAGGGGATTTCAAGTGCAAGAAGAACAACAACATGCCCGCTATCAATCCCAGCGGGTCTTGCGGTGCAGTGCAAATCCAAGACGGCCAGTATGTGCCACCTGCGTCCGGGTCGGGCTGCCATGTCGCGCGCGTGCCAGCCAAGACGAGCGGGAAGGGGTCGACGATTTCCGAGGCCGCTGGTGCCAGCTTGAATGGGCCGTCCGTACCCTCTCCGAACAACCTGACGCTTGTGGACTTCACTTTTCCGAACCTTGCAGGCGATTGCAGCCTCGAGTTGGCGGTCAAAGCTGGCAAAGCGGCGATTGGCGAGCCGTCGAAGTGGTTTCAAGGCCCAAACATTACCCCCACGCAGCTCAAGAAGATTGCTGCCTGCTTCGACAAGCCCGTCCCACTCCTGTCACTCAAGGAATGTGTCCGCAAGGCCGTCCTTGGGCTTGCGGCGGTGCCTGGCGCGATTCCCATGGAGTGGTGCTACAAGTACCAGCCGCGGATGGTCGGCAAGGTGCCCATCACCATCAAGGCGACCATCGCGCCGGTGCTCAATTTTAAGTGGGGCTTCCGCATCGATGACCAGACCTTTGAACCCGCACAGTTCGTCCGGCCCTCGTTGGGGCTGAACCTCGATGCCTCGGTGTACTTCAACCCCGGCGAGATTCTGGCCGACATGGAGCAAGCAGGTCGAAAATTCACGAGCAAGTTGGAGGAGGTTGGCTCGTTTATCGAATTGGGCATTGGCCTGCGCGGCAAGCTGGCGCTGATCGAACTTGCCTTTCCGGTGACGTGGACCGTGGCGATGCAAAAGCTGAGTCGGACCGTGGACCGCCCAGTGCCGTTTCCGTTTCAGAATGCGGTCAGCTCCACCGTGACGAGCATCGCAAAGGGTATGGAAATTCCAAACCTGTGGCGGGTACAACGCCTCAAGGTGGTCGACTTGGAGCTGACGCTATTGCAGTTGTCGCTGTCGTGGTTCGCCAAGCTGACCATCTTGCTGCCACTGTTCGAATTTGAGCAGGAGCTGTTCAAATTTAATGGCTTTCTGTTCCGCTGGAACCTCAGCACCGATGTGCTATTTGAGCGCAAGGTCAACTTCGATTGGCCGGGAGCCAAACTATGAAGCCATCGCTTTCCGTTTGGCCGCGGAGGTCGCCATGAATGCGGACAAACGGCTTAAGCTCTGGGTCGCCGTAGGCATTGGCGCATGCGTCACAGGCGCGGCGCTGTGGTTTTGCCTGGCCTGGACAGAACGCACGGACAGTGCCGAACAACCCGAAAAGGTCGCGCAGTCGTCGGCCGGCCAAAAAACTGCCGACCGTCCGATTCCCCACCTGCCCAAGATCCTGACAGCGGCAGAGCTTGGCGGGGCGCATCAGTTGAGCTTCGCCATGACGATGGATGCCGACGCATCCGAGCGGGCCAGCTACCGGGTTGCGGCGACGCTGCAGGTCGCACCGCTGCTGAGGCGCGACGGCGCGAACTGGCTACCGCTGCGCTTGGTCGGGGTGCAGCAGGTCAACGACGATGCCAAGGCGCGCCTCGGGCCGGCGCCGCAGCCACAGAGTCTGGAGCACCCCTGGGTGGCGCGCCTGGAAGCAGACGGGCGCCTGGTAGAGCAGCGGTTTGGCAGCGAAACGCCCGTCGCGGCGCGGAGCGTGCTGGCGGCGCTTGGCGCGGCGATGCAATTCACCCGACCAGCGGACGGCGCGGCGCGGTCCTGGCAGGTAGCCGAGCGCGACCTCAACGATATCGCTACTGTTCAGTATCGGCGTGCCGACCAGGGCCGCGTGGAGAAGGTGCGCGCCACAGTGGCCGGCGCGTGGCCGGCGGGCAAGTCGACGACCGAGTTCCAGTTCGCTGGTGCTGAGATCCGCGCGATTGCGTTTGCTGAGCGTGGCCAGGTGCCGATCGGGTCGTTGATGCAGCGCCCCAACCTGTGGGCGTATGCTGTCGACATCGCTGTGCGGCGGATCGGACCCGTTGCGACCGCATGGGCCAATGGGCTCGACCCAGCGACGATGAGGGCGTACGCGCCGGTTGCGTTCAATGCCGCCGCCATGGCGCCGACCCGGCCGACGGCGGTCCTGACCCAGGAAATTGCCCAGTGGAAGCAGGCCCCACGGCCCGAGGAGTTCGTGCGGTTGCGCGACGAATTGACGCGCTCGCTGCAGCGCGACCCCGCAGGCATTGCCGGCGTTGTTGCGGCGCTGCAGTCGCGGTCGCTTCACCCAGAAGCCCAGGTGGTCGAGGTCGCGGCACTGGTCAGCACCCGCACAGAGCCAGGATTCGCTGCGGTTGCCGACATGCTCCGCAGCGTGCAAACAGAGCCCGTGCTGCTGGGGACCCTGTTGCAGGCGGTTACACTGCTAGACCGATCGTCGCCGCTGTTGCTGCAGACCACGCGCGAAATGGCGGTGCGCGACCCGACCTCGCGCGTCAGTGCCGCGGCTGCGGCGGCGCTCGGCAGCCAGATTGCCCAAGCCAACGTCGCCGCCCCCGACGCCGCTGCGGATGCGCTGGCCGAGATGATTGCGGTAGGCGCACCTGTCGTCGCGCCAGGCACCTTTGCCAAGGCGGGTACTCCTGAAGCGCGCCTGGCCGTGCGGACCGCCTGGCTCGCCGGTTTTGCCAACGTGCGGCATCCTGCCGTCTTGCCGGTGCTGCTCGCGGCGCTGAACGAAGGCGACGAGTTGGTGCGCGCCCATGCGGCTGCGGCGTTGCATGGCCAGCATCCCGCGGCGTTTCTGGACTTGATGGTCGAAATGATGGCCAAGGAGCAGTCGTCGCTGGTGCGCGACGAACTGGTCAGTTCCATGCAGGACATGGGCCCAGAGCTGACCCTGCCGCTGGTCACCAAGGCGCTGCGCCACGACAAAAGCGTCATGGTCCGGCTCGCAGCCGTCAAGGTCCTGGGGGCGTGGATGACGACGGCCCCCGGCGTGCGCAAAGTGCTGCAAGAGGCATTTCCTCACGAAAAATCATCGGAAGTGGCTGCTTCCATTAAGGAACACCTGACGCCCGGAACCAGCAGTGCGACGGCCAAGAAGACGGAACTCAACAACGTCGACGGTCTGCCACCGCTCAGCAAGGATTCGTTGTGATGGCAAACGCCCGCCTCGTGCTGCCGATGCTTTTCGGGGCCTTATGCGCTGGAGCGGGCTGTGGCTCGGATGGCCCTGCGTGCGGGCCGGGAACCGTCGCAGCCAACGCCGCGTGCGTGCCTGCCGCAGACGCACTGACTTGCGGGCCGGGTGTCACGCTGGTCGACGGAGCCTGCACAGTTGTGGGCGACACGCAGGGAGCGGGCGCAGGCGAAACCGCTGGCGCCGGCGATGGCCAAGCCACCACGGACACCCTAGCGACCAACGATACGGCTGTCGACGCCTCGCCCACCGCCGATTTGCCGGCTTGCGTGCCCGAGTGCGGCGGCCGCCAGTGCGGGGACGACGGCTGTGGCGGCTCCTGCGGCAGTTGCACCACCGCTGCGGCTCCGGTGTGCAACGCTGCGGGGCAATGCGTTGCGCAGTGTGTGCCCCAATGCACCGGCAAGGACTGCGGCGACGACGGCTGCGGCGCGAGCTGTGGCGCTTGCGCAAGCGGTCTGAGCTGTTCGACAATTGGCCGCTGCGTGCCGCCAAGTTGGACATGTCCTCCAGCGGCGTACAACGGCGGCTTTGACGCTTGCCACTGCGGTTGCGGCGCGCCGGACCCGGACTGCAAGAACCCCGACAATCTGGTCGCAGGCTGCACGTCGCTGCAGTCTTGCGATGCCGCCGGTGCTTGCGTCGACAAGGTGCCAAAGTCGTGGATCTGCGCACCGACCATCTACGGTGCCTTGGACAGCTGCGACTGTGGCTGTGGCGCCAAAGACCCCGACTGCGACCTCGACCTGCCGTTGTTCGGCTGCAAGCAGGGCGAATCGTGCAGCGCGGACGGCACTTGCAAAGCGTGCAAGCCCAGTTGCGCCGGCAAGCAGTGTGGCGCAGACGGCTGCGGCGGTACCTGTGGACTTTGCAGCGACCCAGCCAAGGCGACCTGCGCAGACGGTCAGTGCGTCGACGCGTGCAAGCCGACACCAGTGCTGTGCAAGACCAATGCCTGTGGCAGCGACGGCTGCGGCGGCAGTTGCGGCACCTGCCCTGCTGGCAACGCGTGTAGCGCAGGCCAGTGCAACGCGGTGGTGTTGCCCAGCGCGCCGACCTCGTGTGACGGCTTTTGCGGCTCGGTGGCGCCAGCGGGCTGCTACTGCGTGCCGAGTTGCCAGGCCGAAGGCAGCTGCTGTTCGGACTTCAAAACGGTTTGCGGCTGTAAGCCCGTGTGCGGCACCAAAAAGTGCGGCGATGACGGCTGTGGCGGCTCGTGCGGTGCATGCCCCGGTCCGGCGCCATTTTGTGGTGCCGACGGCCAATGCACGGCCACGTGCGACAAGAAGTGCACGGGCAAGACCTGTGGGCCCGACGGCTGCGGCGCAAGCTGTGGCACTTGCCCGGCAGGCCAACCGTGCTCGTACAACGGTCAGTGCATTCCCGCCGCGTGGCACTGTCCCAAAGGCTACTTTGGTGACGGAATCGCCTGCGATTGCAGCTGTGGCGCAAGCGATCCAGACTGCGCGAACCCCAAGCTGTTGGTCTACGGCTGCCCTTCCGGCAAAGACGTCTGCGACGCCGGTGGCGTCTGCAAGGTCAGCTTCTGCAACAAGCAGTCCGACTGTGGCGCCAAGTGGTGCATGGGTACCTACCCGGCTGGGGGCGGCTGGTGGAAGGGCACATGCGGCACACCGGACGCGCTCGGCATTGCCCCCGGTCAGCCGTGTACGGCCAATGCACAGTGCGCCAGCGCCGCGTGCTTGCAGGGAAGTTGCGCCACCTACTGTCAAAATGACGCCGACTGCCTCAAGGTTCAGCGCTGCCTCGGCATGGCGATTGCCAACCCCTTGTCTGGCAAGACCATCGGCATTGCAGGCGTATGCCAGGGGATCAGCGGCTCCGCAGTCACGTGCGCTAGCCAAGCCGCCTGTCCCAAAGGCGAAATCTGCTTGGGCTATGCCGACGCCGCGACGGGCAAGGGCAAGTATCTGTGCGCCACCGGATCGACCGGAATCTCGGCCAGTTGCATCCCAGGGTTTCCGTGTGCCGACGGCAAGCTGTGCGCCGCGCTCGGCACAGGCGGGGTCTGCACTGTCGCTTGCCCAGGCGGTCAGGCTGACTGCCCTGCTGCCAGCACATGCAGTCCAGTTCTGCTGTTCGGCTCTGACTTTGGCCTCGGCCAAGAACCCAAGGTGTCCGCATGCCTGCCCAATTAGCGCGACTTCTAGGCCTGTCCGCGGCGCTAGCGGCGATTGCCTTGGCTGGTTGCGGCGACGGGCAGCGTTGCGGACCTGGAACCGTCGAAAAAGAGGGCAAGTGCCTGCTGGCGAGCGCTGCCCCGTCCTGTGGCGCTGGCACGACACAAGTTGGCAATCAGTGCGTGGCCGTAGATGCCGCAAGCGAGACTGCAACCAGCGATGCGGCCGGAAGCGACGCTGCGGCCGAGGCGACCGACATCAGCGTTGCCGTGGACGCCACCGAGGTCGCCGCGACGCCCGACTGTGTGCCGGCGTGTGGCCCGACCGAGGTGTGCGTCCAAGGCATTTGTCAGCCAGCCCCGCCGCCCGCGGCCTGGTTGTGCGGCGTCTCGACGTACGCCGACGGCGCAGTCTGCAACTGTGGCTGTGGCACCCCAGACCCGGACTGTGCGCAACCTGCAGCCCCGGTCAAAGGCTGCATCGGCAGCGCTGCCTGCAACGCGGACGGCAATTGCGCCGCTTGCAAGCCGGCGTGTGGTGGCGTGTTGTGTGGCGACGACGGCTGTGGCGGGTCTTGCGGCAGCTGCCTGGATCCGGTTGCGCCGGTATGCATCGCGGGCAAGTGCTCGGCTTGCGTTGCGCAGTGTGGGGTAAAACAATGCGGTGGCGACGGCTGCGGTGGAACGTGCGGCGAATGTCCGACCGACAAGCTGTGCTCGTTCGGTCAGTGTGTCGCCCCGCCGCCTGGCCAGAGTTGCGTCGGGCATTGTGGCAGCGTTGCTCCCTCTGGCTGCGCGTGTACGTCGGACTGTGGCGCAAAGGGCAATTGTTGCATCGATGTGGACGTCTGCGGCTGCATCCCAGCGTGTACGGGGCTCTCGTGCGGCAGCGACGGCTGCGGCGGCCAGTGCGGCGCCTGCGCCAACGGGCAGATCTGTGAGGCGGGGGCCTGCATCTTCCCATCCTGCGGACCGGCGACTTGCAACGGCCACGGCACCTGTGACCCCAAGACGGTGACCTGCAGCTGCAGCGACGGTTACCAAGGCAAGTACTGCGACCAGTGCCCCATCGGGCAGGTCGGCTTTCCTGCTTGTGCGACGCCGTGCACCAATGCCCAAGGCTGCGGCGACGGCGAGCCGTGCACGTCCGACGACTGCGTGGCTGGCATCTGTGTGCACTTGCCATTTGACGCGACCTGCGCGGGTTCGACCGCCTGCATCAAGTTCGGCTGCGTGGCCGGCACTTGCCAGATGGCCAAGGTCACCAACTGCAACGACAACAACGCATGCACCGCCGATAGCTGTGACCCGGTTGCCGGCTGCAGCCAAGCCCCGTCTGGGGCTTCAGCTTGCGAGGACGACAAGCCGTGCACCGCCGGCGACACCTGCGCTGGCGCCACCTGCAAAGCCGGGACGGTGCCGACGAACTGTGACGACGGCAACACCTGTACCGTCGATAGCTGCGACGCCGCCAAAGGCTGCCTGCACGTCGGCACTGGCGCGGCATGCAACTTGGGCGACTTGTGCTCCCTTGGCGCAGTCTGCAATGGCGCCAGCTGTACGTCGGTCGGCGCCGTTGACTGCAGCGACGCAAAGCCCTGTACGATCGATAGCTGCGCGGCCGCCACCGGCAAGTGCAGTTCAGCCCCGACCAGCAATGGCAACGGCTGCGAAGATGGCGCAGCGTGCACACAGGGCGATCTGTGCGACGGCCTTGGCAGCTGTCTGGCCGGGCCCGTCGTTTGTGCGCTGACCGTGAAAACCGGACTGGTCGCCCATTACGCAGCTTGGAGTACCGCATCGGTCCAGTTGGCCGCGGACGCCAGCATCACGGGCTGGCAAGACCTGTCCGGCAACGCGCATCACCTGTATGCCATCGACCCCAAGAAGTTGCCGCATCTGGTCAACAAGGGCGTTCAGGCCGGCAACGGCATCGGCCTCGCCGGCTCGGCAGGGTTAGCCACAAAGGCATGGGCAGTTCCGGCTAAGATCAGCATTTTTGCCGTATTGTGCGTCGATCCTGCGGCCAGTCCAGGCGCCATCGCCGCCCAAGGCTCGGCGTGGGCACTGGCGACGGACGGGACCGGCAACGTCGACTGGTCGGCGGGCGGCAGCGGTGGTTTCAAGGAAAAGCTGTTTGGTGGGCAGTGCTACGTGCTCGTCGCGAGGGGCGGTGCAAGCGGACGCACCCTCGATGTGATTGAGGCGATGACATCCAGTCAGGCTGCTGGGGGTGTCGACCTCAGCGGTGCCGCGACAGGCCTCGCCGTCGGTGCAGGGGGTGGCGGGTCAACGCTTGGCGAGTTGCTGGTGTACGACTACGCTTTGAGCGACAGCGAGCGCGACGCAGTAGCGGCCTACTTGCGGACTGCCTGGCAGTTTGCGGCGCCGACGCCTGACCTGGCGTGGTATGACGCCGGCGATGCCAACACAGTGGTCAAACTGCCGAAAAGCAACGCAGTCGCGGCGTGGAAGGACAAAAGTCCGTGGGGACGCGACGCGAGCGTCGGCCAGGATAAGTCGCCGACCTGGTACCCCAGTGCCACCTCGAACGGCCGGCCCGCGGTGCGGTTTGACGGCACAGCGGTGCGCCTGCAGACCGACGTATCGTTCCTGGCCAGCGTCAACATGACCGTTTTTGCCGTCTTTGAGATGGATGCCCCGCAGGAGCAAGGGACGCTGCTTGCACAAGGGACCGACAAGTACTTCTCGCTGGCGCAACCCAAGGGTGCGACGAAGGCGATTGGGTGGCAGGTCGGCGGCGCTAGCGCAGGTCCAACGGTGGCGCTGTCGCCTGGCACCTGGCAACTGGTGACTGCTGTTCAACAGGAGTCGGCCGGGACAATCTACCTCAGCCCGACGGCGGCGCAAAGCGCGGTGCAAGCCATGTCGTCGCCAGGCAAGGAGCTGCTTTCAATCGGTAACGGCGCCGGCAACGGGCGGTCGATGGGTGGCTTTGTCGCCGAGGTCCGCGCCTATGCCAGCGCGCTCGGAGCGACCGACCGGGCCTATGTCGAGGCCATCCTGCGGGCCAAGTACGGCTTGTAGAAGCACGATTTTGACGCTGCCAAAGTGTCCAGCGTAGCGCGGGTGGTGCGAAGCTGGCCAGGTTTCATTCCTCGCGCGTGCCGGAGCGGACGGCGTGCTGCATCTAGGCAGAAACTCGGGGGCGCGCCGCCCCCGAACCCCCGCGGCAGTCCGCGAATGCGGCCTGCGATGCAGCATGCCGGCCAGGTTTCATCCATCGAGGGTGCCGGTGACGGCATGCTGCATCTTGACAAGCCTCGACCGCGCCAACAGCATCTGGCCTTGCGTCGCACGCTTTCTCGAGCAGTCGACGCAGGGGCGGGGTCCAAAATGAGGGTGTCGTCGACAAGGTGGACGGCGTTTTTTGCGCTGGCCGTGGCAGCGACCGGCTGTGGCGACGGTCAGCGACCGGTGTCAGGACCCTCCGTTGCCGATGCCGGCATTGATGGTATCGGCGACGCGGCGCTTAGTCCCGATATCCCGACCGAACCGCCCGACAGCGCGGTAGCTGGAGATGCCGCGCCGGCAACGCCCTGCAAGTCCAATTTAGACTGTCCCGCGGCAACTGAGCCGTGCACAGAGTCACGCTGCGAAGCGAAAACCGGCTTCTGCAAAGTCGTCCTGGCCACCGACGGCGCCAGCTGCAGCGACGGACAACCCTGCACCGTCGGCGACGCCTGCCTGGCGGGCGCCTGCGTGGCGGGCAAGTATGGCTGCGGCTGCATCCAGGACAGCGACTGCGCTGCCTTTGAGGATGGCAATGCCTGCAATGGCACGTGGACCTGCGATCTGGCCAACCAGCCGTCGCTGTGCGTCCCGAAAAAGAGCAGCCAGGTGGTTTGCGCTCCGCCGTCAACGCCCTGCCTGACCGCGAAGTGCAACCCGGCGACCGGAGCCTGCGACACCACGCCCACCAACGACGGCGGCGCCTGCGACGACGGCAAGGTGTGCACGGCGGGAGACCACTGCGCTGCCGGAAGCTGCGTGCCTGGTGCAGACCAGTGCCCCTGCAAGGCCAACGCCGACTGCGCCGACGACGGCAACCTGTGCAACGGACTGCCCTACTGCGACAAATCCGAGCTGCCGTGGACCTGCAAGACCAATCCTGGGACCGTGGCGTCTTGCTCCGCGTCGGGAGACACGGCGTGCTCCAAGAACACCTGCAACACCGCCACCGGTGCGTGCGCGCCGCTGCCGGTCAACGAAGGAGCCAAGTGCAGCGACGACGACCCCTGCACCGCCAGCGACACCTGCGCCAAAGGCGTGTGCAAGGCAGGCCCTGGCATCTGCGGTTGCCAGAGCGACGGCGACTGCGCCAAAGCCGACGACGGCGACCTGTGCAACGGCACTTTGTATTGCAACAAGACCGTAGCGCCACACCTGTGCCAGGTCAACCCGGCGACTGTCGTTGTCTGCGCCAGCGCTACCGACACGGCCTGCGCCGCCAACAAGTGCGTGCCCGCGACTGGCAAGTGTGCGGTCGAGCTTGGCAAGGACGGCTCGCCTTGTAGCGATGACAACCCGTGCACACAAGGCGATGGCTGCGTTGGCGGTAAGTGCGTTGGCGCCACCAACCTGTGCCCGTGCACCCAGAGCGCCGACTGCGCCGCCAAGGACGACGGCAACCTGTGCAACGGCACGCTCTACTGCGACAAAGCCAAGTTGCCGTATGTCTGCGCGGTGAACCCTGCGACCGTGGTTGGGTGCCCGAGCGTTGCCGACACGGCGTGCACCAAGAACCTGTGTTCGCCCACGACTGGCAAGTGCGCGATGACGGCAGTCAACCAGGCCGCGGCCTGTAATGCCGACGACAACCCGTGCACCGCTGGCGACAGCTGCGACAGCGGCCAGTGCAAGGCGGGGCCGGCCAACTGTCCATGCCAAAAGGATGCCGACTGCCTGCCGCAAGAAGACGGCAACCCGTGCAACGGCAACCTGTACTGCGACAAGGCCAGCAACCAGTGCAAGGTCAACCCGAGCTCGGTCGTGGTCTGCAGCGCGCTTGGCGACGGGCCGTGCGCGACCAACACCTGCAACCCGGCGACCGGCAGCTGCGCGCCCAAGTTCGCCGCGCAGGGCACGACTTGCGACGCCGACGCCAACGCGTGCACGGTGGGCGACACCTGCCAGTTGGGCAAGTGCGTCGCGGGCGCCAACGTCTGCAGCTGCGAGTCCGACGCTGGTTGCGCGGCCTATGAAGACGGCAACCTCTGCAACGGCAAGCTGGTCTGCGACAAGTCGGCGCTGCCCTTTGCCTGCAAGGTCAACCCGGCGACGGTGGTCAGCTGCGGCACCGGCGTGCCACCCGCGTGCCAGGTCCATGCGTGCAACCCGGCGACTGGCAAGTGCGGCTACGTGCCGGTGCTCGAGTTCAGCGCATGCGAAGACGGCCAGGCCTGCACAACGGGCGACACCTGCCAGGGCGGCAAGTGCGTGCCGGGAACCGATCTGTGTGGCTGCAAGGCCGATGCCGACTGCGCGGCCCAGGAAGACGGCAACTTGTGCAACGGCAGCTTGTATTGCGACAAGGTCAAGCTGCCGTTCCAGTGCAAGGTCAATCCCGGCACGGTGGTGGTGTGCCCGACCGCCGACGACAGCGCCTGCAGCAAGCGCGTCTGCCAGGGCGCGACCGGTCAGTGTCCATTGACGGCGGTTGGCGAGGGCAGTCCTTGCAACGACGGCGACCTGTGCACCACCACCGAAACCTGCAAGGCCGGCAGCTGCCAGGGCGGCGGCGCGGTCAATTGCAGCGACGGCGACGCCTGTACTGCCGACGACTGCGACGCCGTCGATGGCTGCTGGCACCTGCCCAACGGCGCGGCGGCATGCAACGACGGCGACGCGTGCACTGTCGACGCCTGCGACGCCAAGGCCGGGTGCAGCCACAATGCGGTTTTGGGCGTGCCTTGCAACGACGGTAGCGCATGTACCGCGAGTGACACATGTACCGGCAAAGGCTGCGTGGGCCTGGCCGGCGGCTGCGACGACGACAACCCCTGCACGGACGATGGGTGCGCGGCCGACGGCGCTTCCTGCACCCACAGCGACAACGAGGCGCCCTGCCCCGGTGGCAGGACGTGCGTGGCGGGCCGCTGCGGCGGCTGCGAGGCGTGGCGCCGCCCCCTGCGCTGGGGATGCGAATTGGTCGCGCCCGGTTCCGCAAAGGGTGTCGGCTTGACCGACGAGTGCGAGCGGGTCACCAACCTGAACCGCGAGACCGCCGAGGACGCGGCCGACCTTGGCGACGGGCGAGTGGTCAGTGTGGGCGCAGCCAGCACCGACACCACTGCGCAGGCTTGGGGCTGGGCGGCCTGGGTCAGCGACACCGGCAAAGTGTTGCAGCAGGGGCACTACGGTAAGCCGGGCGGCGACCGGTTGCTCGCGGTGGCGGCTCGCGGTGGCGGCAGCGCTTGGGCCGCCGGTACCAGCGTCGGCCAGGCCGGGACTTTGCGACCCTGGTTGTTGGGCTTGGACGCAAAGGGCAAAGCTATGGCTGATGTGCGCCTTGAGACCCTACCCGGAGAGAGCGCCGCTGACACCGGCGGCTTCGACGGCGTGACCGCGACCAGCGATGGCGGGGCGCTGGCGGTCGGGCAGTTGACCCATGCCAAGGCCGGCGGCACCGACGCGCTGCTCGCTGGCTTTGACGCGACTGGCAAGTTGCTGTGGACCAAAGTCATTGGCAGTGAGTCCAGCGGTCAGGCTGCAGTGCAAGACCGGCTATGGGCGGTCGCTGCGGCGCGGGACGGCACCGGGTTTGTCAGCGCAGGCCACCGTGGCCACGCCAAGTCGGCGACCAAGCAGCAAGACGGCTGGCTGGTCAAGGTGGATGCCAAAGGCAACGTGCTTTGGAGCAAGACCTTTGGTGGCGACACCTGGGACGGCCTGTTCGCGTTGACGGTGGGGGCAAAGGGCGACATCGCGGCGGTCGGCGTCGTTGGCCGGCCAGACGCCGCTGGGGCGGGCAACGGCTGGTGGCTGCGCACCGACGCGAACGGGGTCTTGCTGGCGCAGACGCAGATCGCGGGCCACGGTGACGACGTGCTGCGGGCAGTCGCGGAGCACCCGGCCGGCGGCTGGATGGCCGGTGGCTTGCAGAACGTGGACCATGCGGGCGACCCGGCGTGGGCAGCGACCTACGACCGCGGCCACGCTTGGGCGGTGCGGCTCAGTGAAGGCGCCACGGTCGTGTGGCAGCGTACTTACGACGACCTCGGTGACGACCAGGGCTTGGGTGGTCAGGGCCTGCCCAATGGCGACTTGTTGTTGGCGGGCGAGAGCCGCGGAAGCTCGACCAAGCCCGACTCGCCGCAATTTATCGACAAGCCCGACGCGCTGTTGCTGCGCATCGATGCAGCGGCGGGCGACGACGCCTGCCCGTGCCAGTTCTTTGAGCAGCATGTGCTCGGCGCGACACCGGCGGCGCTGTATGGTGTGGCGACGGCGACTGCGGCCAGCTTTGTGGCGAGCGGTGATACGCCGGGGGCTGGCGGCGCTTTCGACGGTTGGCTGCACGCATTCGACGCGGACGGCAAGGTGCTGTGGAACAAAGTGCTGCCGCGCGCTGGCATAGACGGACTGCGCGGCATTGCCCGCGGTGCCAATGGCACCTTGTTGGCAGTCGGGTTTACGGCCAGTGGTGGCGCAGGCGGTCAGGATGGCTGGGCGGTCGCGGTCGATGGCAAAGGCAAGGTGCTCGCGGACAAGACCTTTGGGGGCGCAGGCCAGGACAGTTTTCGCGCAGTGACGGCGTTGCCAGGCGGCGGGTGGGCGCTGGCTGGCTCCACGACCAGCGGGGCGGTGGGCGGTACCGACGGCTGGTTGGTGGTGCTCGATGGCCAGTTCAACCCCGTCGGCCAGTTGGTCCACGGATACAACCTGGGCGATTCGCTGGATGGCGTGGCTGTCGTCGGGTTTGGCAGCAGTGCGCGGATCTTGGCTGTCGGCGCCGCGGAGACCAGCGCGGGAAGCCGCAATGCCCTGGTGGCACTGACCGACTTGCAGGCAAAGCCCGTGGTAGACCCCGCGAGTGGTAAGCCGGTGCTGTATCACTTTCACCACGACGCTGCGCTTGGCGTTATCAATGTGGCGGGCGGCGGCGACGACTTCTTGACGGGCTTGGTGCGCACGCCGGATGGCGGCGCGGCAGCGGCGGGCCTGGCCGGCTGGGGCAAGCAGGCGCAAATATCCAAGTCGCGGTTTGACTTCACCGGGGCGAGGATTGCGACAGGCGGTCACGGCAACGTGGCCAACAATACCTGGTCGTGGGCCGTCGCGGCGCTCGCCGACGGGACCGCGGTCCAAGTAGGGTTCTTTGACCAGCCCCAACCTGCCAACGGGCACCTGTCGGCAACCGCGCTCCTGCCAGATGGCAGCAAGCGCTGGGCGACGGGCACGGCCGCGGGTGTGGGCTTTGGCGGCGTGGAGGGCCCCGGTGGCCACTCGAATTTGCTGGGTGTGACCACGACCACCAACGACCAGATGGTGGCTGTCGGCTGGGTGCAGAAGGCAGGCGAACCGCAACGTGCGCTGGTGCTGCGTTTTGAAGGGGTCCGGGGTGCGGCGCTCGGCACCGCGACGGCAAACACAGACGACCCGCAATGCCGGCTTGCACTTTGCGACCGCCACTATGGCGTGCTCGCCTTGCCGCGCTCGGGTCCGTGTAGCGACAACGACGCTTGCTCCGATGCCGACCTGTGCAGTAAGGGTGTGTGCACCGCACAGCACGTCGTCGCCTGTGACGACGGCAACGTCTGCACGGACGACACCTGCCCGGGCATCGGTGGCTGCGTCGCCCAAGCCACCAAGGCGTCGCCACAGCCGCTGTGCACCAAGACCCTGACTTGCTCGGCAGGTAACTGCGGGCCTTGCGCGCTTGCGGAGACCGCTTGGCCGGCGCCGACCGGTAGCACATGGCGCCTGGCGGTAACTGGTGCGCCCGATGGCGCTGGCGGCGCGTGGCTGGTGGGCCACACCTATCCAAGTGGTGGCGCTGTCTTCGATTCCTGGGTAGCCCGAGCCGATGCCAAAGGCGCGCCTACCTGGCAAGTCGACCTCAAGGGGGCAGACGACGACCGCCTGTATGGCCTGGTGCCACAGGCGAACGGTACGGCAAAAGTGTATGGCTATCGCCGACAAAAAGACGCCGCCAGCACCTTGCAGTACGACGAATGGATAGTGACGATTTCGGCGGCCGGATCAGTGATGGCTGACTCTGCGCCGGTAGTCGCAGGGGACCAGCGTATCCTGACCGTTCGTCAGACTGGGGCGTCGACGCTGGTCGGTGGGGTCACCGCCGGCAAAGCAAGTCTTCGCTTCGTCGATGCCGCGGGCGCCACGACCGCGCAGTGGCAGGCGGGCCTGGCGGGCACCTTGGCGTGGGACGTGACGCAGGCCAGCGATGGCAGCTACGCCGTGGTTGCCAACGACACCAGCGAGAGCTTCGACCGCTTGGCCTTGTACAAGGTCAGCAAGGACCACCAGACCCTTTGGCAGCACTTGAGCACGCGCGTGGGTCAGTTCGTCGCGCTGGGCGTGTGGGTGCAACCAAGCGGCGCGGTCTTGGTCGTGCTGGGCGACACCGCCAACGGCCACCGGTTGCGCGTGGTCGAGGTCTCCGCAGAGGGCGTGTTGCTCGCCGACCGCTACAACCAGACCTTCACCACCCGCAGGGCCGTGTCCCTGGTGCGGCGCGGTCTGGTTTTGCAGGTGCTTGCGACGGCGGCGACCGCGACCGGAAGCTATCTTTGGTCCGATATGCCGGCGCTCGGCACCCATGACCTACAAGGCAACCTGCTGCAAAGTGTTGCCATGCCATCGCTGACGCCGAGTCAGAAGCCAAGCGACCAGTTCGCTGCGCTGCTGTTGGACTTGCCGGGGCCGACGATGTGGGTGGTCAGCGCGGTGGCGGGCGCGGCACCAACGACCGGCGTTCGACCTATCGTGCGGGTGGTCAGCGATGAAGGGTTGGCGTTTTGCGGGGGGCCGTAGGGCGTCTGGTGTAGCGGGCGCACTACCGCGCGAGCAACGGCGCTGCGCCAGGTTGACTTGGCGTAGCCAGCGATAGAGGTGTGGCCAACCAGCGGTGCGGCGGGCACGCGGCCAGTACGGCCCGGTCCAGCGCTTTGCGCCAGGGTGCGGATCGCAAATTGGGGCCCACTGCCCTGTGCGCCCAACTCGTGTAACCACATGGCGTTCGTGTTGAACCCGGCGGCTAAAGCCGCAGGCTGAAGCTACAAAGCCCGGCCTGCGCCGGGCTGGCTTCTCACCCGTGATTACCTAGCCTTGCGTAGGCAAGGCTTCGCAGTGGCAGCCCGCGGCTTTCAGCCGCCGGGCAAATTCACGGGCACCCTGACCGCGGTGCAGGTGGTTGTCCCCCACTTGGGGAACCGCACCGTTCGCGCCAAGGCACCGTTGCCTGGCGCCACGCGCCGGGCGTACACTGGCCGCCATGAAGCCGCGCTTCGCCATTGGCAACTCGACGTTCAGCAGCCTGCGGGAGCAAGGCAGTCACTTTGTCGACAAGTCGATGCTCATCACCGATGTGGTTCGCAACCACAGCCAGGTGCTGTTGCTGCCTCGACCGCGCCGCTTTGGCAAGACGCTCGCCATGACCATGTTGCAGTCGTGGTTCACGCCCGGACACGACAACAGCGCGCTGTTTAGCGACCTCGCGGTCTGGCACGCCGGCGAGGACGTCCGCGCGCGGTTTGGCCGCCATCCGGTGATTTTCCTGACCTTCAAGGACGTCAAAAAGTCCGACTGGCCGCGCTGTCGCAATGACATCGCTGACGCCATCGGCCGCTTTTGCGGGACCATCGTCAACGACATGGCGCGCGCCAACCTCGACGACGTGGACGCCCAGCGCTTTGCGCGACTACGTGCAGCGACGGCGACCGAGAAGGAACTGCAAACGGCGCTCCTTGACCTTTCGGCCTGGCTGCACCGTTCCAGCGGCGAATAGGTGGTGATCCTTATCGACGAATACGACACGCCGATCACTTCGGGCTGGCACAGTGGTTACTACGAAGAGGTTATTGAGTTTTTCTGCGAGTTTTTCAGCGCCGGTCTCAAGGACAATGCCCACCTCTACCGCGGCGTCTTGACCGGGATTCTGCGTGTCGCCAGGGAGTCGCTGTTTTCGGGCCTGAACAACTTGTCGGTCTACTCCATCTTGTCGAGCAAATGCGCCGACCGGTTCGGGTTCACGCCGCAAGAGGTGGCCGAGCTTGCGCGTGCGTGTGGCCTAGCCGATCACATGCCGGTATTGGAAACCTGGTACAACGGCTACGACTTCGGCGGACAGACCATCTACAACCCGTGGTCTCTCCTCAACTACTTGAACGACGACGGCGAAGCGTGCCAGCCTTACTGGGTCAACACCGCCAGCGACGAGCTGCTTCGCGAACTGCTGGTGCGGCGCGACGCCATCGGCTTGGAAGACTGGCACGCGCTCTTGGCCGGTGGCCGCGTCCGCCGAACCGTGGACCAGAATCTGGTGCTGCGCGGCGTCGAAGGCAATCCCGACGCAGTGTGGTCGTTGCTGTTGTTCTCTGGATACCTCAAGGCCACCGAGTTTGCGGTCGATGTCGGCGTTGTCTCCGCAAACCTGGCACTTCCGAACACTGAAGTGCGGGTGGCGATGGCTCGGCTGTTTTCGGACCAGTTGGCCCGCAACCTGGGTCCTAGCGAGCGCGTGCCGCTGCTTTGCAAGGCGCTTTTGGCTGGCGACGTCGATGTCGCGGAAGAGATGCTGGGCGACCTGGCGCTGGCCACGCTGTCGTATCATGACGTCGCGCGCAAGCCGGCCGAGGCGGTGTACCAGGCCTTCATCCTCGGGCTACTGGTTACGTTGGAGCGCACCCACGAAGTGACCAGCAACCGCGAGGCCGGCCATGGTCGCTACGATGTGCTGATTTGCCCGCGCAAGGTCGGGGAGCCCGGGGCGGTGCTGGAGCTCAAGGTGCCGCGCGCCAACAAGGGCGAGACGGCGGAGATGGCTGTGGCCTCGGCTGAGGCGCAGCTGCGGTCGAAAGACTACGCCGTGACTTTGCGCGAGCGCGGGGCAGGTAGCGTCATGCAGTGGGCGGTGGTGTTTGAGGGCAAGCGGGTGTGGCTGCGTGCGGTGGGGTGAGGTGTGAGCCTGCGAGTTCCCTGCGGCAGTGACCATGGCTCTGGGGATCTCCCGGCGGCTGAAGCCGCAGGCTGAATGTACAAAGGCCGGCTTGCGCCGGCCTTGGGTCGCAGGAGCGAAGCATGACTCCAATGGACCGACAAAGCCCGCAGGTCCGGGCTTTTCTTGATGCAATCACCGCAGTTTGCCGTAAGCATGGCCTTGCACTTGGCCATGAGGACTTTCAAGGCGGCTTTGAAGTGCGACCGTATGCCGAAGACCTGATCGTATGGCTGAACGCCGCCGCCGATCGGACCGGGCCGGACCAAGAGCCGTATCCCTGGCAGCAGTGACTTTTGGCCGAACTACGCGACACGCACCGCCTCAGCCGCAAAAGTCGCGCGCAGGAGTGGATGGGCGGACTCAGGCGTCATCACGTCCACTTTGCGGCCGAAAAGCGCATGCAAATAGGCCACAAGTCCCATGCATTGGCGGAAAGTGACACGTCCGGCGAACTCGGCGACGCAGTCGACGTCCGAGTCGTTTTTGGCCGAATTGCGCGCTACGGAGCCGACAAGGTCGAGGTGTTGCACACCAAAAGCGGCGATTTCGGCCCAATGGCTTCTCAGCAACTCAAGCGCCTCTGTTCTCGTCGGCGGGCTGCTCATCGGGACGCAATGCGGCACGCAGGCCGCCAGGACAGGATAGAGAGACCAGGCAACTGAGGCAACGCAGGGGCGGCGTAGCGGGACCGCAACCTGTACCTGGCCCGCCGAACAGCCGGCGCCAACGAAATCTTGCCCGCGCGCCCAACTTTGCTACCCTTGCGCGGTTTTGCGCGCGCGGGCAATCGCCGCGGTGGTGTGGTGCAGATGGAACGGACGAACGACAACGGCGGGGCGCGGCGCCGCGCGGTCATGGCGACCAGGCTGGTGTGGGCCTCGGCCATGCTGGTCGCATGCAACGCGGTGGAGCCCAACGCCGGCTGCACACAAGACAGCGAGTGCGGCACCGACCGCGTCTGCAAGAACAAGGTCTGCGTCTCGCCCAACGACAAAGACTGCGCGGCCGACGCCGAGTGCGCGGCCTCAGTGTGGACCCCGGCCAGCAAAGCCACGACCTGCCAGGCCGCCAAGTGCGTGGAGAAGCTGTGCAAGCTGGTCAATGCGGCCACGGAGAGCCTCTGCGACGACGGCGACGCCCTGCCCTGCACCAGTGGCCAATGCGACGCCGCGGGCAAGTGCAACG
>SXRM01000153.1 GCA_005792545.1 Pseudomonadota bacterium | reverse complement strand
TTTAATATCAACGCCATCTCTCAGCAACCCGACGACCCTCTGCCGCACCTGCTCTCCCAGAACCATGACCGCCTCCTCGCCCAGACGGGGTTCTCGCACGGATTGGTTGCTGGTCAAGTTTTTGCATACACCCTTTAAGATGCTGTGCGTGGTATGTTTGTCAAACAACTAGTTGGCGAGCAGATGCCGGCCCAGCGCCAGCAAACGCTCGTCGTCGCCGTGACGCCCGGCAAGCTGCACGCCCAGCGGCATGCCATCGCCGTCCTTGCCCCAAGGCAGCGTCAGCGCCGGTCGGCCGGTCAGGTTCCAGGCCGCGGTGAAGGCGCCAAGCGGCGCGGCGGCCTCAAACAGCTCTGGCGGCGGCAAGTGGGTCAAGGCCCCGACCTTGGGCGTCGCGATCGCCACGGTGGGCGAAAGTACCAGGTCAAAGCGCTGCAAAGCAGCCTCGGCGCGTGCGTTCAGGCTCTCAAAGGCCCGTCGGACGTCGGCATCGGAGTTGCGGCGGCCCTGCTCGCGGAACCACCGCGTCACCGGCTGCAGCTTGCCGGGAAACGGCACCGGCGTGCGCGCGAAGATGCGCTGGTAGACTGGCATGAACTCCGCCAGCGTCGCGCCCACGCGCGGCACTTCGGTGACTGTGTGCCCGAGCGCGGTCAGCCGCTCGGCCACTGCCAACGTCGCCTGGGCACGGCTGGCTTCCACAGCGACGCCGAGCGGGTTCTCCCGCATCAGCGCCACCCGCAAGCCAGGCGCCACCGGCGCGCGCGCCGCCGCCAGCCAGCTATTCGCAAGACGCGGGTCGCGGCCGCTCAAGGCATCGGCCAGGGCCGCCGCGTCGTCAATGCTGCGGGCAATCGGTCCGATGACCGCCATGCCGTCGGGGTCGACGTGGGCGTGCGGGTTGGGCACGCGGCCGCGGCTGGTCTTGAGGCCCACAAGGCCGCACAATGCCGACGGAATCCGAATCGAACCGCCGCCGTCGCTGCCGGGCGCCAGCGGCAATAGCCCCGCTGCCACCGCCGCAGCCGCGCCACCGCTTGAGCCACCCGAAATGCGTTCCAGGTTCCAGGGGTTGCGCGTAGGCGGGTGGATGTCGGTCTCGACCATCGGCAACAACGCCAGCTCAGACGTCGAGGTCTTGCCGAGCAGCACGAACCCGGCGCGTCGCAGCAGCCGCGTGGTGACGTCGTCCACCGGGCTCCACAGGTAGCGAAAGGCCCGCGAACCCAGGCGCGTAAAGCGACCGCGCACCATGTGCAGGTCTTTGAGCGCCAGCGGCACGCCGTGGAAGGCTGGCAGCTCGCGCCGGTTCTGGCGCTGACGGTCCTTGGCCGCCGCGTCCGCACGCGCCGATTCGGCATAGACGTCGACAAACGCGCCCAGTTGCGGGTCGTGGCGGGCAATGCGGTGCAAGTACAAGTCGACCAGCGCCGTGCTCGTCGTCGTCCCGTCGCGGATCGCTTGGGCTTGCTCCAGCGCGGATTTGGCGAGCCAGGCGGCGCGGTCGGGATCGGATTCGGCGAATGTGGGTGGCAGCGTCATGGGCGCATTGAGCCGTGTCGGGCCAGTTTTGGCAAGGAGGTCAACGTGCCTGCCGGTCGATCCGCCACTGGCGGGCAATCAGATAGCTCAGCGGCCCCATGCTGCCGCCCGCCACGGTGAGCAACAGGAACGGCCAGGCCGCCACGCCCGACGTCTTGCTGTCGCGCACCATCCAACTGGTGACCAGCACCATCGCCACCGTCAGGTCCGTGAACAGCTGAATCGTGCCGCTGTCCTGACCAATCAGGCGCCACAGGCCGAGGTAGCCGAATTCGCGGACGGCTATTGAGGAAATGGCTAGGAACGCAGTCAACAGAAATGTCAAAAGTATCATTCGCTTAGACATTGAATGTGCCTCGCCGCAATGTTGAATCGGCGCCATGCGACCCCGCCGACTGGCAGGTGCGTACCCATTGTGCCGCCGTTTTCGGTTCGTGGCAGCAACAGACCCGCCAGATGCCGTCGCTTCACCGCACCCGCAGCCTCTGCTACGCTGCGCGCCCCACCCAATGGAGCCACCATGCAAACCACCGCCTCAGGCCTGCGCTTTGTCGACAGCGTCGTCGGCACCGGCGCCGCCCCCGTCAAGGGCAAGCGCGTCACCGTCCACTACACCGGCCGCCTGACCAACGGCACCAAGTTCGACAGTTCAGTCGACCGTGGCACACCGTTCGAGTTCGTGATCGGCGTCGGCCAGGTCATCGCTGGCTGGGACGAAGGCGTGGCCAGCATGCACGTGGGCGGCAAGCGCACGCTGCACATCCCGGGCCGTCTTGCCTACGGCGAGCGCGGCTATCCGGGGCTGATTCCGCCCAACGCGGAACTGGTCTTCGACGTCGAACTGCTGGGCTGTTCGGCCTAGCGCCTGGCGCTGCAAACCCATCGGCTCGCCAACGAAAAGTAGCTTGGCACGGCCCCCAAATGCGCGCCTGTTCCGACCGGGCTTTGGCGGTAGGGGGGCGGCGATGCGCGCGGTGGTCGGCCTTTGGTGGTGCGTTGCGGCCGTTGCTTGCAGCGACGCGGCGGCGCCGGCGGTTGCGGTCGACGCTGACCCGGCGGTCACGTTTGCCGTCGATGCGCAGAAGCTCGGCGACAGCAAAGGCAAAGACGCTGCCGGCTCGGCCGATGGCGCCGCTGGTGGCGCGGACGGCGCTGCAGAGGCTGAAGTTGTTGCGGATGCCGCTTCGCTGGACGAGGCGACCGCGTCTGACGCAGCGGTTGCTGCTGCAGACGAGGCGAGCCCGCCGGAGGACACCAGCCCCACCGCGTGCATGCCCCAGTGCGCGGGCAAGAACTGCGGCACCGACGGCTGTGGCGGCTCGTGCGGCGAGTGCACCGACAAGCAGCAATGCCAGGTCGGCAAGTGCGTCACCAAGCCCAATCTCGGCTGCGGCGGCCTGTTGCTCAAAGAGAACTGGACCGGCAAGTTCAAGGGCGAGTGCACGTTTGTCGGCGCCGGTGGGCTCGTGCCCATCAAGTCCAAGACCAGCGGCGACATGACCTTTGCGATCAAGTGCTTCAACTCCAAGTACCTGGTGAGCGGCAAGATGGACGGCGAGGCCTTAGAGGGTGTTTACATTCGAACGTCTACTGCGCGTAACCCGTCGATGAGTTCGCAGGACTCATCGACCCCGCCATGCTTTGTTGTCGGCCCTATTCCTCCCTGCGGCGCACTGCGAGTGCGCCTCAGTCGTCACAGGGCCTCCGCCTCGCCTTGCGGGCGCCTGATTCCGCTCGTTCATACATCAATTGTAAACACCCTCTCAGGCAACAAATTCACCCTGACGCTCGGCGGCACCTACGACCCGGGCAAGCTCAAGCTGACCGGCACGCTGACTGAAGGCACGATTTTATTGTGGAATCTGTTCACCTACAAGTTTGAGGGGCCGATCGAAGGCACGCTCGGCGCCACCGGCACCTTTGACGGCACCTGGCAGGTCGACTCGACCGACGTGCAGTTCTTGGGCCAGCCCAGCCCCACCACGCCGCCGTTCAAGGCCAGCGGTACCTGGTCGGCTTCGGGCAGCTAGCGCCGAATTCGCGGCGCGCTTGTCGCGGATACCCTTTGACTCTATGCCAGTTGCCCGCAAGCGCACAATCGGCGGCCATGCCGGCACTCGACCGGAACCACTTCCCGTCGCTGACTTGCCGGGCCCGCCTGGCTCACCACCTCTCAAAGGAGTCCCTGATGCGTACTACCCTTTCCGTCGGCGCCTTCGCGCTGCTGCTCGCTGTGCCCGCTTTCGCCCAGTCCAAAGATGCCAAGCCAGCACCTGCGCCCGCCCCCGCGGCCGCCCCTGCCGCTCCGGCTGCCGCGCCCGCTGCGCCCGCCGCTGCCCCGCCTGCCGCGGACATGAGCAAGATGGGCCCGTGGGCCCGCAAGCCCACCAACGAGGCCAAGACCAAGAAGGAGATCGCTGAGTTCTTTAAGCAAGAAGAGGCGCTGATGCACAAAGGCGACTTCAACGCCACGCTGAGCCGCTATGACTTTCCGGTCTACATGATGACCGACGACAGCAAGGGCGTGCCTTCGGCCGCAGAGTGGAGCCGCGAGAAGTATGTCGCAATCATGAAGCCGATGATGGAGAACATGCCCAAGGACATGAAGATGACGCAAAAGCCGACCGTGACCGTGCTGTCGGACAGCCTCGTCAACATCGCGGTTGATTTCACCATGACGATGGGCAAGACCAAGCTGACCGGCCGCAACATGTGCGTGCTGGTCAAGCGCGACGGTCAGTGGAAGTGGAAGGTGATGGGCGAAGCCGGCTGGGGCGACGAGCCACCGACTGACGGCAAGAAGTAGCGTCGTCGCTCGGTGAACAGAGGCGGGTTGCCTCTGGCTAGCCCGATGGGCCTGTGCGGGCTGCGGCGATGAGGTGCGCAAGGCCATCGCGTAGCGACCACTGTGGTGTCCAGCCGAAGGTCTCGCGAACGCTGCGCGTATCGGCTACGCACACACTGACATCTCCAGGCCGCGGTTTGCCCAACACCAGAACGGCGCGCGCGTCGCCAGCCAGCGTCCGCACCAGCTCCGCCACCGCCAGATTGCTGTGCGCGACGCCCGACCCGACGTTGAAGGTGCCGTCCACTGCGCGCTGCGCCACCACGGCAGTGACCAGCCTGGAGAAATCCGCGACGAACAGGTGATCGCGCTGGGGCTCGGCGTCGTGAATCTGCAGCGCGTCGCCCTGAGCCAGCGCCGCCAGCAGGTCGGAAATCAGCCGCCCCGGCTGCCGTTGGCCGCCGTAGACGCTAAATGGCCGCAGCACGATGAGCGGCAGACCGGCGCTGCGACAGGCCGCTTGCGCCATGCGCTCGCCGTCGAGCTTGCTGGCCATGTACGGGTTGACCGCGGCGACCGGGTGCAGCTCATCAATCGGGTTGTACTGGGGCACGCCGTAGACGTAGGAACTCAGGTACAGCAGTGCGGCGCCGCGCGTCACCGCGATGTCGATAGCAGCCTGCGTTGCCGCAAGGTTGTGCTGCCGAACCGCGTCGCCGTCGCCCAGGCTTTGCATGACGCTGGTGCGTGCAGCAAAGTGCAGCACCCAATCGAGCCGAGTCGGCACCCGGTCCAGCGCGGCGGCGCTCGGCTGACGACAATACGCGTCGACGTCGGTGACGCGATGACCCGCGGCCGCCAGGGTCCGGGATGCGTCGCTGCCGAGCATGCCCCGGCCGCCACTGAGCCCGATGGCCAGCGTGGGGTGGCGCGACACGGTCAACGGCCGAGCTTGCGCAGTGCCCCGTCTGGGTGGGTATAGGCTTCAAGATAGCTGCGAAACCACGCGATGGTGCGGCGCAGGCCGTCTTCGAAGTCAACTTCGGGCTGCCAGCCGAGCAGTTCCTTGGCGCGGCGGTTGTCCGACGACATGCGCCAGATTTCGGTTGGTCGGTTGGGCAGGGCGCCGATGCGCAGCGGCGAGGACGAGCCGCTCAGGGTGTGGATTTTTTGCACGAGGTCGCGGATGGCGATTTCCTGGCAGCTGCCGATGTTGACGATGCCCTCGAAGGGTGGCTCAGCCGCGGCCGCGGCCAGGATGCCGCTGACCTGATTGTCAACGTAATTGAACTCACGGGTCTGCAGGCCCTCGGTGGTCTCGACCGGCAGGCCGCGCAGGCAGCGGATAATGAGCTCGGGAATCACGGCCTTTTCACTTTGGTACGGGCCGAACGTGTTGAACGGGCGGATGCACACGATGGGCGCGCCGGTCTGATGGCGCTTGAATTGCGCATACAGTTCGCCAGCGTACTTGCCAATCGCGTAAGGCGAAATCGGAAAGGGCCGAAAATCCTCATGAAACGGCACGGTCTGCTGCAATCCGTAGCACTCTGAGGTCGACATGTAGACAAAGCGGCCGTATTGCACGCCGCATTCGAGCAGGTTGGCGGTGCCCACGGTGTTGGACGCCAACGCCTCAGTGACGTGCACAAAGCTGTCGCCCACATGGTTGTAGGCGGCCATGTGGTAGATGGCCTCGAATTGGCGCTTGCCAAGCGAACGCAGCGAGTCGACGTTGCGCAGGTCGGCCTCGATGACCTCCAGACCATCCCAGACGTCGGCCAGTCGGACGTTGTCGATGAGCGAGGCGTACTTGACCGTGACCGCCACGCGCTTGCCGTCGGCGACCAGGCGCCGCACCAGATGCGAGCCAATAAAGCCGGCACCGCCGGTAACCAGGACCTGGGCGCTGCTCATCGGCCGTCTTCCCGTGCGGTGTAAAAACCGCTGAATTTTTGTTCCATGTCTGCGCGCTCCTTCTGGGTGTTGAAGGTAATTTCCAGACCGCCGTGGCTGTAGGCGGCGAGCGCGTCAAAAGCAATCAGGATCTTGAACAGGGTCACAATGCCTTGGCCGTCGGGCAGCCGCGTCACTTCATCGGAGACGAGCGAAAACGCGCTGCGGTCGATGATGGCCTGGCCGATGTAATAGTTGAGCACCGGCTTTTCGCGAAAGCTGGTGACCAGGTTGCTGGCGTCGAACTCCAAAAGACCAAATGGGTTTTGGATGGGCGCCGACACCAGCGTCGCTTTTTGGCCGCGCGACAAGTGAAAGGCCAGCAAGGCGTCGAGGTCCAAGTCGGCAAAGGTGTCGCCGTAGGTCATCAACACGCGGTCGCCCCACAGCTGCCGGGCATGCCACAACCGCCACAGGATGCCGGCCTGCTCCCCCGCATCGGAAAACTGGATGTCGGCTTCGCCCTGGTAGCGCGCGACGGCTTCGCGAATCAGCTCGCCTTTGTAGCCGATGCACAGCACCAGCTTGCGAAAGCCGCGCCGCAGCAGGTCCTGGATCTTCATGTCCAGGATCGTCTCGCCGCGAAAGGGCACCAACGGCTTGGGCAGCTCGTCGGTCAACGCGCCCATGCGGCGGCCGCGGCCGCCACACAAGATTGCAATCGTCAGGGATTCGCGCATCGACAAACGCAGGCGCGGCATGGCCTGGCGGGCGGCTGGCAAGCCTAATCGACGCAGGCGCCGATCACAAGCCGTCCCCGTGGTCGGGCAAGCGCGCCAGGATTCGGCGCCCGGCCGCTGCACGGATGCGGCGCAATGGCGTGCGCCAGCGCACTGCCTGCCGATAGACGTCTGCCAGGCCTGCGGTTGCATCGAGTTGCGGATGCGCGGCTACTCTGCGGCGATGACCGGGCAAGTCCGCCGCAACCTCCAGCAGCACCCGGGCAAGGTCGTCGGCGTCCGCAGTCCGAAAGGTCAAACACCCGGTCGGTCGTCCGACTGCGTCTGAGGCAACCACGGGCTTGCCCAGGTGCAGTGCCTCGCGCACGGAAACGGCGTCGCCGTCATCCAAGGTTGCGCGCACGTAGACGTCGGCAACCTGCCACAGCGCTGGCGCCGGCATGGGCGACATCTGCACCACCACGCGGTCGGCCAGACCGCGCGCAGCCAGGAATTGCTGGGCGTCGGACAGCAGGCCCGCGTCCCCCGGCACGGCCAGCAAGAACGCGAAGCGTGCGTCCGGCAGTCGCGCCAACACTTGCGCAGCCGCGCGCACGAACACATCCAGACCGTACAGGTCGCGGCCATTGACGGCGTCGAGGCGTCCCGCCCCCGAGACGATGAGCGGCCCTGGGCCCGTGCGCAGCGCTGCCAGCGGTGCCGGCCAATCCGGCCAGGACAGTTCCTCCGCTGTGGGCGGCAGAAAGGGCGGCAGCTGCACCAGCGAGGCGGCATGGGTGCCCACCTCGCGCAGCTTGGCTTCGACCGACGGGCCCGACACCACCACCCGCGCCAGGCGATTGCACACCGCCGCCAGCATCGCGCGGTCGTTGCTGGTCATGCCCGCGACGCTTTGAATCATCGAATGTTGGCTGACAACGACAGGCACGCCAGCCAACGTCTGTACGGCGACCAGCGGCGCCATCTCTTTCCAATGGCAACCGTGGATGTGGACATGCAAGACGTCGACGCGCTCGCGAAGCGCGAACCGCATGCAATCGGCGGCCATCCAGCGCCCGGGTCGCGGTCGGTAGACAGGCACTCCCTGTGCGGCGTGCTGGCCAGTGGGATTGGTAATCATGGTCACCAGCCGCGCGCCGCACTGCGGCAGGCGTTCGGCGAGGCGCTGCACATACACGCCCATGCCCGCGCGGTGCGGCGGCAGCGGCCCGGCGAGGCCGATGGTCAGGTTGCTCAGATCGGCGGCAGCTGAGGCTGTGGTCATCTTCTCATTGTGGCACCGGCGCCGGGGGGTTGTCGATGGCGGTGATGCTACAACGCAGGGCAATCGCAAGATCCAGGCTTTTGGGTGCGGACAGGCCTCTGCGCCTGTCTGGGCAAAGGGCAATCGCTCGTCTGAACTGGACAGGATGGAACCCTATCCGCACCCAACACTGGGAATTGCGACTTTGCGATAGTCCAGCGATACAACGCCAGAACCTTGACGCACCGCCGCGCGCCCGCACATGCTGCCGCGCACCCCCGACCGCGACGTCGCCTGGGAGCATTCGCGACAGCAAACCGGTGGCGGCAGTTGGGCCTCGGCGCCGGCGCCAGCGTCACCGCGAACGTCGTCAAGCGCGCGGTCCTAGGGCGCTGGCACGTCGCCGGCGGCAGCGTCGTACGCGCCGCTCACGCCAAGATCACATCTTGAACCCTGCCGTCACCATTACGCCGTGCATGACCTGCCAGGCGTCGAGCACCAGCGGCACCCGTCGCGCCGACACCGCGTAGTCCAGCGACAGCCACTTGGCCAGCTTGGCGCTGACCGCGAACCCGAGATCGGCGTTCATCGCGGCCACGCCGGTCTTTTGCCCTTGGGTTGAATACGCGGGCAGAAACACGTTGGCCTTGGCCTTCCACGCCACGCCTTCGGTGACGTCGCCGGCCAGCGCGACCTCGGCTTCGGCGCCAATCTGCGTCGCTGGCTGGATTTGCTTGACCTCAAGGCGACTGGCCTTGGGGTCATCGGCCGTCACCGCAAATCCCTCGTCGGCCAGGACCTGCAGCGCGCCCACGCCCAGTTTGGCTTTGAGCGTGAACGTCTTGCGCTCGATCGGGTTGGCAAACGCCCCCAGCGTTTCGGACAGCACCAGCGGATTGAGCGCCCCGCTCAGTCGGTGCCGCGTCTGCGCCGCGAGGCTCAGCGTGCTTGTTGAGCCGTCCAGGCGCGTGGACTTGACCTCGTAAGGCGCGGCCTTGATGACCTCGTTGGCGAACAGTTGCGTGGTGGCGCGGACCCGCGCGTAGGGCCCCAGCCACGGCATCGCGGTCAACCGGTACAGCGTCGTCGACACCAATTCCGCAAAATCCGCAGACTTGAAGAAAGCAGGGATTTGCGGCGTGCGCGTCTGGGTATGCTGTATTTTCAGCGTGTTCAGGCTCTCGATTCCGCCAGACACCCACTCCGAGGCGCCCTCGAGCACCAGGCCGAGCGCCACCGTGCCGCCGTCCGAAGCGCCAACGACCGAATTCGAATGGTTGAAAGCGCCGGTTGAGCCGACCGACAGCGAGTTGGCCAACCCTTGCGGCTTGGCTTTGGCCGGGTCCTTGAGCACCGACTCGCGCAGCGCCTCCGGCACGACCGGCTCCTGGGCAGTGGCGGGCAGCGCGGCCAACAGGGCGCACCAGCAGGCGATGGTCATTTGATTGCGGCAGATCGTCGTCGATTTCATGGTGTCTCCTCGCGGTTGCGCAACTGGCTCGCCTTCACGCGCAGCTTTGGACCGTCCAAGCCCCGCAATTCGGCTACTCGATGGGCGTAGCGCGCCTGGGCGGCCTGTCGAAGCTGGCACGCCGACTCAGGGTCGCGCGCAGCTCCAAGGCATCGTCGATGAGCTCCGGCCACTGCGAGACCTCTTGCCAGCGCCCGTTGTGCAGCAGCAGCACTCCCTGTCGCGCTTCGACCTGGACGTTTTTTGGCGCCAGCAGGATCAGAGCACTGCGGACAGACTCGTCGAAAAGGTCCCTCAGCGCCTGTTCCGAACCGCCAGTTTGCAGCACGTAAGCTTTGGAAAACATTGCATCCTCTGCAAAATTCACGTCCTGGCCACCGAACAGACTGCCAAGCAAGTCAAACACCGGAATTTGAGGCCGCAGGAAGAAATGCGGCAGCGAGTCGTCCGCCCAACGCAGCGCGCACACAGTCTGGCGATGGCACCGCTCGCTCTTGCCGCTGCCAATCGTAAACTGGTAGTCGCACACTGCAATGGCCACGTCGCCGCGACTGCCGCGCAGCAGGTTCTTGACCATGCGCCCGCGGCCCTGATTGAACAGCTTGAAGGTCGCCATCTCGCGTTGGAAGCCGGCCGTGTCGGCGTCCATCCGAAAGCCGTTCTCGGCGGCAAAAGCGCGACATGCGAGCGCACGTTTGCGCTCAAGGCGAACACTGAGCCACAACATGCCGCCGAGCAACAAGAGGCCCGCGCCGACTTGCGCCCACAGTATCAGTCCATCTTCACTCATGGATTCAGCCCTTTGCTACCCGCGCATCGCCGCCGCAGCGAGCTGCCCAGACACCAGCGCGCCGTGGACGGTCGCGGCGTGGTCGCGGTGCGTCGCCTCGCCGGCAAAGTAGAGGCGGCCAGCGACCGGCGCCGCCAGCGCATCGCGATCCGCCGGCGTTGACCCCACCTGCAGGTACGAGTAGCTGCCTAGCGCAAACGGGTCGGCAGCCCAGCGCGTGCGCAGGTAGCCGCGCGGCTCGGGCAGGTTGCGTCCGTACACGCTGCGCAGCGCGGCCATTGCGTCGGCAACCACCGCTGCGTCGCTTTGGTTGGTCAGGGCCTTGGCATAGTCGGCAGCGTTGAAGCAGAGCAGGATTGGCTTGCCGACCAGCGCTTGCAGATTGAGGAACTCGGCCCACCGGCCGCGGACCGCATCCGCGCGGCGCAGCATGTGGGTGGGCGACCAGAATGGGGCGTCGAACTGCAGGTACAGTTTGTCCAGCAGGCCGCTGCCGAGCCTGGCGATCGCGGTCTGTTTGCGCGGCGGCAGCGGCGGGTCAAAGGCGATGGCCCCTGCTTGCAGCACGCCAAGCGGCACGGTCACCAGCACGCGGCCGGCAGTCAGCACGCCCTGTGCCGTTGCGACACTGCACCTACCGTCGCCGTACGCAATGCGTGTCACGGTGCGCCCCAGTCGCACATCTAGCGGTCGTGATTGCGCGCCCCCGCCAGCCAGCAAGGCAGAAATCTGGTCGTAGCCTCCGGCAAGCAGCACGTCGCCGCCCCCCGCTTCGTCGGCGCCAGCGTCCCAATGCAGCAGCGACAGGCGCTCGGTCGAAGCCGCGTACTCGTGCTCAATGGTCGTGTTGATAAGGCAATCCACCCACTGTCGGTCCAGGTCGCTTAGTGGCAGCCCGCGACGCGTTTGCTCAAGCGCGGCTGCCAACGCCACGTCCACTTCAGCGTGCTCCTGGAGCGCACGCACGCCGGCCATCAGCCTGTCCAGGTGATTCTCTAACGCTTGCAAGGTCTTGGATTGCAGTTGCGCGCCGTCGGCGCCATAGACAGTTGCCGACGCGTAATCGCAAGGCACAACGGCAAGCCGGGCTTTCTTGGCGACCGCGAACACCGGGTTACCGCGGACGCCATGAATCCACGACGCGCCCAAATCGAGCGGCACCCCAAGGCTGCTGTCGGTCCACAGGCGGCCGCCGATGCGGTTGCGCCCTTCCAACACGATGACCGAAGCGCCTGCATCGACAAGCGCTCGTGCAGCCGCGAGGCCAGCGACGCCCGCGCCGATGACCAGCACTTCCGCGTGGGTCGGCGAATCCTGCTCCCCGTTCGCGTCTACCTGGGGTTGTCCAGCGGCCGTGGTGGCGGCTGGACCCGGGCGTTCGGCCGTCGGCCCTGGCAAGGACTGGCCGGGCACAAGCTGCGCCTTGCCGCACGCACCTACAGCCGCCTGAGCGCCAACGGCCAGCGCAGCTTTCAGCCACCGCCTGCGAGAAATCCGGTGCAAGGTCAGCCTCAGCGCAGCGCGACGGCGTGCGGACCGGCTGGGATTGTGTGCTGCTGGCCGCGGTTTCGCTAGCGGCCGACCAGCAGCTTCGCGGGTTGCAACCGCTGCAATCCAGCCGCCCGGCCGCAAGAGGCCCATCGAATATGTCTTTCGGTGCATTTGCCATCGGCAAGGCCGAACGTATTGTTTCCTCCCTCAACCGCGCCCTTCGCGGTGCGCGCTGTGTCTCTTGCGCGCTTGACGCGGCCGCGTCGGCGTTCCACTTGTCCCCCTTAGGAGATTCCATGTTTCGCTTTGTCCTCGCTGTGTTGGCCATGACCGTGGCAACCCCTGCCTTTGCTGCCGCCAATCTCAAGGTCGCGTTTTCGGCGCCAGCTGGGCTGCGCGTCTACCAAAACGGCACCTACACAGCCACCGTGAGCAACAATGGCAACAAGGCGGCCTCCGCCGTCTCCGTGCAGATTCAGTTACCCAAGACCGCCACCAGCCCGCAGGTTTATGTCCTCGGCACGCTCGGCGCCAAGAGCAACAACTGCACACTGGTCGGCACCAAGCTCAGTTGCACCATCGGCACCCTGGCCAAGGGCGCGAGCAGTTCGGTGTTCTTCAACCTGGCGATCCCCTACGCGACTGTCCCCGCGGTGTTGACCACCACGGCGTCGACGACTTCGGTCGAAAACACGCTGACCGACAACAGCATTGCTCACACGGCATCGCTGGCCACCGTCCCAGTCACCATCGCCGCTAACGACGCGGCAGTCAACGACCACTGCACCGGCCAGGGCCTGACCTCGTTCTTCGAGTGCACGCTGTTTCCGTCGTCGATCTCGTCGCACGACACCACGTTCAATACGGGCGGGACCATTTCGTTCGTCAACGCCCCCGGCTACACCGGTACCTGGAGCCAGCCGTCGCCGGACCGCCTGGTATTCCAGTACTTCGACAATGGCGCGCTGGCAGCTTCGTTCGATGGCCGCGGCGTCAATGCCAACTGCTTTGAAGGCAAGACGACCTTCCCGGGTAGCGCCTACGTGAGCATGTACGAAGTGTGTTTCTAGCGGCAAACAGCGCTCGTCGGCCTGGTCGCGTCACAACAAGACCGCACCTGTGATGCCACGGACCACGTTGCTGCCGGCCCTGACCCGGACCACTGCGACCTGAGCCGTCGAGCGCTATCGGCCGCCGAGCATGCCGTTGCTGCTGTTCTTCTACGGTGGCTGGCAGCTGCAGGTGCGCGCGCCGCGGGTCGCAAGTGTCGATGGCGCGCTAGTTGGCGGCATTGCGACTGAGCCGCTGCGCCAGATTCTGCAGCAGGTGCGCGACGCCGGGCGAGCTGGGCAGGGCGCGGTCGAGGTCACCTACCGGTAGCGCGCGAGCGGTTCTACGATTGGGCAGGGCAGGCTACGCCGTGCCTTGCATCGCCCGGAGGCGGGCGTCGAGATTGTCGAACGCGCGGTCCCAGCCCTGCTTGAGCATCGCGTGACCAGCGTCGAACGTGGCCTGTTCCTCCGCCGTGGCGTTGTGCGCGCTCCAGTCCAAGAGCATGTGGGTCTTGCCGCCTTGTTCGGTCAACGTGGTCGCGATGCGCATTTCCAGCGGCCAGGTCGGCACAAACGGATGGCGGGTGATGTTCTGCGCTTCGTCGCAATAGGCGGCGATGGTGACGAACAACTGCTGTGGCTCAATCTCGGTGAAGGTCCGCTTGGCGCGCAGCACTGCACCGCCCGCCGCGATGCCATACCGAAACACGCCGCCCTGCCGCAGTTCGACCGTCGCGTAGTCGAGCGTCCCTGTCGGACCGAACCAGTGCATCAGGTGCTCGGCTTGGGTCATGGCCTCCCATACCAGGTTGCTCGGGGCGTCGAAAATGCGTTCGAGAATGAAAGGTGCTGACGTCATGAGCTGGCCTGCAGGCGTTGACCGGGGAGGGTGAACACGGGCGCCCGGGCACCCTGCGCCAAACGACAGCCGCCGACGCGATCGCGACGCTGCACCGCCGTGTTCCCTGCGTCAACGACGGGCCGACGAACCCGGCGGCGCCCGCCTGCGTGAGGGATTGAGAGCCATAGACCCTTGTGGCCACGCCGCGCGTCATCGAAACCGCCCGGCGAGCCCGCCGTGGCCCGACGGAGTTTCATGGCTGCGCGTCCGTGGGCTTTGCATTTGCTGTCCGTGGTGTTGTTGTTGGCAACCCCGGCTACCGCGACACCGCGACGTAACCCAGGTCCAAACGACGTCGCCGCCGCCAACGCCGCGCTGGTGGCTGCAATCGACCGCGATCCGCGCGATGCCGCCTGGCGCTACCTCGTCATCCACCACACGGCGTCGGAGTTTGACTCGCTGGCGGGCATCAGCGCTGGTCACGCCAAGCGTTTTGCCGACCCACTGGGCATCCAGTACCACTTTCTGGTCGGCAACGGCCATGCCGCGCCCGACGGCGCCATCCAGTTGGCGCGCTGGCGACACCGGGCGCAGTCGATCCACCTGTTCCACCCAGAGCGGGCGCCAAACGCGATTACCATTTCTCTGCAAGGCAATCTGCACGAGCGTGCGCCGTCGCCCGCGCAGATGCTGGCGGTCGAGACCCTAATCCGGCGGCTAATGCGCGTCTACGCCATCCCGGGCGACCGCATCTCGACCAACACCAACGCCGACGGCGTGGCGACGGTCTGCCCGGGCAAGTCGTTTCCCATCGACCGGGTGCTCTACCGTCTCGCCCACGCGCCGGGGGTTGCCGCAGCGGACTGGCGCGATCCGCTCGCAGCGGTGCAGATGGAAGGCCCTTTCGTCGACCTCGACGCGGTGCGCGCGGGCCTGCGCTGGCAGGGTAGCTGCCGGAAGGAAGTGCCGATTGGCCCTCTGCGCATGCTGGCCCAGGTGGCCGACACGGGGCGCGGTGTGCGTGCGCAAGTGCTTGGCATTGCTGGCAGCCTCGACTGCACCGCCATCGAGCGGCGCTTGCTGGCGCTGCACACCCAAGAGGGCTGGTACACGCGTGAGCTCAACGGCTACCGCAGTTCGAGGCTCAAGCCTCGGCGCAGCGACAAGCCGTTTTCGGTGCTGGTGCGCGACGAGCGCGGACCGATGCAGACCTGCGACTGGGCAGGACATGGCGTGCCGATCTGTGCGCTGGTCGCGCCGCGCAAGGTGCGGAAGCACTGACGCCAACGGCCGATGGCGGTCTGGCGGATGCCGCAAATCCACAGCCTGAGCGAAAATGAGTGCGATCCAAACCAGTGGCGTACTCACATGGCCTATGACTCTTGGCGGTGAAGGTAGAGGCGCATGTGCGCGGGGCGCCACGAAAGGCATTGGCCGGAAGATCAATCATCCTGCTCGAATTTTCGCCGCCCGCCTTCGCGGGCTGGGTCCAATCGGTGTACAGCGGTCGATTGACCGCCTGGCCTCGGCCAGACGGTCAACACCCGCTGTCAGATACCGAGTGGCAGCCGGCGGCGGTGGGCGTTCAGACCGTGAGCCGGGCGCTCCATCTCGCGGTCGCCCCCGAACCCACCGCATTGGACACCCTCCGAAGTAGGCCACGAGATCCGATCACACTCTTTCAGCCAACGGCACTTGCGTTGACGGCGCCCAATGGCCATGCTGCCAAGCTCCGGACTGTCGCAATGTGCGCCTTCCGGCGAGCATCGGCGTGGCGCGGTCCAAGTGGCAGACAAGCGACGGTTGCGGAGCGGCTTTGTCTGGCGCGGCATGCTGCCGATCGCCGCCGCTGTCCTCGTGCAGTCCCCGCAGGCCGTTGCCGCAGCCGAACGCTGCGGACCCAACCTCTGCGCAGTTGGCGAGGTGTGCTGCAACGAAACGTGTGGCCTGTGCGCCCCAGCAGGCGGCGCTTGTATTGAGCCCGACTGCGGCTGGGGTCGCGACCGCGTTGCGGGTCGTCGGCCCATCTTGCCGCTCAACCACACAGATGCATTGATGGGGCCACGGGTAGCGGTCGCAGCGGCACTAGGTCGATCGGAGCAGTACAGCGGTGGTCGCTTGAGCGCCTTGGGCGTACTGCCCTTGGGTCGGCAGTTTCGGCTGCGCGGCTCGACTGCGCTTCTGTTGGGGACCAACCTGCAGCAGCCTGCGGACGGCGTCCAGCGTGTAGGTGGCAACGATGGCAAGCTGAATGCTGAATTGGGAGCCGCTTGGAGCATTCCGACCGCATTGACCTGGTTGCATGCCGCGGTTCTCGCCGACGTGGTAACCGTGGCTCGGCGCGCGTTCGAGCGGTCCGCGCAGGGCGACCAGACCAGGTCGTGGTCCGTGGTCGACGTCGAGGCGGCCCCCGGTCTGGCCGTCGCCGTGTCGCGCTGGGGCGTCCACGTCGCTAGCTTCACGCGCTACAGCAGCGTGCTGCATTGCGCGGAACGCACTTGCCAAAGCCGCTCGTTCGGCCTTGTGGAGATCGGCGCATCCGTCGACGCCGATGGCCTGTCGTTAGGCGTGCCGATCGGCCTGTTGCTGCACGGCAAGCTGTCGTACTGGGGCGCCGATTTTGGCGGCGGCGTGTTCTGGCTGACGCGCCGCTTCCGCGTGGGTGCCCTGTGGCACTCGAGCTTGATCCACGGCTGGACAGCAAGTGCCTGGCCCGAATCAGAGTTCAATCTGCGAATCGACTGGCTGGCGGGTCCGTAACGGGCCGGATGGTCCCTGCCGCGGCCATTGCCCATCTTAGTGAGCGGTGCCCTTTCGCCTCAGCGTTTACCCTCCACAGCCGCAGGCCGCGTGAAAGTGTCGCTGGCGAGGATCGCACCCACGTTCGCCCCTTCCTGCACCCGCAGCCCCGCAAAGCCACTACGGCGGCCAGGCCCTGCCCACCAGACCCTTGGGATCAGCCAACAGCTGAGCGCAACTGGTGAGCGGCGGTACCTGCTGCCAGCGCAGCTCCATCGGCGGCTCGTCGGTGACGGGCTTGGCGGTTTCGCCGACAACCAGCAGGCTCGACGTGGCGCCAAGGGTGGCCTGCTCGTGGCTGGCGATCGGCGTCGCGGTCAGCACGCCGTCGGAAGTCAGGTTGGCCGACCACTGCACGGTACTGCGTTGTGCAACAAAGAGGGACTGCTTGCCCAGGATCGGTACGTCGATGCCAACCGTGACGCCTGGCTTGCCGTCGCCATCGGCATCGGTCACCGCCGGGTGGCTGGCCTGTCCGGTCGCGGGCATCGGGCCATCATGGCCCTCGTGCAAGCCGACACGTTGCGTCGCTGGACCAAACGTCCACAGGTTGCCGACCACCGAGACGGGCGCCGCTTGCTGGGCCAGCGCAGCGACAAACGCGCTTGGGTAGGTCATCTTGGTGCCGAACATGGGGTTGCTCGCCACCGCACAGGTGTGCAACGACGCCAGGCCCTGCTGGCCCTGCCACCCAATCTTGACCAGGCCCAGGGTGGTCGTGCGGTTGGTCTGCCAGTCGTCGCCCAAGGGCGACGGATCTTGCACCTGCTTGCGCGACTGGACCCAAAACGCGAACCACATCGGCAACTGCTCGGCCTGGGCATCGACGGGCGCGCCTGCCGCGTCAGCCCGTTGATTGGCGTCGGCAACCTGGCGCGTTTGACCGTCCAGGTGGGGCAGGCCGCTGCCGTCGTGGCGGTCGCCGGCATCGCTTTGCCGCCATCGTGGCTCGGCGATCGCTTGCGGGTCCGACGCCACAGCGCACCCAGCTGCGCCCAACCCGACGAAGGCCAGGGCTGCGATTTGCCGGCAACCTATACACATCATGTCTTGCGAAATCTTCCGCATCAGCAAAGCTCCTCGCTGTTTACACTAGCGAAACGGGGGCGGGCGACCAGGCGCCGCTTGCACGAGCTGCGCTGCCCACCAAAAAACGAGCTTCCGAGGTGACCTCATCGTCGGGATGCGCAGACCACAGTGGCATTGAAGTCCTCCCGGCGCACGGCTCAAAACGAACCGCGTACCCCAAAGCCTGCCAGAACGGGCAGACCCACGACATCGCGCCGCTGCGAGTAGTCGTGGTTGTAGCCGATCGCCTCGACGTTGGCGCGGTTGGTCAGGTTGCTGCCCTCCAAGTACGCGGTCAGCCGCCACAGGTCGAATGTCCAGGTCTTGTCGATGCGCGCATCCAACTGCACAAAGGCTGGCAAGCGCGCGGCAAGCGGAGCAGTGGCCGCGGCCGGCACCGTGACGTCGGCGCTGGCGTCGAAGTACGCCGCCTGCAAGGGTGTGTAGGGATTGCCCGATGCTGCGCGCAGCCGCAGGCCCGCGCGCCAACCGCTGCCCAAGTCGCAGCCCGCCACCACGGCCAGCACGTGGGTCTGGTCGAAGGCGAAAGGCCGTTCGGGCTGTCCCGGTCGGTCGATGCGCGTAGCCCGTGACAACGTGTAGGAAACCCAGCCGTCGACCGGCCCGGCGCTGCCGCGCACCAGCAGTTCTGCCCCGCGCACCAGACCCGACCCGAGGTTGTCGTAGCGCGGCCCGCCAAACGACCCTGGCACCACTAATCCGTTGAAGCGCTTCGCAAAGCCGGTCACTTCAAGTTGTGCTTGCCCGCCCAGCCGCTGCTGAACCCCCAGGCTGTACTGCTCTGACGCCTCCAAGCCCAGATTCGGATTGCCGAAAGCCTCGCTGGTGGTGTCCGGCTGCGGCGCTTGGTGGTACAGACCGGCCGACAAGGTGACGGCGGTCTCAGGCACGGGGTTGATGCGCACCGTTAGCCGCGGGTCGGCCGCCCAGGTGCCGCGGGCCAGGCTCCACCAACCGGCGCGGACCCCGGCGGTGACGTCGAACCATGTCGCTGGCTGCCAGCGGCCGTCGGCGTGCAGCGCGCCGTCGCCGCCCAGCCCAGTCTCGCGACTGCTCAGCACCGGCGCGGCAGACAACGGCAGCGGCACCTGACCCTCCTTGGTCGGCAGCGGCAACCGTGCGTCGACGGCAAACCGCTGGGCGGTAGCCCAACCACCGACTCGCAGCGTCAGGTCGCGGCCCAAGACCTGGGTCCACAAGGCGCGCGCCGTCACCGGGTCAAACGTCAAGTCAAACCGCGTCGTTGCCGAAGGCGAGAGCTTGAGCTTCTGGTAGCTGGTGCCCAGCCCCAGGTACAGCGACGACTTCGGCCCAAGCTGCCAGTTTGCCGTCGCCTGAATCTGGTGAAAGTAGCGGCGCAGGCCAAAGCCCTGGGTGGCTGGATCGGCGTCGCTTGGCGCCGCAGTGACCAGCTGCAGCTCATCGTCGGAGCCGAACGCAAGCAGCCGCACGGTCAGCCCTGGGGCGGGGCGTCCGTCGGCGCGCAGCTGGTAGTCGACGTACCGAGGCGCGGCAGTGAACTTGGCAGCTTTGCCCAGGACCGCAGGCACCCACGCGTCAAAGTAGCTGCGGCGCGCGCCTGCACCGACGGTCCAGGTGGTCGACACGGGTGCAGTGACCATTGCCGCGGCATGGTAGGTGTTGATGTCGACGTTGCCGTGGACACCGTCTGCGGCCAGCGGCGCCAGTGTCAGGCCCAACCAGCCGCCGATCGCGTTGCCGAACTCCGCCGAGAAGCCGCCTGGCCGGTAGCGGACGTCGCCGATCCAGCCGTCTTGCAGGACAGAGTACAGGCCGCCAAAGTGGTACAGCTGCTGCACAGGCAAGCCGTCGACATCAAAGCGGGTGTCCCCAGGCGCCGAGCCGCGCACCACCAGCTGGCCGGTCGCCGGGCCGCCGGTGCGCGCCACGCCGGGCAAGGCCTCGACGACCTTGACCGGATCGCCAGAGTTGCCCGGCACCAACCGCGCGGTCTCTGCCGACACGGCCACCCGAGCGGCATCAGCCGTGGGTGCTTCGACGACGGAACCGAAGCGGGCGGCGGGCAGGGGCTTAAGCCGAAACACCAGACCGCTCGCTGGCAGGACGACCCGTCGCACCGCGGCCTCGTGGTCAAACGCGGGAATCTCCAAGCGAACCATACCGCGGGCGCGGTTGGCGGCGACCGTCAAGCGAAAGCGACCGTCATCCCCGGTCGTGGTCTCGGTGGCGAGCGCGGGCAGCAGCACCGGCAACCCCGGCAGCGGCTTGCGGGTGCCCAGTTCGACGACCTGGCCCTCGACGACCGCGTCAGATTGCGCCACCGCGCGGTCTGCAATCAGCAGCGCGGCCAAAGCAACCGCCGCGGCAGCGACACAGCGAAGGTGCATCATGGCGTCACCCCTTGGGCAGTGCTGCCGACATGGAGGTTCCACTGGGTCCAGCCGACACCGCCGAGCCCGTCGCGCGAGACGCACACTAGCGTCACTGGACCCGCGACGGCGGGCGCGAACCAGGTCGTCGCACTCTCGCCGCGTGTGCGCCATGGCAAGAACTCTCCAGCTGTGGCAAACCAGGTGTGGGTCGCACTGGCACTAGCACCGCCTGGGGTCGAGCCACGCATCGCCAGTTGGCCACTTAACGGAGCTTCATGCAGGCCAACGGTCGGGGCGACGGCCGAAACCAGCACCCCAGGGTTCGAACCAGCCGCTTGTGCGCTCCATCGCGCGATGGCGGATTGGGCCTGTCCGCTCGGCCCATGCGCATCCACGCGCAAGTGCAGCGTCGTCAGACCGGCCGGCACCGGCACCGTCAGCTTGGTCCCGGTCCCCAATGGCCACGCACCGGTGCGGCACACTGGCTCCGCTTGCGCCGTCCACGGGGTCGCGCAGCCCTGCCACACCGCGACGGTGACATCGTGAGCCAGCACTTCGATAGTGCCGGTCGCGCCGCTGGGCAACGCCACCGGATCCGTGCGCACGGCGAGGATCCGAGGCTCATCCAGCAGAGACGGTCTTGAGCCGTCAGACTGGCAGGCTGCTGCGGCCCATGCGGCCACAAGTGTGAGAATCATCCAAGCTTTCATGGTTCACCGAAAAGTGACGACCCACGGCACCGTCAGCGCGACGGGCCGGCCGCCGCGGCGGGCGGGTCGGAATTGCAGGGACCGGGCGACCACCAAGGCCTCACCGTCAAAGGGTTCGCCGGCGCCGCGGGCCACGCGGGCCGCCGATACCGCGCCGGCGGCCGTGACGTCAAGCGCCACCACCACCCGTACGGGCGAGTCCGGGCGGATGACGCCCGGTGGAAACCGCCCAAACGGGCGCTCGATGGGCTCCGGCGGCTGCAGATCCTCCGGTGGCTCCGCGGCTTGCTGCGGTTCTGGCGGCGGCGGTGGCGGAGCCGCGTCGGCAGCCGGTGCCGCTGCCGGTTGTTCCGAATCACCGTTGCCCTCGCCCTCGCTCTCGCCCTCGCCGGGCATGACGGCGGCGCCTTCGCGCACATCGCCGCTGCCCTGAACTGTCTGCGGCATGCCGGCGCCACCGTCCACCACCTTGGCCACCAGCACGGCAGGCAGCACAGCCCTGGCGGAGCGCGACCGTCGCGCCCGTGGCGCCTGAGCGAGCGCTTGCTCGGTGCTTGGCGCCTTGGGAATCACGCGCTGCGCAACTGCCGGCACAGGCGCGGGCTGGCTTGGCGCAAGCACGGCTGGTGCCCGCGGTCGCGGTTGGCTCAGTACCCGCACCGAAATGGGTCGCATCGCCTGCTTGGCCGGCACTTCTGGAGCCCGCTCGGCCACGGTCATCGCCACCAGCGCTACCAGTCCGTGCACGGTAACCGCCACGGCCGCGCTGACCAGCGACCTGCGCAGGTCCTGCGAACGGTGTACTTCAGCCACCACGGCCCACCTCGGCAACTTCGGCTTGCACCGCGAAGCGAACCACGCCTTGTCCGCGCAGCAGGTCCAGCAGGTGAACGAAGCGCTCATGGGCAGCATTGCGGTCCGCGGCGACCGCCACTTCCGCATCGGGGTCGCTCGCCAGTGCGCTGGCCACGGCAGCCTGGATCTGGGTCTCGCTGGCTGGCTTTCCGCGCAGGTACAGCTTCCCGTCCGCGCCAACAGTGACCGCCAACGGTGCGACCGGTGCCTCGCGTGTGGCCGTCGCGGCCCTGGGCAGCTGGATGGGCAGCGCGCCAGGCCGCGCGGAGTCGTCCAGCTGCGCCACGACCAGGAACAGGATGAGCAGCACCATCATCACATCAACGAGCGGCGTGACGTTGATGTCGGCGATGGGACCTTTGCCGCGAATAGAGCCAGCCATGACTACCTCGCGCTGATGCGAGCGGCCAGCTCGCGGAAAAGCACCTCGCTGCCACCAACCGCCGTCTCGACGCGCTTGGTCAGCGCGTTGTAGGCGACGACCGCCGGGATCGCGACGGCAATGCCGACGGCTGTCGCGACCAGCGCTTCACTGATGGCGCCCAGCAGTACAGTGTTGCGGTTGGCCCCTGCGGCGGTGGTCGACAGAGCCGCGAACGCCCGCACGATGCCGAGCACTGTGCCGAACAGACCGATGAAAGGCGCGTTGCTGCCGATGGTCGCCAGCCAGCTGAGCGCCCGCTCGTAGCGCATCCGTTCGCGCTCGACTGCAGCGCGGTACAAGTCTTCGAGTTCGGTGCGCGGGCGACCGGCGTTGGCGAGCAGCCGCTCCGCCACCCGCGCCTCCATGGCAGCCATGCCCGCGGCAACTGCGCGCGCACCCTCGGCGTCCCCGCTATCGATATGCTGAGCAAGGCGCGCCGAGAAGGCATCGATGTCGACGCGACGGGCGCGCAAATACCACCAGCGCTCGACCGCAACGGCGGCTGAGGCCGTGCTCACTGCCGCCAACAGCCACAAGGTGGCCTCCTGGCCCAACAGCTCCAGCAAGCGCAACAAAAGGTCGGTCATCGGTTCCTCGTTCAGGTCGGTCGTTGAGGCGGCTGGTCGCCGCGACCACCGTGACAGCCAGCTTAGGGAGCGCTGAACGATTTGTCAACAAAAAATCGTTCAAACCGTTCACAGCGTACAACCTGTTGAAAGTTCGAGTTTATCAATGTGGACGCAGGTGGCGACGATTTGGGCGTGTGGCCGCGGCCGGGCCCAAGTTCTGCGCCAATCGCGTTGAAAGCCCGCGGGTGTGCTTGGCGAATCAGCCTGGCCGAATCGACCCCGGCCTTGCCCACCCAGCAATGCTGGCGCGAATTTCAGCTTGCCGCACCGTTGGACCGATTCGGTCGCCTTGAACTATTTTCGATGGACAAATCGTTCAGTCGGCGCTAAGCTGGATCCATGAACGAGACCTACTCAGCTTGGTTGACGACGGAACAGGCAGCGGCATTGGCTGGCGTCAGCGTATCGACGCTCAAGCGCTGGGCCGACCAGGGCCTGGTCGAGTGCAGCAAGACCGCAGGACGCCACCGGCGGTTTTCGCGCAAGGCGGTCGCTGCGGTCTTGAGCCGCAACGCCGGAACGACTGAGCACGACGCCCTGTGCGCGCGCTGGCTCGCCGAGCTGACCGGCGGCAACGCCCTGGCGATCGACGCGGCGCTGCTGGACATGCGCGCCGAGCACACCTCGTGGGCCGAAGCGGCCGACGCTTTCGCACCGGTCTTGCACTACATCGGCTTACTGTGGGAACGCGGCGAGATCTCCGTGCTGCAAGAACACGTGCTGAGTGAGCGGATTGCACGCACCTGGAGTCGCGCCGCCTCCACCGTGGTGGTTCCCGCGCACGCGCCGCGGATGCTGCTGTCGACGGCCTGCCGAGACGAGCACACCCTGGGCCTGTCGTTGGCCGAGATCGCGCTGCGCGAAGCGGGCTGGGCACCCGTGTGGTCGGGACGCAGCACCCCCGTCAGCGACATCGTGGCGCAATTGCAAACGGCAATGGTGCGCGGAGTCGCGCTGTCTGCGTCGAGCATTTGCGACGATCCAGATGCGTTGGCCCGCGAACTTGCAGCGATCGTCGCCGGGTCCACGAGTCCTGACACCCGCGTGCTGCTGGGGGGCAACGGCGCGTGGCCTGCGCTGCTGCCCCCTGGCGTTGCGCGCGTCCACAGCTTTGTCGAGTTGGCGGCTGCTGCACGACCGCCCGTCGGGCGAGTCATACCTTACGCTGGGTTGTGACGCCAGGCCCCAAGATGACGATCCGCCGCGCCGCCATGGTCGCCCCGCTCGTGGCGCCTGGCGTGCATAGCTATACACAGTCACCAAAATTTGCCATCAAACCTTGGACGGAGCCGCGAGTCGGTAGCGGAGCGGACTCGAGCTCGGCGACCCACCCAACAAGCACAGGATCGCCGTTCCGGCATTTGGTGCCGGACTTAGACGATCATGTATAGTCGGTCGATTGGCGACGAACGTGCGCCGCTGATTTGCGGCCATCAATCACGGAAAATGGGCCGGCCGTTGCCGGGCCTTGCGCCTGCCAGGCCGACTGAGCCAGCCACCGGATTTGCTTGCACCGACCGCGCAGCGACCGCTTGACGGCCCCAATTGGGCAGAGCACGATGGCCATCCCACTGCTATCGGGCGGCCCAGTCGGGCGCGACAGCCGATTTCGGCAGGTCTGGTATTGGCTGCGGCGGGCGAGGGTGCTTTGAGTTCAGGGCTTGGAATTGATTTACTCAATCATTTCTTGGGCCCTTTTGCTTGCTTCGTGGGCTGCCAGCCCGCGGCCTCGCTGGCCGACTCGCGGCTCCGCCTTGTGCCCAGAGTGTTCAAGTCCTTGTTTTCCAGTCCCTTACTTGCCGCCGGCACAGCTGGCCTGGGAACTCGGCGATGAACGCCGCCCTGCCGCCGCCGCCGATCGGCTTGCCCGTGCCGTCGTCGTGGTATTGCCTTGGCCTCGGCCGCGACCTGCCGCCAGGCGGTCTGTGGCGGCGCTCACTGGCGGGCAGGGCGCTGGTTGTCGTGCGCACGCGCTCGGGGCAGGTTGGGGCGCTCGACGCCCACTGTCCGCACCTCGGCGCCGACTTCACGGTCGGCGGCACCATCGAGGGCGATTTGCTGCGCTGTCCGTTCCACGGGTTCTGCTTTGACCTGAGCGGCGCCTGCGTTTCCACCCCCTATGGCCACAAGGCGCCGCCCGCCGCCCGCGCAGGCACCTGCAGCGTGATCGAGCGCCACGGCCTGTTGCTCGCGTGGCATGGTTCTCAGGGCGAACCGCCAGCATTCGATATCCCGGACGCGGACATGACGGGCTGGACCCACTGGCGCGAGCATGTGTTCGAACTGCGCGGCCACCCACAGGAAGTTGCCGAAAACGGCGTCGATTTCGGTCACTTCGCTGCGATCCATGGCTATGACGCGGTTCAGGCCACGGAGCCTTTGCAGACTGATGGCCCAACCTTGCGCGCTGCCTACCGATTTCGCCGGCCACGCGGCTTGCGTGGCCAGGGCGCGCTCGACACTGAAATCGCCATCCTGCAGCAAGGCCTTGGGTATGCGCTGGTCGAGGCGCACGTGACCAATCTGGGCGTGCGGACCCGGCAGCTGGTGCTGGCGCTGCCGCTTGGCGACGACCGACTGCAGTTGCGGATCGCGCTGTCCGTCGACCACAAGCTCGAGCCGCGGCGCGTGCACCCGCTGCTGGCCTGGCTGCCTGGCGCGTGGCTGGCTGAACGGCTGGCAAACCGTGCGCTGCAGGGCTACATCGAAGACGTCGCGCAGGACCTGCCGATCTGGCAGAACAAAATCCACCTGTCGAGGCCGGCGCTGGCGGCCGGAGACGGTCCGATAGGCCCGTACCGCAAGTGGGTGCGACAGTTCTATCCGGAACGGCCTTGAGGCGAGATCGAGCCTACTGCACCCAAGGAGCGACGAGTCCGCTTGCGAAGCCGCGAGTTTGCGACCCACCGGGCAAGCAAGAACAGCAATCGAGATGACCTCGGGTCATCGTGATTCTGGAGACCCAGCGTCGCAGGCCGACTCGCCAGCCCCAGTCACGCCTTTGGCGCTGCCGGTCCGGCCCAGCCAACCGCCCGCATCGCCTTGCGCGCCACAAGCACCACCGCAGCCCAAGCAATCGACGCCGACGCGGCTGCCACATACCCCATGCCCGCCACTGCGTGCCCTAGCTGCGCCAGCAGGCCCCGGGCGGGTTTGCTGGGTCGATCCGCCAGGGCAGTTGCGAGCGCCAGCGCCTCGTATTTGCGGCTGGCACCAACGCAAAACAAGTTCGGGGTGAACACGTCGTCCGGATCGACCTTGCGCTTGCAGGCCAGCACCCGGTGGTACACGTCTGGGCTGTCGTAGAAATGAACGTGTAGCGCATCCAGGTTCACCTGCCCCTTGGTCAGGCTGTCGTCAAACGGGTCGTACATGTAGCGCCGGTCGAGCGGCGAAAACTTGGCGTCTGGGGTCCCCACCATCGCAGCTTGCACCTGGCCAAACCAATCGGCGAGCAGCACATAGGGCTGTGGCCAAGGGTTGCCGAGCAGATCGCGCGTTGCGTAGAATCCGTCTAAAACACAGTGGGATCGCGCGAGACGACGGTTGCCGAGTGCGGCTGGATTGTGCTCGGCGTTGACCACTGCCTGCGAGAATCGACCACCGTGCAGCTGAAAGCAGCTGACCAAGGACACCCCGCGGTTGGGCGGTCCCAGCAATTCCTCGACTGATCGAGCCACGAACCCGGCAAAGTCGCGCTGTTGCAAGTCGTTCGCCACGCCACCGTAGTTGCGGCGGAAGAATGGCATCTTGAATTCGCGGTCGCCCATGTAGGTGTAGTTGTCCCACATGACCGAGACCGGCGTAGGCTGGCGCGGGTCGAACAGCGTCGTGACCCGCAGGCTCTCGCACTCCGGCGGAATTTCCTGCAAGTCTGCAAAGAACGCCTTGACCTTGGCATCGTAATCCGCGGGGTTGCCGCTGCTGTTGCACCACATGCCATCGACGATGACCATCTCCGGATGCGGGAATTGGTCCATCAGGTTCTGGGTCTTCAGATCGTGCCACAGGTCCGACCAGTGGTCTTCGCTGCACATCGTGCCGCGCCAGCCGCCGCCGCTGGCGCCAGCGACAATCACGCTGACACAAAAATCGCGGGCCAGGTCGTCGTCGTCGTTGAGCTTGGCAAACTTGCGCAGGAAGTGCTCGTGCAGGACCCGGCCTTTGCCGGTATCCAGCGACAGACGCCTGAGGTCGCGATAGAAGTAGATGCCGCGGTAGCCGCGCGCCTCTGGATAGTCCTTGTCCCAGAGCAGGTTGGCCGTGACGTGGGTGACTATCCCGAAGTTACCCGGGCTGCCGCCGAGCACGGAGAACCACAGTTCGTCGTTGTCCGGATCCGGCGCCAGTCGATCGGGGCGATGAATCCAGCGAATGGAGCACGCTTCGCAGTCGGCCAGGATGATGCGGAATCGGGCGACATGGTCGATGAACATGCCAAACGCCCGCTCGAACAGCGTGTAGCCGCCGGTGTGCAGGTGGCCGCCCATGCCCACGCCTGCGCAGTGGCCGTGCGGAAAAAACGGGTGATTGTTTGGATCGCCGTCCTTGCAGATTTCGCGCAGGCGGGCGTTGACTTCGCCGTTGCGCATGCCAGCGGAAATCGTGACCTGGTTGTTGGGCGCGTCGTACACAAAATCGTTGAAATGCGCCATGTCCAGTTGCACGTTGGCGCCAAACGTTGACGAAGTGCCGCCCATGGCATGACCGCCGGAACGCAGCGCGATAGCCACACCGTGCGCCCGTGCGTACCGGATCGCTGCGACGATGTCGGCATCGCTGCGCGGGCAAAGAATCGCCGCCGGCGACATGTGGGCCGCCGGCAGTGAGGTCGTCGCGTATTGGTAGCGCATCCGCTCATAGCTCGGATCCACGGCTGCCGGCGGTCGGCGGTAGATTTCGCCCGTGAATTCGGAAAGCGCCTGGAAAGACTCGGTCATTTCGGCCTTTGTGCTGTGACCTGCACGTCTGAAGGCACAGCGCCAGCCCCTACGGTTTCTGCGGGCGGCGCATCGGCCGCGACCGCGTCAGATGCTTGCCTGTCGGCCGGCCCGGCATCGAGCTTTGACCCATCGGCCGGCGGCACATCGGCGGTCGCATCGTCGGCGCTGTCCGCAGCGACATCGGCGTCCGTGGCGCTGGTTTCTGCGGCTGGCGCAACGTCGCCGTCGCTGCTGGCCGTGCCGTTTGGCGCGTCGGGTTCGGGGGCTGCATCTGCGGGCGATGGACCCGCGTCGCCCGTGAGGCCGACATCAGCGCCGTCACGCGTCACTGCGGTCAGCGAGGGTCCCTTGCCTGCTGCGTCATCGCTGGCACGGCCAGCGCACAGCACCGCCAGCATCAACGTCCACCAAAGGGGCCGCAAAGGAAAACGCGGCATTGGCCAGCCCCATCGTTCGCGGACGGTGTGGGCGGCGGCCCAAAAACACTCTGCCTTGAGAGGCCCGCTGCCAAACGCCCCACTGAGCCTCCCACGCCCCGCCGGACGCGCCCGGCAACACCGCGATCGCGACTGTGCGCCGCAGTCTTTGCGCTGTCAACCACGGACCTTTCCGCTTGGAGCCCTTTCGCCGCCGGAGTTGCGGGCGGAAATGTGGCACGTCACGGCTCCGCGCCGCCGGGTATCCGCTTGCCGGAATCCCAGCCAAGGTCCTCCATGAACGCCCGTATTTTGTGCGCCGCGCCGCTGGTCGCGGTCGTCGACGAGTTTGCCACTGCGCAGGAATTGGCCGCATTGCGTCAGTGGTTTGAAGACCCGGTCCGCCGAGCGAACACCGTGGACAGCGAGCACCGCGATACGACGGGGCACAGCTTGGAGTTGCCGCTCTCGGCCGAACCGGCCGCGGCCGCGGTCACCCAGCGAATCGAAGCGCTGGTCGGCTGGGACGACGCCTGGCGTTTGCCGGACGGCGGCACTTTGCGCTTGCGCCAGTATCAGCCCGGCGAGTCGCACCCGCGCCACGGCGACGCCTACTACACCGACGAGGGCTATCTGGCCGTCACCGCAATGCTGGTCCTCGATGCGCCAGCGGCCGGCGGCGAGACCCTGTTGCCGGCCGCCGTGCCTGGGCCCTTGCGCTTGCAGCCCCAGCCTGGCCGCCTCTTCCTGTGGCGCAACTGCACCGAGGCTGCCGACGAGGACCCAGCCGCGGCGCACCTGGCGCTGGCCGTCAGGCAAGGCGTCAAGACCACCGCCACGCGCTTTCTGTACGCACCGATCGACGCGACGTTGGACAACTGGCCGCTGCCGATGGCCCCGGCCGTCGAACGCCGCGACGCGCACCTGGCTACGGCGGCCGGCCTCGGTGGGCCACTGCGCGGCTTAGGTCGCCGCCTGGTTGTGGTCGATGACGAGGTGCCGCCCGAAACCCTTTTTGCCCTGACCGATGCCGCGGACCGCCGCGGCGTGGCTGTGGTCACCGTCGATGCGCCGTCGTTCGACTACGCGCCGCAGCGCCGCCTGCGCGCCGCAGACTTGCTGTATCGACCAGCGGTGAGCCAGGTGGCGGCGCGCGTCGAGCAATTCTTGGGGTCGCCTGGGCCCGCCGATTTGTACACGCGACCGCGCGGCGTGTTCTTCGACCCTGACCATGCGTCGAATCTGCCTGGCTCTGTGTCACCCTGTACGGAACTTATTTGCGGGCGGCTGCCGGGGGTGCCTTGGCGGTTTGGGGCACTGTGGGAGCCCGGTCCCCGTCGGGCGCCACCGCGTCGGCAGACACGAATCGGCTCTCTGAAAGCGCGCCGTCGATGCGACAATGCTGTGAAGCGGACCGCGAGAAAACTGCGGAACCCCTCAAGCTGCGTGCTCCGCTGCCGCCTCCCAGGGCGGCTGATGGGTGCCAAACCCACCCACAACCCGACAACTGACGAATTCGTGGGCTCTTGGCGTCGGAACCACCACTGTGGGTTCACCACCGCCGCCGCCGACGTACTCGTGGCCGAACAAGCGGAAGCTGTAGCTCTCATAACCGGAGGAAGAGATGCGGATTTCGATGCAGTTGCTCTCTCTAAGTTCTAGCGTGAGGTCGCCGGTCAGGTCATCCACGTTGATGGCGGTCAGAGCGAGGCCGTGCAGGTCTTTGGCAAGTTCCCGTTCATGGTCGACCGGCTGCGGTAAGCCAAACCACTGGCCGTGGCCCCCGCTGGCCTTAAGCACCCGCCCGAGCTTGAGCCGTCGCCAAGCGGACTGCGTGCAAAAGGAGCTGCCGCCGGCAAATGCGGAGCACCAGTCGAATTCGGTGCAGTTTGCGGATTCGAAGTCCAGGTTGGTGTCTGCTCGCATGGCTGCCGCTCGTCTCAATGCGCCCAGATAGGCTGTCTACCCTATGCAAGCCTGCCGCCGGACAAGCACCGGCGCCCAGGTCCGCTCCGTGCCCGTCAACGGAGCAGTTGCAAAGCCATTCCGCCTTGAACGGTCCTCAGCCAAATGCGCAAATCGAAGGCCAGCACGCCGCCGGGCGGTCCGGTTGCGGCGCGACCGCGACTTTGCGCGGTGGCTTTCACGCTGTCAACGACCGTGTCCTGACGCGGCGACGGCCTGGCCCCGTTCACACCGACCCCGGCAGACGCAGTTGGCCTCGCATGCTATCGTCGGCACCCTGCGCCGCCGCGCAACCCCGTGCCATGGACTTGTCGCCCCTACCTCAAGCCGACCCTGCTGGAACGGATGTGCTGCCCCTGATCGCTTCCCTGCGCTTGCTGGGCCGCCGCCTGCTCGCGACCTGGCGGCGGCAGCAGTGCGAGCCAAGTGCTTTCAGCCCGCTTGCGACGGCAATGCTCAGCGAAGCGATGCCCGCCCTGGTGGCGCCGCCTGAGCAGTGGGTGCGCGCCCTGGCTGCCGAGGCGAGGCTGGCGCGCCAAAGCCTGACCAGTCGCTTCGGGGAGCCACCGGTCACGGTGGTTGCCCGCGGCAACCTGCGAATCGAAGTCTATTTCTGGCTGTCGCCCGCCACCGCCTTGCACGATCATGTGTTTTCTGGCGCATTCGGCGTCGCCCACGGCAGCAGTCTGCAAGAGCGGTACGCTTTTGCCAGCGACGACCCGAACCACCAGCCGGTGCGCCTCGGTACCTTGCGGCGGACGGCCGCGGAACTACTGAGCGCGGGCGAGGTTCGCGAAATCGCCGGACCGGATCGATGCCTGCACCGCGTCGCTCACCTGGAAGTACCCACCGTCTCGGTCTGCGTTCGCACGCGGCACGACGTCGGTGCGCCGGCGCAGTACACCTATTTCGTGCCCGGCCTGGCCGCGCAGACCGATGAGCATTTCTCGCCAGAGGCGCGGCGCCGCATCGAGCTTGTGCGCATGCTGATGCACACGCAAGGGCAGGCGGCAGAGGCGACTGCCGGGTCGCTAGTAGCGGCAGCACCAGACTTGGAAGCGTTCTACATGCTGTGGCGCTTGTTCGAGGCCGGGGTCGGCGTCGACCGATTGTTCGCCCTGCTGCCGGATCGACCGTGGGCCTTGCCGCTGCTGCCAGCCTTTTTTGAGCGCCTGCAAGAGATCGCGGCGTGGACCGACCCGGCCGGGCGGCGGACGCTAGCCGAGCAACGAGTAGCCGAGCTCACGGCAGCCAGCTGCTATACATGATCACCGAAGCCCGGCACCAAATGCCAGACCGGCGACCATGTGCTTGTTAGCTATACAGAATCACCTTGAGGTGAGATCAAACCTGCCGCAAGGAAGGAGCGACGAGTCGGCTTGCAAAGCCGCGAGTTTGCGACCCACTGAGCAAGCAAGAACAGCGATCGCAGATGACCTCGGGTCATCGCGATCCTGTATAG
>SXRM01000152.1 GCA_005792545.1 Pseudomonadota bacterium | reverse complement strand
CGGGCGGCGGCGCGGCGGCGACAGGCGGCGGCGCGGCGGCGACAGGAGGTGTTGCAGCCGGCTGGGCCGGTTGGGGCTGCGCTTTCTCAGGCACAGGTGCGGGCTCAGCGGCGGGGGCAGCCGCAGCTACCGCGCTAGGCGCAGGCACAACAGGGACAGGGACAGGCCCAGGCACAGAGGCAGCAGGCGCAGGGGCAGGCGCAGGGGCCGCCACACCCGCAGCCGCCGGTTCCGGGCGCGCGGCGCCCGCGGCCACCGTCGCCGCCGCTGTTGCCGGCTCAGCCGCCGCTACCGCTTGCGCATCGGCATGGATGTTCAAGGGCGCCGCCGCCTCATCGGAGATGACCACCGGCGCCCGCCGAGCCGACCGTGGCGCCAGAAGCACCGCAGCGGCGCCGACCACCACCACGGCCAAGGCAACCTGGACGCCGAGGCTAATGCGCCGCGACTTGCCAAACAGCGACGAGCCCCGCGACCCGGCAAACGCCAGCTGCGACAGTCCCGAAATCGGCCGGCCTGGCAGCGTGCGCTTGGCAGCGAGGTACCTTTGCGCATTGGGGTCGACGCACAACAGCTTGTCGGTGTCCTGATTGGCCTGCCACGCGCCGTGCTGCTGGCGCATCGCCAACCAATCGACCAGCGCAACTTCGCCGCCCGCGCCGGCAATCGATGTCTCGGCGAGCACGCCGCTCGGGTCGTGGACCAGGGTCGGTCGCTGCAGACCCTCGGCGTGCGCGAACACAAAGCACAGCGGCCGGCGCGTGCGCGGATGAGGCAACACGCGCACCAGCGGCGACAACTCCAAGAACTGGCTGGCCTGCGGGTCCACCAGGTAGACGGCGTCGGTGACGAGGTGCGCCGTCCAGGTGGCGTCGATGGGCTCTGGCGCCTCGCCGCCGCCGGCAAAGACCTGCACCCGCCCCGCAAAGCCCTTGTGGCGCAACGTCGTCAGGTCGACGATGCGCAACAGCCGCCACGCCCCGAGGAACCGCAGCGACTCCAGCAGGTCCAGCACGCCTTGCAGCAAGTCTTCAAGCAGACGACTGGCCTCGAACGACTCGTCGAGCTCGGTCGCGACCAGCGCCTGCTTGCGCAGGGTCATCACATGCGACAGCTGCTGTAGCCCGTCGCGGTCAGCGTGGGCGCGGCGACGGCGCCAGCCGACCAGTGGCTGCACCATCACCGGCGGGTCAGTCCGACGCTGCAGGGCCTCGCACAGGTGGCCGATCAGCGCCAGCCAGTCTTCCGGCTCGGGCTTGTGCAGGCAGTCGAGCGCGCCCTCGACCGCAGGGTCCGCCGGCCCGCGCAAGTAGTCACAAAGCAGTACGACGCCGACAAACCGCGCCACCACCTCGACCTGGGTGTGCAGTCGCGCCTGGACCTGGATAGCGTTTGGCGCCTGCAGAACTTGCTGCCAGACTACCGCAATCGGGTACGGCAGGTGGCGGCAGACCTGGGTCTGATCCTCGCTCAGGGTGTCGAGCAAGCCCGCCATGGCGACGTCGCCTGACCGCTACTTTTTTACGGGTTTGGTGCCGGGCTGGGCCAGCTGTTTGAGCAGCAATTCGCCAAACGACCCCACGCCGCCCTTGGCTGCATGGTTCGCCTGGGTGGCCAGGAACGACTCGGCTTCGGAGCGTTCGCGCGCCCGCTCGGCGCCCGTACGCGACAGGCGAACGCGGCCATCGGGCCGACTGTCGGTGACCACAGCCGGAAAAACGGTGCCGACCGGCAGGTGTCGCCGAATGTCCGCGCCTTGCGCCAGGCCCAGCTCGCTAATCGGCACCATGCCGCGGCCCATCGCGCCCGGTTGGCCAAAGCTGACCAGCACGCCAAAGGACTCAGTCTTGTCCACGGTGACGTCCAGCAGTTCGCCAATCGACGGCACCCGCGGCTTCTCCTGGCGTTGGTTGCTTGACGCATTGGCAAGACCCGCTACCGCGGCCTTGTCGAGCTTGTCGCCCGCCTCCACCTTGGCCATACCCACGAACACCGCAGCCGTCTTGCTCTGCGGCACGGTCGCTGTCGGATCGAGCACTACCGGCAGTTTTTCGGCGTCCACGTAGGCCAGCGACAGGCGCCGCATGGCCTTGTCGACCGCCAGCACCCGCACATGCACCTTCATCTCGGGCTGCACGACTTCGCCTGGGACGCTCACGCGGCGGCCAAACGCGCTGACGTGGACCAGGCCTTCGACGCCCGGCACCAGCTCGACGATGGCGCCAAACGGCTCGACCCGCCGCACCCGGCCAATCAGGATGTGCCCGGGCAGCAACTCTTCGCCCAGCACCGCAAACGGGTCGGCCGCCAGCGCCCGCATCGACAGCGAGATGCGCTCGTTCGGCCGGCCCTTGTGGTCAAGACCCGGCTCAATGCGCTGCACCTGGACTTCGACGCGCTCGCCGGGCTTGACGACGTCTTCGACTTTGACCCGGCCGTAGGCCAGCTCGCTAGCCGGAATCATGCCCTCAATGCCGCCCAGATCCACGAACGCACCGAATTCGCGCACGTTGGTGACGGTGCCCGACAGCTTGGCGCCGACCACTAGCTTGGCGCGGGTCTCCTCGGCCTGGCGGGCCTGTTCGGCTTGCTGCGCCGCGCGCCGCGACACCAGCACGTCGTTGTCGCCGCGAACCTCGAGCACCCGGAACTTGAAGCGCTGACCGACCATGGTCGCCGGATCCTCGACCCGGCGGCTGTCGATCATGGCATGCGGGCAGAACCCCTGCGCGCCGTTGCCCAGGTCTACCAGGTACCCGCCCTTGTTGCTGGCCGTCACCGTGCCATCGATTGGGATCTGGCTTTGCACCGCCTCTTGCAGCACTTGGGTGCTGATTTGCGACTTGCCGATGTGCCGCGCGATTTCGATGACGCGGTCGCGGATGCGCAGCACGTAGCCGGTGACGAACTCGTCTTTGGCGATGAGCAACTGGCCATCTTTACCGCGCATGCCCGACAAGTCGAGCAGCCCTTCCTGGCCGTCGGGCAGCTGCAGCGTCGCCGTCTTTTCGCCGATCAGCATCACCTGCCCGCGCACCTGATCGCCGGGCTTGTAGCGGGTGCGTTGCACATTGCCGGCCTGGGCCAAAAGCGCGGCAAAATCGTCGTCGTCAGCGGGGCCGCCGAGCGGGGGAGTCGGAAAACTGGGCATCTTGGGCGATCCGCAACGCCGCCGCGGGCGCGCGGGGCGGGTTGTAGTCCCGTTGGCGTTGCGGGGCAAGGGGGCGTGAAAAATCAAAGGCCGCAGGCGCGGTTATCGTCAACTCAGTGGGTCAGGGCACGCCATGGCTGCAGGCGCCGGTCGTCTTGTCGCAGCTATCCGGGGTCGCCGGGTCGCCGTCGTCGCACTTGGCCGCAGCCTTGCAGACGCCGCTGCCGCCCTGGTCGATGCACTCGTCGCCGATCGTGCACAGGTCGCCGTCGTCGCACGCCGTCTGGGCCGGGTCGTGGCGACAGTTGCCGTCGGCCGGATTGCACAGGTCGATGGTGCACTGATTGGCGTCGGCGCAGTGGTTGGTCTTGCACACCAGACCCGGCAGCAGGCAGTGCTTTTGAATGCAGATGCCTTCGCCACAATCGGCGGAACTGGTACACGAGACGGCGCACAGCCCGTCAAAACACAGCCCGTCGCCGTCACAGGCACCGTTGCCCGTGCAACTGCCCGAAAACCATCGGCGCGGCTTGGCTGTCACGCACGCCGCCAACGCCAGCGTCGCCGCCATCACCATCAGCCATCGGTGCCGATCAATCGTCATCGTTGACCCGCAGCGCCTCCAAGACGCCAAAGTCTTCGAGCGTGGTGGTGTCGCCGCTCACCGTGCCTTGGGTCGCCAGTTCGCGCAACAGCCGCCGCATGATCTTGCCAGAGCGCATCTTGGGCAGCGCCATCGCAAAGCGAATCTCCGCCGGTCGAGCCAGCCCACCAATCTCTTTGGCGACGTGAGCGCGCAGCGTCTCGCCGAGTTCTGCGCTGGTGTGAACGCCCAGCCGCGGCGTCACAAACGCCACGATCGCCTGGCCCGTCAGCGGATCGGGCCTTCCCACCACCGCGGCTTCGGCGACCTGTGGGTGGCTGACCAACGCCGACTCGACTTCCATGGTGCCGATGCGGTGGCCGGCGACGTTGAGCACATCGTCGACCCGACCCAGGATCCAGAAGTTGCCGTGGCGATCCTTGCGGGCGCCGTCGCCGGTGAAGTAGATGCCGGGCACGCGCGAAAAATAGGTCTGCTTGTAGCGCTCGCGGTCGCCCCACACGGTCCGCGCCATGCCGGGCCACGGGTGGCGCAGCACCAGCAGGCCGCCGACGTCGGCCGGCAGTGGCTGACCGTGGTTGTCGACCACCTCGGCCAGCACACCCGGCAGCGGCACGGTCGCCGTGCCCGGTACACAGGTCTGCACGCCGGGCAGCGGCGCGAGGAGGATGCCGCCGG
>SXRM01000151.1 GCA_005792545.1 Pseudomonadota bacterium | reverse complement strand
GTGTTGACCGGCCGCAAGATTGCCACCGGCAAGTCAAACGACCGGTGATACGCGAGCGCCATCTGATCGGCGGCGATCTTAGTGGCTGAGTACGGCGATTGCCCGACCAACGGGTGGCGCTCGTCGATGGGCGCGTACTGAGCGGTGCCGTAGGTCTCCGACGTCGACGTGTGGACCACGCGGCGGACACCCTCGCGCAGCGACGCCTCCAAGATGTTGACCGTGCCACCGATGTTGGTGGCGACGTAGTGCTGCGGTGCGACGTAGCTATACGGGATGCCGATCAGCGCCGCGAGGTGCAGCACCGTATCGCAGCCCACGACCGCTTTGCGCACGGCGAACGGGTCTTCGACGGTCGAGGCCACGACCTCGATTCCGGCGCGCACCTCCGCTGGCAGATCATCGAGAAAGCCCTGTCGTCCCGCCGAGTTGTACCGCAAGAATGCCCGGACTTGCGCACCCTCGGCGACCAAACGCTCGGTGAGGTGCGAGCCGATGAACCCGCCTGCACCGGTAACCAGGACCCTGCGACCTGACCAGAACGACATCCTGCTATCCCGCTGCGCCCGTTCGCGTCGGGCGGGCCGCGGTTATAGCACAGGTGCCGTTGGTCGATGACTTATGGCGCGGGTGCAGTGCCGTTGCCAAAGTGGACCTCGACTTCGCCCTGGCAGTCCGTCGCCACCGGTGCTTGCACCTGCGCCAGCCCCGCCAACGCACAATCTCGCTCGGTCGGTGACAGCGCGCCGGCGAGCTTGGGACCGTGGACGGCGCTCGAGCCAACCGTCTGGCCACCCGAAAGCGAAAACGTCGCGGTCACCGCTCGGCGCCGGTCGATCCCGCAGCGGGCCAACGCGGGCCACACCGCGCGCGCAGCGTGTAGCGCATCGCTCTGCGTGATCTGGCCCCGGCGCACCACGCCCGAAATCTGCGGCAGCAGATCAGCAGCCTGCAGCGGCGGCGCCACCGGTCCGAGGCCAGGCAACGTCCCGGGCAGCTTCCAAAGCTCAACGTCGATGGGAAAGTGCCCGCTGGCGTCCGGTTCGTTGACTGCCGCACCGGCATCGGCGGGCGTCTGCACGACAGCAGCCGCAGGTGGCGCAGCCGGCGGTGGCGTCGGTCGGCGGCCGGCGCGGCGCACCAGCAGGGTCAAAGCGGCCGTCATCACCACGGCCACTAAGGCGATCATCCGGCGTTGCACAGCGGACATGGACACATCTGCCGGCAAGTGGCGCCCCTGTCGTCCCGCGGGCACAATGCGGTGGCCGCACCCCGACTGCTGCGGCTGGTGGACGATCTTGGCAGGCACGGCCGCTGCTGCACAACCCCTGCGCCTGTTTCGTCGGCGCGTGGCGGAATTAGCTCCGGTGACACCGCGCTCGATTGCGCTGTTTCGCCTCGGCGAGTTATGCAACCACCACTGCCCGATGTGCAGCAACAGCGGACGGCCGGAGGCGTGGCAGACGGCCACAGACGAGTTATTGCGCCGCGTACGGTGGTTGCATGAGCAGGGCATGCGGCGCGTGGTGGTTACCGGCGGCGAGCCCACGGTGCACCCGGGCTTCCTGGATGTAGTCGAGTCGCTGCGCGCCCACGATATCGCCTGGGACATCAACACCAACGGCAGCCGCCTGCACGAGCCCGGGTTTTGCGCAACGGTCGCCGAAATGGGGCTATTGCGCGCGATCGTGTCGCTGCACGCGCAAGACCCGGCGCAGAGCGCGCTGATTTCTGGCACGACCACCAAAGGACACGACCGCGTGGTCGCTGGCATCGACGAGCTGTTGCGGTGCGGTGTGGCCGTGATGGTCAACGCGGTGGCGACGCGGCCTACTCTGGGCAAGCTTGTGGAATTGCTGCAATGGGGAATGGCCCGCTGGGGAGCACAGGTCCAGTGGAAGTTCGTGTTTCCGTCTACCGCCGGCAAAGGTGGGGCCTGGGATGGCATCGCCCTACGCTACGCGGAGGTCGCGCATGACCTGCGCAACTGCGCGGAACTGGGCGAGACGGCAGGGGTCGATGTGACGTTTGAAAGCGTCCCGCCGTGCACAGTGGGCGACCGGCGCGTGCGCAACGTCGCGCGCTCAGGCTTTGGCGAGACACACTACTTGGACGACGTGAGCGGCGATCGCTTGTATGCGATCGACCACATCGAGGCACATTTCAACGTGTTTGCCGAGACCTGCCGGTCATGCAGCGCGTTTGCAGAGTGCCCCGGCGTGGCGGAAAGCTACCTGCGCCGCTACGGCACGGAAGAATTGCGACCGCTGTAACGGCGTCGGCCGCCTGCCACTACGCCGACCAGAAGGGTCAGTGCGGCAACTGCCACGCCTTGAGAGCCAGCGCCCGCCCGCACCGGCCTGACGGTGGCCGAGCACTCCGGGCTGCTGTGGTTCACCGGTGCCGCGCAGTCTTGCGGATCGGCGCTGCTGCGGTAAATCTGGCACATGCAGTTGGCATCATCAGGCGTCAGCTGCGGCAACAGGTTGGTACGGCTCGAATTGTAGTTGGCGGCCAGCACGCTCAGCGTGTGCTCCGAATAGCCAACGCCCAAGAAATGCCCCACTTCTTGCACCAGCGCCCCGCCGAGCGGGTACTGGTGCTTCTGACACTTGTCGAGGCAGAAGCTCTTGCCGTCGTCGTAGACCAGCACATCGGCGTCGACGATGTGGCCCTTCTTGGTCACGGTCAGGATGGGCGCAGTGATCACCGACTTGCCGAGCGGCCACATGTCGCTCTCGCGGATGAGCGCAACCTGCGCCGTGCCCGGTGCAGCCGCTGCGCAATACACCCCACCACAGCTTGTCGCGAGCTGGGCCTGGTCGGCCCTGCCCTTGTAGATGGGTTCAACGCCGATGGGATTCGGGTCGCAAGTCGCAGGTTTGCATGACTGCCCGTCGGTCGCGAGCACCATGCACAGGCTGCACGAGACTTTGGACCACGAGGTGAACGCGGCGACCGCGAGTTCTTCAAAAGCCTTGTCCGTCAGCACGCCTTGACCCGGACCGATGTACAGCGACCACGGAACTTGCTGCTGGTGCCAGCGCTGGCAGACGCCGGACGGTGACTTCTTGCACGCGCACACCTGCGCCCAGGCCGAGCCGGGCAGGCCAATACCCACCGCGAGCGCAATCAGCGCGACCCAGCGCATCGGCAAGCGGACTAGCAGCACGGTTCACCTGAACTGGTTGCGACGGTCCGAAGCGTGGTGACCACTGGACCGACAACTGGACGATACCGCCGGCCCCGGCCCGCGGCAAGCGAAACCTGACGGAACTTCACCGCGCGATTGACGATTGGACCCCGCCGCGCCACGATGCGTCGAAACCCGGCGCGCAATGGTACGCGCGCCAAGCCCCTTGGGAGGCGCCCCATGTTGCCGATGCGATGGCCCCAACTGCTTGGTCCGGTGCTCTCGGCCGCGGTTCTGGTCGCGTGCACCTCGACGCAGAACACCGCCACCGCGCTGCCAGACAGCGCCGGCAGCCCGGATAGCACTGCTGCGGAAACGGCAGCGGTGGATGTTGCAGGTGACGCGAACGCCCTTGCAGGAGAAACCGCGGCGCAGGCCGATGGTCTCTCAGACGCGCCGCCAAAACCGGATAGCGCCACAGGTGACACAACCGCTCCTGCCGACGTCCCGATCGACGCCGACGCAGACTTGGTTGCCGACGCGGCAACAGAAGTTGCTCCGACGGACGCCGCGGCGGAGACCGTCGCCGAAGTCGCAGACGCCTCGGCTGACCTCGTTGCAGCAGACGCCGTTGCAGAGACAGCTGCTGACGTGGCCGACACCCTGGCCAAGGACGTGGCGCCCGCCGATGCCTCGCCGGACGGAACTTCTGCGGTCGATGCCAGCACCGCAGCCTGCAAGCCCGGTGAACTCAAGCGCTGCTGGGTCGAATGCCCGCAGACCTACGCTGCGGGTTGCATCAGCGGACAGATTCCAATCCTCATCATGGGCACCCACGCTTGCGTCGCGGGGCAGTGGGGCGACTGCGACGTCAAGCATCAGTGCGGCGAGTTCGCCAACGGCCCGTGCCAGAACGGCAGCAAAGCGCCGCAAAACTATTTGTGCACCGACGGCATCCCGATGACGGGCGCACACATCTGCACCAAGCCGTTGGGCGCCAACTGCACGCTTTCGTACTACATCAACTGGCCGATTTTCGACTGCCCATTGGTTTGCAATGGCCCCGATGACGTTTGCCCGAACGAGGGCGCAGAGCGCGACTGCGAGGTGCGCTGCGGCAAGACGACGGGCCCGGTCGCCAAAGGCAAGCAGAAGTGCCAGAACGTGTGCAATGGCTTGCGCTGGAACATGTGCTCGACAGGCGAGGCGTGCAAATGAAAGGCCTTCTCGATCGTTGGGATGGGATGGCCGCGCTGTGGCTGGCTGCCGTAGTGGCACTGGTCGGCGAAATCAGTGCGCTGCTGCCCGAAATGGTCCCAACGCACTGGAACCACAAAGGCGCGATCGACGGCTGGACGCCGCGCGGGCAATTGGTCTGGATTGTCGCCGGCCTGCCTCTGGCTGTCTGGGCGGTTTTGGTGGGCGTCGATGCGCTGCAGCGCGTCGCAGGCAACAAGAGCGATGCGCCGGTCGTCGGGCTAGGCCCGGTTCGCTTTGGCGTGGTCTCGGGGATCTCGCTTCTCGCACTGGCTGGCAGTATGACGCCGCTGATGGGCACCAAGTCGCTACTCGGCCCGCTGGTGGCCATGTTCGCGTGCATGGCATTTGGCCTGTGGCACCTGGGCCGCCGCATGAGCACGGCCATGGCCACCCTGCCGGACGCGGCACGTTGGAAATATGGGCTTTTCTACCACAATGCGGGCGACGACCGCCTGTGGATCGGGCGCCGCTTCGGCTACGGCTGGACCCTGAACTTTGCCAAGCCGGTTGCCAAGGCGATCCTGGCCGTAGCGTTGGCGCCGCCGCTGGTGCTTGTGGTGATTCTTGCCAGCCTGTCGCGCTAGGCCTTCAATCCGCACCGATCAGACCGGAAACCGCACGACAGCCTCGCCTTCGACGGCAATCTGGCCCTGGCCGTTGACGACGGTCGTACGCAAGCGCGCGATCGGCTTGTCTTCGCGAATCCAAACGACTTCGACCTGCGTCGTCACGGTGTCGCCAACGAAAATGGGCTTGGCGAACTTGAGCGTCTGTTCCAGGTAGATGGTCCCGGGTCCCGGAAACTCGGAGCCGAGCAAGCCGGAAATCAGCGACGCCCCGAGCATGCCGTGCGCGATCGGCCGACCAAATGGCGTGGTCGCGGCGAAGCCAGCATCCAGATGGACAGGGTTGAAGTCGCCGCAAACCTGGGCGAACTGCTGCACCAGCGCTGGCGTCACGGCGGTGCTGCGGCTGACTGTCTGACCGACGGAGAGGGCCATGGTCTCTGCTTTTCGCGGGCGGATCTGCCGCGCGGGCGCGGAGGATGACGGCCGTGCCGCCCGGGGTCAAGGCTTGCAGGTCTCCTTGACGATGTGCTCGCTGCCCTTTTCGACAGTGACCAGAATCGCCGTATCCGCCTTGAGCGCCGCCGGCAGCTTGATCCAGGCCTGCTGCACAGCCGGCACCCAATCTTCGCGCAACGTCCAAAGGTGCAGCACCTGCTTCTTCCACTTGTCGCGGGAGGCAACCAGCCCGGTCGAGGCGTTGATGCCGCCCAGTTTCTTCTCCAGCAACTTGGTCGCGTCCGTTTCGGTGTAGGTCGTGGCAGTCGGGCCGAGGTAGATGCGGGATACGGACACGCCGAACTTGACGCCATCCAATTCGCCCAGCCAATCGGTCGTTTGGCCCTTGGCGGTAAAGGCGATCTCCAACTCGAGCTTTAGCGGCTTGGCACTTTCGCAGTCGCAAATGGTCTGGATGCTCATGGCTTCGCTGCAATTGCTGCTGCCGCCGTTGTTGGGGCCATTGCGGCGCTTGGTCGCCAGGGGCAGCAACGGCGTCGGATCGAACGGACCTGACGACGCAAAGGTATAGGTGTTGACGTGGAACGATGGCGTCGTCTCAGCCAACGAGTGCGCCAGCCATGCCGTCGCGCATGCGCCTTGTACCTGGCCCCAGGCCGTCTTCTTGGGCTGCGCCTGCCAGTTCACGGGCTTGCCGACCCCAGCGTTGACAGCCTTTGCCGTGCACGAATTGGGCGCTGTTTTGGGATTGCAACGCGAGGGCTCGCCGCCTGGCAACTGCAGCGCGAACCCGGGCATCCGAGCCTTAGGCACGGGGTAGTCGGTGCTGACGACGTGGGCGCCGCTTGCCAGGGCCGCAGTCGACTCCGCGTGCGTGGGTTCTGGAAAGGTGCGCACGAGGCAGCCGGCAAGCGCGGCTTTGTCGAGTTCCGGGTCCAGCGGGTTGTCGGCCAGCACCGCGGCGGTGTCCGAATCGCCGAGCTTGCCGAACACGAACGCCGGCGCGCCTTGCAACCCTGCACGCAGCTTCTTGTATTTGCCGAATAGGCCTTCCTTGTCGTACAGGATGATCACGAACTTGCCGCGCGACTGCCCAAGGGTCGGCCAATTGCCAGCTGCGGCCGCTGCGGCCAGGCTGCTGAACGAGCCGCGCAGGTCGTCGGGCTTGATGAGACGCTCTGCCGGCAACGCAGCCAGGACCTGTTTTTCGAACTCCGGCAGGTGGTCCGAAAGGTCGAATTCCGTCAATTCGTCCTTGTTTTCGAGTGTCACGACCAGTGGGTGATGGCACGGGTGCAGCTCGCTCCAGGCCTTGAGCTGGCCGAGGCAGTCGCCGAGCGTGGCGCAGTGGCTGCCGTCGTCCATGCCTGGCACGTGCTTGACCGCAATCGGCTGGCCAGCGGCCACAAAGTGCAGGTCGAACTCAAACGCCCGCACGCCCTCCTCTTCCAGTTGCACATGCAGTGGACTGTGCGTGTAATTCCATTGGGATACCAGAGGCTTGGCCTTGGCGATATGGTAGCTGTTGTGGGTGCCAAGCATCTGGACATGGTGCAAGCGCAAGTCGCTGTCCGCAGCGCCGCAAGATGCCGGAGCGGTCACCTCCGCGAGCGCCGCCGCGGTATCCACACCGTCCGCTGTCACGTCCAGAAGCGGCTTTGAGGCATCCGCATCGCCCTGCACAGGCACAGGCGCGCTGGCACCGCAAGCGACAAGACAGACCGACGACAACAGGAGGGCACGCATCATGACCACAGCGTACGCCAGCCGCCTCCGAGGGGGCAATTGCGTCACCGCGGGTCTGAGACGCCTTGACCGCCCTGCGCCCTTCTCCTATACCGCGGCGCCGTGCGGGAGGCGCCGATGGCCCTGGGTTACACACAAAATGAGTTGGGCGGCCTGCAGACCCTGGTCGTGCCTGGCGCGCCTGGTGGCCTCGTGGTCGCTGTACTGCATGGTTACGGTGCGGATGCCCACGACCTGTTGCCACTGTGTCGCGAGATCGACGCTCCCGCGGGCACGACGTGGCTGTTCCCGCACGCGCCGCAAGAGGTCGAGATTGGCCCTCACGTGATGGGCCGCGCGTGGTTTCCTATCGATCTGATGGCGTTGCAACTGGCGATGTTGGCGGGCCGGGCGCCGGACATGAGCCGTGCGAGTCCGCCGCAGTTGGCGACGTCGCGGGCGATGGTTGCGGCCATGCTGCACGCTGCGGGCGCTGCGCTCGACAACACCGTGCTGATGGGCTTCTCGCAGGGCGCTATGGTGGCGACTTCATTGGCCTTGGAGTCAGCCGTTGCGCCAGCGGGTCTGGCCATCCTGTCCGGGACGCTTCTGGACGAGCCCCACTGGCGAACCCTGGCGCCGCGCCACCGCGGACTGCGCTTTGTGCAAAGCCACGGTCGCGACGACCCGCTGCTGAGCCACGCTGCTGCCCAACGCCTCAATCACTTGCTCGGCGACGCCGGATGGCTCGGCCAGTTCGTCAGCTTCGGCGGCGGCCACGAGATTCCGGGCGAAGTCATCTTCAAGTGTGGGCAATTGTTGCGTGAGGTCGCGCCCGCAGTACCGCCGCGATGAGCGCGCCGGGCTGGCGGCCTACCCGCCGATGACGGCAACAGCGTCGATTTCGACCGCCGCATCGCGGGGCAAGCGGGCCACCTGGACGGTCGCGCGCGCCGGATAGGGCGCCAGCAGGTAGCTGGCATACGCATCGTTGACGACCGGGAAATCACCCATGTCCCGCAAGTAGATGGTGGTCTTGACCAGATCGCCGTAGTCGGCTCCGGCAGCGGCGAGCACGGCGCCAAGATTGCGCATGGCCAGATGCGTCTGGGCAGCGACGTCACCGTCCACGAAAAGCTGGGTCGCCGGATCAATCGCGATCTGCCCGCTCACATAGACGGTCGTCCCAGCGTCAGAGGCCACGCCCGGCGAGTACGGGGCAATCGGCTTGGGCGCGTTGGGCGGAAAAATCGGCGTTCGGGCCATCGTCTACTCCCAGCGGGCAGCCTTGGCAGGGCGCATGGCGGCGAATGGGCACTCAGTCGGGTCCGCGATAGCCGTCGCCCCAGATGTCGTCATAGTTGACGTCATGCACGAATTCGCCGCCGCTGCGGCCGCGCGTCTGGCGCTGTGCGTCGCGGAATCCGCGATACGCTTCGGCGATGAGCGCTCCAGCGTGTTCCGGCGCCACGAACTGCGCATCTACGTGATAGCGGGTCAGGTTGAACGCGACGGACTTGACCGCGTCGGCGTCGATACGGTCGTCTTGCAGCCAGCGCTGCAACTGCCCGGCCGGAACCTGGCAGTGGCGTGCACAGTCCGCAAGATTGCGAAACCGATACACGCCACTGCCATCAAGTCCCAGGTGGTACAGCGCGAAAAGCGCCTGGACGTCTGGCCTGTGCATTTCAAGCTGCCGCAAGAGTAGGGGCTGGACTAGAAGTCCATACCGCCCATGCCGCCCATACCGCCCATGCCGCCACCGTGGTCATGGCCGTGGCCGCCGCCGCCCTTGTCTTCCTTCTTGGGCTTCTCGGTGATCATGGCGTCGGTGGTCAGCATCAGGCTGGTCACCGACGCGGCGTTGACGAGCGCCGAGCGCACCACCTTGGTCGGGTCGATGACGCCCTGGGCCATCAGGTCGCCAAAGGTCTCGGTGGCGGCGTTGAAGCCAAAGCCGCCGTCGCCCCCCTTGCACTTGTTGACCACGATCGAGCCTTCCCAGCCAGCGTTGGCCGCAATCTGGCGCATCGGCTCTTCCAGCGCGCGCTTGACTGCGTTGATGCCGAACTGGCGGTCGCCGTCGGCGGTCAGGCCGTCAATGGAACGCTGAGCGC
>SXRM01000150.1 GCA_005792545.1 Pseudomonadota bacterium | reverse complement strand
TGAGCAACTCGGACATGTCGTCGATCAAGATCGAACTGTACGGCCCGAGCATGAGCACGCCGTACCTGCTGTACAACGGCGGCAAGACCGGCAATGCACTCAAGGCCAAGTTCAACGATGACACGCCACTGGTGTCCGGCGCCATGGACAAGGACTGGGTCGGCAAGAACATCAAGGGTTTGTGGTCGATCACCGTTCGCGACTTGAAGGACAACACGCCACAGAACATCGACGGCAAGTTCAACTGGAGCGTCAACATCCAGACGCTGTCGAACAAGAAAATCCAGATCAAGGGTGACTTGATTGTCGATGGCAACATCACCGCGGGCGGCACCAACCCGACGGCGGCGGCGAGCGTGTACTGGGCCGGCGCGTTCCAGACCTACTCCAACGGCGCTGGCGACTGGTATGCCAGCAACAATGCCGCGGTGTTCGGCGGGCTCAACGGGTCAACCTGGACCGACGGCAATGGCCACGCGGCGAGCATCGGCAACGACTTCAACTCGCTGCGCACCATCTTCAACCAACGGCGCGCGATGGCGCCAAACTCGGTGGTTTGCTCCGAGATCTGGCCGTACACGAGCTCAACCACCGGCCGCGTCTGCGGCGCGGTGTTCCGGGTCAAGAACACTACGGCCAACGCCATCAACTGGTCGATGTCATTCTACTACACGTCGTACTCCGGCTGGTCCGAGACGGCGTCGCTGTCCATCAACGGCGCAACGACCTGGACTTCGAACAACAACGCCTGGCCGAGCACTGGCGCCCAAGTCAACGTGTCGGTGCCGGCCAACAAGACCAGCACCGTGGTGGTGGTGGCACCGTCTTCGCCGGGCTACGGCAACAACCAGCGCGACAACTACCTGGCCTTCTACAACAACTGCCTGACGTTGCCGACTGGCCTGCAGTATGTCGACGACTACGAAGTCGCGCAGGGTCCGTGGAAGTAGCGTGCGCTGAGTGATGTCACACCCGTTGGCGCGCGCGCTCGCCGCTGTTTGGCTGACCGCGTGCGGCCTGGCGTGCAGTTCTCCACCGGTCAGCTCTGCCCCAGCCCCGCCGCCAGCACCCAAGCCTGAGCCGACGCTATGGGCCGGCGGCCACGTCACCAAACTTCTCGGACCCGACCGTGTGGTGTTCAGTCGCGGCAGTGACGACGGCATTGTGCTCGGCCGCGACGACTTGACCGTCCACCCGCTGTTGCCGAGCGATGACGGCAAAAGCAAACAACTCGAAATCGACATCCGCATCGCCCGGGCCAAGGTGGTCGAGGTGCGGCCGACCGAGAGCGTGCTACAGCTGTCGGTCATCGCCGAGCCGGTCCAGGTCGGCGCGTTCGTGCAATACCGCTGGCCGGTGCCGGCCGCCTGGCGCGACGACGCGCTGCTCGAGTGCGCGGCCCTGGACATTGAGCTGCGCTGGCATACGCGTGACGAGCCGATGTTCCGCCTGGCAGACCTGCTGCGGCAGGGGCCGGCGATAGCGCGCCCGCCCATCCTGGCGGCGATGCACAAAGAGGTGCTGGACCTCGCCGAGCTGGCGCGCACGGTCTACAAGGTCCGCGTCGAGGGTGGTGATTTTCATGGGCTGGCCTTGAGTGACGCATTTGCGCGCACGACTGTGGCCGACATCGAGAAGTTTCTGGGCTTTGTGCGGGCCTTTCCGGGCAAGTACATCGGCCATCGCTGGAAGCTGGTCGAGGTCTATGCGACCTGGATCATCAACCGTACCCCCGATGGCGACCGCGAAGTGGCGCTGCGTGCTGCCAATCCACTGCTACAAGACGGCAACGCGGCGGCCGAGCGCGGCGACTTCAAGACCGCAGAGGGCCTGTGGCGACAGGCGCTGGCGCTGGTGCCCGACCTCGAGGCGGCCAAGACGCGGGTCAAGGCGGCCAACGATATCCGCATCCACCGCGACGTGCTGAGCCGCGACCCCGACGACAGCGACCGGCGCTATAAGCTGATGGTCGCGCTGTTCAACCGTTCGGCGTATGCGCTGGCCGGCGAGGAACTGGCTGCGCTGGAAAAAGTCGGCTTTCGGCCATGGGACCTGCAGCGCTACCGCGGCATGATCCTGGTGCGTCGCGGGCAGTACGCGCAGGCGCTGGCCATCCTGCGCGCTGCGGAGAAGCAGAAATCCAGCACGGAATTGACCATCTGGCGGACCTACGCCGAGCAGATGGCGGCCATCCAGACCGACCCCAAGGGCTTTGCCGCCAAGCTGGCGCTCGGCAAGCTGCACGAGGAGGAGAAACAGTGGGATAGCGCAATCGCCAAGCTCCATGCGGCGCTGGACGTGGCTGCGACTCCTGAGCAGCTTGCGCAGGCCCATCAAGGACAGAAGCGCGTGGCCGTGCGCCGCGACGTGCAGAGCGCCATCGACGCGGCCGAAACCGCGGCGCGCAACCACGAGACCAAGTCCGTGCGCGACAAGGTCCAGGTCATTGTACGCAAGCTGGGTTCGATCGGTGAGTCCACGCAGGCGGCGGCAGCGGTCGGCAAAGTTGCCGCGGCGGCGATCGGCGTGTGGGAGTACGCGCTGGCGCTGGAGCTGCGTCTGCGCCAGGTCAAGCTCGCTCCCAAAGACGCCGACGCGTGGTTTGGCATCGCCTGGGTGCAGCTGCAGCTCAACCGGCCCGACATGGCGCGCAAAGTCCTCGACAAGGCGCTGCCGCTCAAGCCCGACAGCCACTATGGGCATCTGGTGCTGGCGCAGGCGGCGTTGGATCAGGGCGACGTGGCAATGGCACTGGCAGAGGCAACCACCGCGGCCAATGACCCCGGCTACGCCTGGCCGCGGCAGACACTGGCGCAAATTGCGGTCACCAAAGGTGATTTTGCCCAGGCCGAGCAGCTTGCCGACCACGCCTGGAAGCTGCTGCCCGACGATTACACGCTGCGCAACCTGCGGCTGGGTGCCCGCGTAGCCCGCCAGGCGCACGACGCCATCGCGGCCGGCAGGGACGTCGAGCGCAACCGCCTGCGGCTGGTGCGCGCGCTGGTGTGGATGGACGCGCCGCTGGCGGCAACCGAGGCCAGCAGGTCCATCGTGCGCGCGTCCAAGCACTGGCCCGACGCGCGGCGGGCATTTGCCGAGGCCAGCGGTGCGCGGTTCGACCCGGCCGAAAAGGCGGCGGCCGCGGCAGAGTTCGCGCCGGCCTCCCCGGGCGAAAAGGTGATGGTCGAGCGCTGCGCCGCAGAAGCCGCGATGGCCGTCACCGAGACGGCGGACAATCGCTTGCGCCTGGGCCGAGCCTACCTGGCAGAGGGCAGCTTTCACCGCGCGATCGCCACCATCGGCACGCCCCAGCCCGGCACGCCCGCGGCCGACCTGTACGAGGCGGCGCGGTTGGGGCTGCAAGCCGATGCCCTGCGCGACGAGGCGCGACAGGCCAGGAGCGTGGCGACCCCAAGTCGGCCGAGGTGCTGCATGAGCGGGCGCGCGCGCTACTGGCCAAGGTGCACCCGTGGCAGGCCGATCAGGCCGTGTACGCGGTGGTCGCCAGCCGGTTTGCGCAGGGCCGTCAAGCGGACGCGCTGGCTTTGCTGCTGCCGCACACGGAGCGCCTGCGCAGCCAGGGCGAGTCGTATGCGCTGCTCGATCTACTGGCCCTACAAGCGGACCTGGAGGCGATGGCAGGCAACCTGGGTGCCCGCCGCGCCTTTACGCAACGCGCCATCGCGATCTGTGAAGCCCAGGACAACTACCATTGCCTCGCCAATATGCACGACAGCCGCGGCCGGCAACTACTGGGCGACGGCAAGCTGGGCCAAGCTCGGCAGGACCTCGACCGCGCGGCGATGCTGGCCGACTGGGTCGGCAACGCCAAGATGCTGCTCAATGCCCAGGGTTCGCTAGCCGACCTGCACCTGACCAACGGCGACCTGCCCGCGGTACGGCAGATCGCGACGCCGATGCTGGTCAAGGCGCGCAGCCTGGGCGACGCCGCCAACGAGCGTTTTGCGCTGATGCTGCTGGGCGCCGCGGCATTGGACTCCGGCGACGGCAAGACGGCCGTGCGCTACTTCGGCGACGTCTACGAACTCGGCGTGCGCACCGGCGACAACTGGGTGCGGGCGATGGCCCGGCTGTTCGAAGGCTCGGCGCAGCTGCACGGCCTGCATGACGCCCGGGCCGCAGAGCCGCTGTTGCGCCAGGCGGTGCAGCTCTATGGCTCGGTCAACGACCTCGATGGCCAGGCGCGCTGCCTCATCGAGCTGGGCGTCGCCTACACGGCGCTCAAGCGCTTTGACGACGGCCGCCGCGCGTTGGCCTCGGCGCTGCAGCTGGCGCAAGTGGCAGGCCGAAAGCCGCAAATGAGCAGCATTTTCGCCAAGTCTGCACAGCTGGAGCTCGATGCCGGCCAGGCTGCGGCGGCGCTGCCGCTGGCGCAATCGGCGACCGATCTGGCGGCGACGGTCGACATCGCGGGCAATCAGTTTCCGGCATGGCACGTGCTGGCGGTGGCGCTGGACAAAGCGGGCCAGGCCGAGCGGGCGTTCGCGGCGCACGAAAAGGCCGTGACGACGCTGGTGGACGTGCTGTCACGGTCGGGCGGCGACGCTGCGCGCGACGGCAGCTTGAACGTCGGCCGCACCCGCGAGGTGTTTCGCGACGCCGTGGACCACTGCCTGCGGACGGGTCGCATCGAAAAGGCCCTGGAGTGGTTGGAGCTCAGCCGGGATGCGACGCTTCGTCGCATCTTCGATCCCAGCAAGCTCAAGGCACAGGATCTGGCTGCGCGCGCCGCGCTCGACAAGATTCGGCAGGCGGAGCAACAGGTGGCGGCCAGCAAGAAGGCGCTGCAAGAGGAGCTGGCCAAGCCAGAGGCCGAGCGCAACCATGCCGTCGTCGAGGCGCTGGGCAAGGTCGTGGCGAGCAACGACCGCGAATTTCGCCAGCTGATGGTGCAGCTTAACGCCAAGAATCCGCGCATGTACCAGGCGCTGTCGATCAAGGCCGAGAACGTGCGCGACCTGCAAAAGAGCATTCCCGAGGGCACGGTGGTGGTGCAGTACTTCGCCGCGGACGATGCGCTGTACGCCTTTGTCATTACCCGCGACGGCAGCCGGCCCAAGGCCATCAAGGTCGAGGTCGGTGCGGCCGAGTTGGACAAGGCCATCTTTGGCTGGCGCGACACGGTGGCTGCTCGCAATCCGACCGTGCGCGGTGGCAAACGCGCGGAGGTGGTGGGCATCGACCCGACGGCGGCGCCAGCGCGCAACAAGGAACTCGGCAAGAAGCTCTACAACTGGCTCTTGGCACCCATCGCAAGTGAAATAGCAGGGGCGCAGACCGTGATGGTGGTGCCGTATGGCAGTCTTTATTACCTGCCGGTTCACGCCCTGGAGACGACTGACGCCGCAGGCAAGCCGTTGTATGCCATTGAGAAGCAGCGCATCGGCTACCTGTCGGCGGCGACGCGCTTTCAGCCGCCGCAGACCGGGCCGCGCCCACCGCGAACGCTGCTGGCCTTTGCCAACCCGGATGGCTCACTGCCGGGCGCGCGCGCTGAAGTGGAGCGGCTACAGCGGGATGCCTTTCCCGATGCCAAAGTGTTCTACGAAAAGGACGCCACCAAAGCGCGGTTTGAGCAACTGGCGCAGAACTACCGCATGGTGCACTTCGCGACGCACGGCATCCTGGCAACCGATGCGACCAAAAGCCACCTCAAGATGGCCGATGCGCCGCTGACGGTGTTCGACATCCACGGGCTGGAGAGCCTGGATGGCAAGACCGACCTGGTGGTGCTGAGCGCCTGCGAGACAGCGCTGCAAATGGGCAAGTCGTCGGGCGAGGAGTTGATTAGCGTTGCCAGTGCCTTTGCCAATGCGGGGGCGCCGAGCCTGGTGGCGTCGCTGTGGGAGGTGGATGACGATGCCACCGCCGAGCTGATGACGGAGTTTTATCGGCTGCTCAAGGCTGGCAAGGACAAGGAAGGCAGGCCGGTCGATACGCTGGAAGCCTTGCGGCAGGCGCAGTTGCACGTGCTGCGGCTGGACAAAGCAGGGGCGACGCCGTACTCGGACCCGGCGTTTTGGGCGGGGTTTCAGTTGATTGGGGAGTATCGGTAGCCGCAGGCGCAGTTCAGCGGTGCTTAGCACTGCCACGCCAGCGCCCGTCGCTTTTCCCGGAGCGTATGCTCGCTCACGGCAACTGCCTGGCCAGTCGCCCAAACACCAATCGCGCTGTATGCTGTGCCGGAGGCGCTCGGCGCGCCAACAGTGCCCTCATGGTCGACATCCTGGTCGATTTGCCCGCATCGCCCGACGGTAGCGGCAGCCCTGTCACCGCCGTCGGCTGGGGCGACGCGACCGCAATCAAGGCCGAGTTGCGCGAACGCTCGCGGCAAAAATGGCTGGCGTTGCCGCTAAGCCGCCGCCTGGAGCTCACTTTGGAAATGGTCGACCGGCGCCCCGACCCGGCTATCGACGGCGATGCGGCCTGACGAGCGGGCAATTGCGCGTCTGGACGCCGTATTGCGGTCTGTTGGCGTTGCGCGCTACGCGTTGACCGGCGGTACCGCGTTCGGCGTGTGGTGCGGTCCGCGGCAGACGCGTGACGTGGACGTCGTTGCAGTAGTGCCGCTGACGGCTGTCGACCCGTTGCTGGCGTTTCATGATGGCATGCGCTTCGGTCCCGAGGAACTTCCTGATATCTTGCGCATTGACGTCGCGGGCTGGGATGTCGACCTGTTTGTGGTCAAGCGCGAGGTCGACGTCGGCGCGCTGGAGCGGTCGCGTCCGGTCGACTTTGGCGGCGTCCTGGTCCACGTTGTCGTGCCAGAAGACCTGGTGGCGCAGAAACTGCGAAAACTGCAGACGGACCGCCGCAGGGTCCTGCAAGACCTGCATGACCTGCGTGCCCTGGTTGCCCTGCCGCTCGATTGGGCTTTGCTCGAGTCACTGGTGACCGCGGAGAGCCAGCCGCTGCTCGAACTGGCGCGCACGGCCACGGACGATGACCTGCTCAGCCGGCTGAGTTGAGCGTCCACCGCCCCAACCCAAAGGGCATGTCAAAGAATAACTCACTCGACCTCGGCAGACGGCGGCGCGGCGAGTCGGCTTGCAAAGACGCGAGCTTGCGACCCACTGAGCTGGCAAATGGGCGCCCGTAGAAAATCGAGTAGATTTTTTACGAGCCCCAAACCAAACTCTGCCCCGCCCCATCCCCCACCGCCACCTGCCCCAGCGCAAACGGGTCAACGCCCTCCAAGCACGCCACATTGAACCCGAACTCGTTGGGATTGCTGCGGCGCTGGTGGTGGGTGTAGATGCCGCAGACCTTGCAAAAATAGTGCTTGGCGGTCCGGGTGTTCCAGGTGTAGAGCGTCAGCATGTCGGCGCCTTGGAGCACGCGCAGACCGGCCAACGGCACGCTGGCAATGATCGACCCCTTGCGGCGGCACAACGAGCAGTTGCAGCGCCGCAGGTTGACCAGCCCTTGCGGCAGATCGACTTCGAAAACGACGCCCCCGCAGTGACAGCTGCCGCGCACGGTGCCAGCGGGCGGGATCATCCGTGCCTCACGGTGTTCCGCGCGCCCGCTCGACAATGCCGCGGCGAGCGAGCCGGCCGATCCACACAGCCAGGCCAATCGTGACCGCCAGGCCAAACCACATCAGCGCCGTCGCGTAGGGACTTTCGGGCGGGGCTCCGAGCGTCGCTGGTTGGTTGCTGGCGGCGACCACACCGCCCAGGATCGCGTAGACGCTGGTCCACGGCGCGCCGCCCAGCGTGGCCACGCCGGCAAACGCCCACCACGGCACCGACACCAGGCCGGACAGGTAGCACAGCAGGCCAAACGGCATCATCGGCGACAGCCGCAGCCCCAAAATCACCCGCAGGCCGCGGGCATCGATGGTGTCGTAGAGCACGCTGGCCAGGCGGTTCTGACGCGTCCACGCCAGCACGTGCGGGCCGATGTACTTGCGCGACAAAAAGAAATTGACCAGCCCCCCCAGGCTGGCGCCGACCAGCGTCAGGGCCAGCCCTTCGGCGGTGCCCCACACATAGCCGGGAATGAAGGCCAGCGGCCCCACCGGCACGAAAAAAGGCACGCCGGCTGCGATGCCAAACACCACCAGCGCGCGGCCCGCGACGGGTGAGCCACGCAGCCAGTCGACGATGACCGGCAGCGTCTCGGGTCCAAAGGGCTTGAGTGCCCACACCAGAAAAGCCACGGCGGCAAACACCAGGCCGACTTTCCAGCCCAAGCCCAGCAGCCGTGCCAGCACCCGCGGATCGCCGGCGACACGGGCGCCGGACGGGCCATGCCGAAAGCTCGACGGTTCGTTGCTGGCGCGCGCCTCCTTGACGTCGCTGGTCACACCCGGCGGCGGCGGTTCGACCTCATAGACCACCGGCTCCGGGCCGCTGGGCGGCTGCCAGTCGGGGTCGGGCGGCAGGATTTCGACGTCGCTGGGTCGCGTCACAGGTGTTCCGATTGGGGCTGCAAAGGGGCCTACCGATGGGGTTGGCGCGGCAGGCCCACCGCGGTTCGCACCCGCTCCACGACTGGAGCCGCGATAGCGCGCGCCCGCCGGGCACCGTCGCGCAGGATGTCTTCCAGGTCGTCGGGTTTGTCGAGGTGCGCGCGGTAGCGGTCGCGCAGGGGCCCAAAGTGGGCCTCGGCCGCGGCCAGCAGCGCCAGCTTGGCGTGACCATAGCCGTAGTTGCCGCCGGCGTAATTGGCGCGCATCTGCGCCAACTCGTCCGCCGACGCAAAAAGCTTGTACATGGCGAACACGTTGCAAGTGTCTGGGTTCTTGGGTTCAGCCAGCGGCGTGCTGTCGGTCTGGATCGCCATCACGCGTTGCTTCAACGCCTTGCCGTCGGCAAACACGGCAATGTAGTTGCCGTACGACTTGCTCATTTTCTGGCCGTCGACGCCGGGAACGACCGCCACCTCGTCGCGCACCAGGGCGCGCGGGCGCTTGAGGCTTTTGCCGTCCCACGGCGCCGCGTCGTCGACGGTGCCACCCGCCGGATGGCCGAACCAGGCCACGTTGACGAAGGTCGCCATGTCGCGCGCCATCTCCAAGTGCTGCTTCTGGTCGCGACCCACCGGCACCACGTCGGTGTCGTAGAGCAAGATGTCGGCGGCCATCAGCACTGGATAGCTGTACACGCCGTGGTTGAGTTCGACGTTCTTGGCGCGGGCGTCTTTGACCGAGTGGGCGCGCTCCAACAATCCCAGCGAAGTCGCGCAGCTTAGGATCCACGTCAGCTCGAGCACTTCGGGCACGTCGCTCTGCCGCCACAGAATCGTCTGCGCTGGGTCGAGACCGCAGGCCAGCATCGTCGCCGCCACGTCATGCGTATCGCGCCGCATCGCCGCGCCATCGCGGACGCTGGTCAGCGCATGCAGGTCGGCGATGAAGTACATCGCGTCGTGGTCGGTCGCCAGCTGCAGCGCCGGCCGGATCATGCCGAAGTAGTTGCCCCAGTGCGGCTGGCCGGTGGGCTTGATGCCCGACAGACTGCGCGGGCGCGAGTTGGGTTTCGTCATGTGCGAGCGTGCCTATTCGTCGGCCTTGACGATGAGTTCGACCCACGGCTCGTAGGTCAGCCGCTGCTTATTGTAGTCCTCGCCGGCCGCGACAACTTCGACCCGAAAGCCAAAGAACCGCTTGAAGTCGCCCTGCGCCACCACGCCCGAGGTCGTCTCTTCGCCTTTGCTGACCGTGAGCTGCGCCGAGCCCTCTTTGACTTCCTTGCCGCTGGGGGTGGTCATGGTCGACCAGTCGACCTTTTGCAGCGCCACCACCACCTGCGCGGTCTGCACACCGATCGGCTTGGCCGCCAGTCGAAAACGGGCGCCCAGCGCGACCTTGTCGCCGCGATGGTCCAAGAATGCGTCGGGCGCGCGCGGGGCTTCGACCGGCGGCGGCGGCGGCGGTGGCTTGGCCTCGACCACGTAGCCCGAGCCTCCGCAGGCGGCCAGCGATGCCGCCACGCAGATTGTCGCGACTGTTTGGAGATTTTGTGGCGTTTTCATGGGGTCATCCTTGACGCGCCGAGCGGGCGCGGGTGGGCGGCACCCCAACTTGCCGCCGGCCACCAAGATAACCCAGCGCGGCCCGATGCGCCACGGCAGCGCAGCGCGCCGACCTTGCGCCATTGGCGCTTTCGCAATCCCGCGGTTGGCGACCGCGGCCTTGCATCGGCCGGTGGCGGCGCTACCTTTGCGGCGTGCTTGCCCTCGCGCTACCGCCGCATGTCCGCGCCGCCGAAAAAGGCAAGGTCTACCTGGTCGGCGCCGGACCGGGCGCGGCCGACCTGATCACCTTGCGCGGCTGGGCGATCCTGTGCAGCGCCGACGTGGCCGTGGTCGACGCTTTGGCAGACCCAGCGCTCTACCGCGACCTGCCGTTGCGCATCGTGCCGGCGGGCAAGCGCGGCGGCGATCACGGCATGGGCCAGGCCGACATCCATACCGAGCTCATCGCGCTGGCGCGGCAGGGGTTGGCAGTGGTGCGGTTAAAGGGCGGCGACCCGTTCGTGCTTGGCCGCGGTAGCGAAGAAGTGCTGGCGATGGCGGCCGCGGGGGTGCCATGCGAGGTGGTGCCCGGCGTGTCGAGCGCGGTAGCGGCCCCGGCGCTGGCTGGCATTGCGCTGACCCACCGCGGAGTCGCCGAGGGCTTCGCCGTGGTGTCGGCCCACGTGGCCGACGGCCAACCGCCGTTTCCGCCCTACACCGGCCGCCTGACGCTGGTGGTGCTGATGGGCGTTGCCAACCGCGCAACCTGGCTGCCGCAGTTGCTTGGGCTCGGCTGGCCGCCGGACCTGCCGATGGCGTGGGTGACCTGGGCCGGCCGACCCGATCAGAAAGTGCTGCGCACGACGCTCGGACAATGTGCGCAGGCCGGCGAAGCGATGGCGCTGCACAGCCCGTCGGTTGCGGTGCTGGGCGAGGTCGCCGCCTTGGAGTTGACATGACGCGCGGACAACCCGGGCTGACGGTGTACTTGCTGCTGCACGGCCGCCGCGTGGTGGTGATTGGTGGCGGCAAGGTTGCGGCCGGCAAGGTCGAAAAGCTGTTGGCCGCCGGCGCCGACGTGACCGTGGTCGCGCCCGCCCTGGGTTCCGACCTGGCACGGCAGTCGGACGCCGGGCGGGTCCATTGGCTGGCGCGGTCCTTTGAGCCGGCGGACGTCGCCGCCGCGTGGTTTGTGGTTGCAGCTACCGGCAGCCCGACCGTCGATGCCAGCGTGTTTGCAGCCTGCGAGGCCCACCGCGTGTGGTGCAATGCCGCCGACATTCCGGCCGCTTGTAGCGCATACTGGATGGCACAGCGCCAGGCAGGCGATGCGGTGGTCGCGGCGGGCACCGGTGGCGCCGCCCCAGGGCTGGCGGGTCGGATTGCCGACGAGGCGATGCTCGGTCTGCCCGCCGATCTGGCGGGGCTGGTGGACCACTACGCGCAAGCCCGGGCGAGCGTGCTCGCGGCCGCGCTTGGCGACGGGGCTGAGGTCCACGTGCGCAACCGGGCGCTGCGGCGGTTGGCGCGGCAACCGTGGGCGACGCTGCGGGCCGAGCCGGCGCAATTGACCGAGACAGTCCTGGCCGATATCGGCGACCGGCTGGCGCCGCCGGATGGCCCAGGCGGCGGCGGTGACCCCGCCGCGTCTAGGTAGAAACTCGGGGGCGCGCCGCCCCCGAACCCCACGGCAGCCCGCGAATGCGGCCTGCGATGCAGCACGCCGGCTCGGTTTCATCCATCGGGGGTGCCGGTGCAGGCGGTGTGCTGCAACCCGACAGCGACTGACCGGCGCGATACCGCCTGCTTGCGCCAGACAACACGGCATTAAGCGCCCACCACGTAAGCCAATGCGCGGGCCAGGTCGCCCGCTTCCGCGTCTGTGGGTCTGCGTCTGCGGGTCTGCGTCCGCATCTGTGTTTGGGTCCGCGGCGGACTGCGACCATTGCACCCGCCGCCCTCGCCTCGTACGATCACTGCGCGGCCCACCGGGCCCGGAGTTCACCATGTCCAGTTCTCTCGCAGGCCTGTGCCTGTCCCTGGTTCTGTCCCTGTGCCTGTCCCTGTCCCTGACCGCCGCGCCCGCGACGGCCGAACCTCTGCAACTCGCCGCCCAAGGTCGCCTGACCTCCTCCGGCGGTCCCGTCTCCGACGGCGGCTATGCCATGGCGGTTGGCCTCTACGACGTGCAGACCGGCGGCAAACCCTTGTTCTACGAGTCGTTCTTGGCCGTTCCCGTCAACGGTGGCGTCTTCGCGCTCACGCTGGGCGCGGCGCAAATCCCGCTCGACTCGGCGACGGCAGCTTCCAGCAAACCGTTGTTCGTGGGCGTCACCGTCGCAGGCGAGCCAGAATTGCCGCGGCAACCCCTGTTGCGCGTTCCGTCCGCGGTTCACGCCCTGGTCGCCGCCCAAGCCGCCGATGTGGGTTGCACCGGTTGCGTTGGCGCCGATGACCTCGCCAAAGCCGCCGTCACCGGCGAAAAAATCGCCAATGGCGCCGTCGGCAGCAACCACGTCAACTTCAATTGGGCCGCCGCCGAATCGCCGGGTGGCTCGGCCAACTTCGCGCTCGGCGCCAATACCGCCAAGCTCGCCGACTCGGCCAAGAACGCCGACAACGCCGCTTTTGCCGACGAAGCCGGCAGCGCCAAGGGCTTACTGTGCACGGGATGCATCACGGCCAAACACCTGCACGACAAAGTCGCCGAGGATCTGGTGGCCGGCGGCAAGCTGGCCAAGGTAGCGACCTCTGGCAAATACAGCGACTTGCAAGGTGGGCCGGATCTGACCGGCTACGGATCGCTCGGCGGCGACAACACCTGGAAAGGCGGTCAGTCCTTTGGTGGCGCGCTCAAGTTCAACATGCAGCAGGCCCAGCTTTTCCGCTTTCAAAACGCAGATAAAGACCCTGCGACCTGCGACGCCAACGCCATCGGCGTGGCCTACTACAACACCGCCGTGCAAGCGCTGGTGGTCTGCAACGGCAAAGCCTGGAAACCGTTTGCCCAAGTCAGCGGAATCGGCAGCGACGCCGCCAACCCGGGCGCTTCTTGCAAGGCGATCCTCGACTCGGGCGACCAGAGCCAAGACGGCGTGTATTGGATCAAACCCTCGCCCGGCAATGCCGCTTTCCAGGTGTGGTGTGATCTCAGCGGCGGCGGTTGGATGCTGCTGATGAAGACCAGCAGCAAGTCAGCGTGGGGCTACACCGACGCCGTATGGACCAAAACCGACGACACCGGCGGCGCCGTGCCCGCGCCCACCGAAGACGCCGACAAGGTCTCGCGCGCCTTCTACTTCAGCACCATCACGGCGACACGCGCCTGCATCGCCAAGTTCGACGGCGGCGGCTACGCCTGCGAAACCCTCAACCACAGCGGCAGCACCGCCCGCAACCTCGCCAATGGCAGCGCCTTGGGCTCGGCGGAAGGCACCAAGAACCTACTGACCGCGACCTGGAAGTCGATTACCGCCGGCGGCGTGTGGGGCGCCTACACCTGGCACCGCTTTGGCTGGAACACCGGCACCAGCAGCCACGGCGGTTGCCGATTGGGCTTTACCGCCGACAACGACAGCAGCGACAGCCAGGACGCCGGCCTCGGCTTTGGCCTGCATCAGGCGGCCTCGCCGAGCATCAGCGCCGGCGCCGGGTACTACCACTATCCGTGGAATCCCGCGCCCAACCCGCCGACGGCCGTGCTGCAGGGTCAAATCTGGGGTCGCTAACGCACTGCCGTTGCACGTCGGTGAGCCGTCGCGCGGCTGCTACAAGGTCCTGAGCCACGCCAAAAACGCGTCGCGCTCGGCCTGCGGCAACTTGTCAAAGCGGTCGCGCGCCGCCGTCGCCTCGCCGCCGTGGACGCGAATCGCGGTCGCCAGGTCTTGCGTCCGGCCGTCGTGCAAGTACAAGTCGCGCCAGCGCAGACCCCACAGCGGCCGCGTACGCCACATGGTGCCTGTCGCCTTGAAGTCCTGCATCTTGTTGTCGAACTCGGGTCCCATGTCGTGCAGGCACAGGTCGGTGTAGGCGCGCGCCTGCGGCCCGGTCTCTGGCCGGTGACAGTGCGCACAGCCGAGCGTCGCAAAGGTCTGCTCGCCCTTGGCGTCAGGCGGCGGCGGCGAGGGCGGCGCCAACGCCTTGACGTAGGCCACGATGGCATCGACGTCGGCCGCCGGGACTTCGGGGTCGGGCACGCCGTCGGCGTCTTTGGCCAGCCGCGCATCGCGCTCGTAGGGGTTGGTCATGCCCATCTCTAGGTTGAGCGCATTGGCGGCAAAGTCGCGCACCGTCACCGCGTGGCCCTTGAGCCCGAAGCGGGACATGCGCTTGACCCCGGCGTTGACGTTAGCGATCCCGTGGACGCCGTCCGGTGGGTGGTTGCCGCAGCTCTTTTCGAGCATGGCCTCGTCGATGGCTTCGAGCAGCCCCAGGCCATACAGCGGCGGCGGCGTCGGCAACGTCACGGCGGCGCCCGGCTTGACGGTCAGGGGCGCAAAGCCCGGGATGGCGTTGAACTGCACGCCACCCACGTCGCCATCGACGACCGTATTGCGCGCCACATGCTGCAAATCGCCATGGCCACCGGAGGCTGGCTTGTCGTGGCAGTCGCCGCACGCGGGATGGTTGAAGTACGGCCCCAGCCCTTCGGCGACGGTGTAGCGCTTGCCAAATAGCGCTTTGCCGCGCTCGGCCAGGGTGCGCTGCTCGGCGGTCAGGTCTGGCAGCAGACTGCCCGGTGGCAAAACCGGACTCGCTGGCGCCGGCGGTGGCGTTTTGCACGCAACCAGGGCCAGCAACAGGGGCAACAGGTACTTCATCCCGCCACCTCCGGTTCCGCGCCGATTCCGCTGGCATACGGCGGGCGAATCGACCACGCGCGCTTGTGGCTCGGCGTCCGCAACACCAGCCACCATCCGAACAGCGCAGTGGTCGCGACGCGACCGGCGACGGGTGCCCAGACGGGCAAGTTCGCGGTCAGGTCGACCAGGACGCCGTCGCCCGGATGTTCGCCAAAGCCGAACAGCATCGGCAGCCGGTACCAGTAGTAGGTCGCCACCGCCGCGAACGCGAAGATGCGGACCAGCAGCTCGTGGCGAGGGACCGGCAGCATGGCCTGCACGCCGACGAACACGGTCAGCGTCACCAGCATGCCCACCAACGGCACCATAAACGCGTCGCCAAGGCCCGCGCCGTCGCCGACTTGGAACCAGCCCCACACATAGCCGGCAAAGCCGCCGGTCAGCAGCGTCCCGGACCACCGGTGCAGCGGTGTAGCCGGCGCCCGCAACGGGTGCGTACCGCGCGCCGAATCCGAGCACACCGCCGTGCAGCGCTGACACGCGTCACAGTGGGCGTTGACGACACTGATGGCGGGGCGAATGCCATAGAACCTCTCGACCGGATGCACCGGGCACAGGCCCGCGCACCAGCCGCTCTTCCATTCATAACGCGTACCGAGCCACACCGCAGCCACGGCAGAGGCGATGAGCGCCACCGCCGTCGCCGGCCCGTTGGTGTTGAGCGTCACGTGGCGCAGCGGCACGATGAGCAGCAGCAGCACCAGGCCACCGAACGCAAACCGTCCCTGCATTTCCGGCGTCAGCTTGACCCGCGCCGAGTGGCCGCTGTGCCGCGCCAGCAGGCCCGTCGTGCCCAGCGGACAGATGTTGCGCCAGATGCCCGGCGCGAACACCAGCAGCGCCGGCGCCACCGGAATCAGGATATTCCACACCAGAGTCAGTCCCAGCGGTGGCGCCAGCAGCAGCGCGGCAACCATGCCCACGCCCACCAGCAACACCGCCCCTTGCGCCACCCGCCACGCTTTCATCACCACCTCGCCCGCCAGAGGTTCCTGGCTCTCCCCCAAAAGCGCGCCTGACGAAACGACTTGCGTCTCGCCGACGTCACCGCGCCGGACCCTCCGGTCTCCGCCCCGCATCCATGCTGCTTGGGCCCCTGGGGCCTGTCAATCGCGGCGTTTTCGTGCGGCTTGGCGGTTTTCAGCCGACGATCGGGCCAAACAGGTGGCGCCGGAACGCCGTCGGATCGGACAGCATGCGCTGAAAACAGCAATATAGTGACTGTGTTGCGCGAGGTGCAAGGCTGAGCTGGCGGGGCGTCAGCGCGGGTTGCTGCCCGCTCGCGGCGCGGTTGTGGCGCATTGAACTCACCGCTGTCGCTGTCATAGCGCCGTCATGGTCGGCGGCGGCCGTTGCCCGACCACACACGCCGTCGCCATCCCCTCGTTCAGGCAGCCGCCGCCTCGCGGGGCCGCAGCGACTCGGTGCCTGCCTGGCAATCCACGTCTGCCCTTTTCGCATAGAGCCGCGAAGCTGGTTGACAAGTTCTCATAATTGAACTTGATTTTCAGCAGACCTCCGGGTGCATCCAACCGCAGAGGCGTAGCGGCAGGGGGCATTGACCGCGGCACATCTTTCCGGACGCCTTGCCGCTTTGGATGGCGATGTCGCCGAAGCGATCGGGAGCTTGCACGAAGCGGTCCAGTCGCCGGTTGCGTCGCCCGCGGTCGCCTGTCAAGATGCCACACGTGTCGGTGGTGCGCATCCCCGTGCAGACCGCCGTCGCGGCGTCTGCGCCACTGGCCGGCCGCCGCGCGCCCGCTCAACCCGTCAGCTGTGACTGGCGCCCGTCCCCAGCGCCTACGCCGTGAGGCTCCAATGCGTACCCCAATCGCACTAGTGTGGCTGTGTCTTGCCGCGGCGTGCGCCACTTCAACGCCGCCACCGACCGCGAGCGCCGACACGGCGACTGCTGCCGACACCAGCGATAATGGCGCGTCCAGCGATTCGTCGACTGGCGGTGGATCCGATACCCTCCAGACCGGTTCGGACGCGCAGGACACGGCCAGCGCAGACCAGAGCACCCCCGCCGACGCCGCCCAGGACGTGGCCGCCGATGTCCCGACCGTCACCGACAGCACAGCGGCTGGTGACTCTGCCACCAACATCGACAGCGGTACGGCTGCCGATGCCGACGCGACCACGACCATCGATGCCTGCGTGCCCAAGTGCCAGCCGGATTGCAGCGACGGCTGCGGCGGCACCTGCGAGGGCAAAACGTGCGACGACGGCGTGGCGTGTACGGTCAACGACTTCTGCAAGGCTGGCAAGTGCGTGCCAGAGGTCATCACCTGCCCCTGTGCCACCGACGCGGACTGCGGCAAAAACAGCCCACCGCCGCCCTGTGGCCCAGTCTCTTGGTGCGACAAATCCACGCCAAACTGGGCCTGCAAAGTAAAGACGCCAGGACTGATCTGTCCGGATTCGCCCGACTCTTGCGCCACCGGCTACTGCGACGCGGCTGCGGGCGCCTGCAAACTCAAGAACAAGACCGACATGATTGTCTGCGACGATGGTGACGCCTGCACCGTGGGCGATATCTGTGAAGGGGGCAAGTGCGTGGCATCCGCTTTTACCTGTCAGTGCAAAACAACAGCCGACTGCGCCAAGTCCGAGGACGGCGATGCCTGCAATGGCACCTTGGTCTGCAACGTTGCCGCCGGCAAGTGCGAAGTCGACCCCAAAACCGTCGTCAAGTGCGATACAGGCAGCGACACCACGTGCCTAAGAGGGTGTATTCATAACCACGAAGCGATGGGATGCCAGTCCGGTCGCCAGTGGAGTCGGGCTGCGCTGTAGTTACCGAGCTGGCGCTGGCCTCTGGCGCTGTGTGCACCTGTGCGCTCGCATTGTCCCTGAAGTT
>SXRM01000149.1 GCA_005792545.1 Pseudomonadota bacterium | reverse complement strand
TGCAACCCGGCATGCGTAGTTGCTCCTGGTGCCCTCCCTGCGGCGTGCGGCAAGCACGCCTCCGTCGGTCCCCGCGTCGCGCCGCGCCTTGCGGGCGCCTCATGACCCTCATGTCCGGCATATTGTGAATACACCCTCTAAGGGCCGTCCTGCGAAAACCCGCGCCCACTGAGGTGGCCGCCGGTCAAGCTCTCGACTTTCTTGACCTTGCCGGCGTCGGCGATCTTGGCGTACTGAAATGCGTAGGCAGTGTGCATGCCGACGGGCTTTTCCGGTGGTGCCGGTGGCGGCGCCGCCTGGATTTGCCGGCAGAAGCGCTGGCCGCCGGGCGGCATCGTCGCATACTTGACCAGGCACTGCTCCCTGGCCGAAGTGCACATGCCCTGGCTCGGGTTGGCGCGGCACGACCGCGCGACCTTGTCCAGCGTCGCCTCGTGCTTGTCACCGGGCCGCGGTTCGCCAAAGGTCTCGCCGCCGTCGTCTTTGTCGATGTCTTCGGCCGAGATCGCCGCGCTGCCGGCCCCGACCAGTGCCGGGCAGATCCGGATCATGTCGCCTTTCCAAGCGCCGCGCTGGGCGTTGCAAGCGTTGCGCAGGTCGACACAGCCTTTCTGCCCCGGGTTTTCCGTGCAGGCCTTGATGATGCCGCCGACGGCCTCTTCCTTGGTCATGCCGGAGACGCCGGCCGGGGCGGCGGCATCGGCCTGTGCCCAAGCTGCAGGGGCCGCGACCAGACCCATGGTGACCACCACGGCCATTGCCGCGCTGCGGGCATTGATTCGGTGGAAATCAGACACGCTACCTCGCTTTGGGGGACGGTTTGCGCTGGCCCTGCCAGAATTACCGCGACAGTGCGGCAGCCTAGCGTTGGTGTCAAGGTGCTCGGCCGGCCACACGGTCGCACGCAAACTGTGACCAAACGCTGACACGGACGCGACAGGATTCACACAGTAGCGGCGCATGCTTGACACTGGCGTAGCCTACGCGCGATGGTCCCCTGCATGCAGACAGAAGTCCTCGACCCTGCGCGCCCTCGATTCCGCGCCCACGGTGCGTTCCACCGCGACATCAAGGCCCGCGTCGAGGCGTGGCTTGCGCAGCCGGGGCACGCTGCGCGCGACGTGCCGGCCATGTACGTCAAGACCACCGTGATCGCGCTGTGGTTCGCAGCGTCCTGGGCATTGCTGGTGTTCGCCGCCGATTCGTGGTGGCTGGCCGGCCTGCTGGCGGTCTCGCTCGGCATGGCGGTCGCGACCATCGGCTCGGCGGTCATGCACGACGCCAACCACTCGGCTTACTCGCGGCATCCGCTGGTCAATCGCGCGGTCGCCTGGTCGCTTGACGCGATGGGCGCCAGTTCGCACATCTGGAAGACCAAGCACAACGCCGCGCATCACACCTGGACCAACCTCGACGCCCACGACGACGACCTGCACGTCGGCCCGTTCGCGCGCTTGACGGCAGAGCAGCCGCTGCGTCCGTGGCACCGCTTTCAGCACCTGTATATGTGGGGCCTGTACGGCTTTCTGCATCCCAAGTGGGTGTTTTTTGACGACTTCGCCAACCTGCTGAGCGGGCGCGTCGGCAACCACCGCATCGAGCGGCCGAGCCGGACCGACCTGCTGCTGTTGTGGGCTGGCAAGGCGACGTTTCTGGTGTGGGCGCTGGCGATTCCGCTGTCGTTGCACGACGTCGGGCCGGTGCTGGCGTGCTGGTTATTGGCTAGCGTGACCACCGGCGTCACCCTTTCGGTCACCTTTCAGCTGGCACACTGCGTCGAAGATGCCGAGTTTCCGACGGTTGCCGCGGACGGCCGGATCGAGCGCGACTTTGCCGAGCACCAGTTGGCCACGACCGTCGACTTCGCGCCGGGCAATCCGATTGTCACCTGGCTGGCCGGCGGGCTGAACTATCAGGTCGAGCATCACCTGTTTCCCAAGGTGTGCCACCTGCACTATCCCGCCATCGCCGTCATCGTGGCCCAGACTGCCAAGGAGCACGGGGTGCGGCACCGGGTGACGCCGACGCTGTTCGCAGCGATCCTTTCGCACTACCGCATGCTGCGCAGGCTGGGAACGCCCGCCGCAGCGGCCGCACCGCAGGCGGTCTGCGCGGTGTGACGCCAGACGTGTTTGATTCAACAAGGCGAGGGCTCGTACCGCGCCGGCCGTGACCTGACCAGTATCTTGTACGCCGCCAGCCGTGGCTTGCGCAACCCGGGGGTTGCTGCTGCGTTTGGTCCTCGCGCGCTTGACGGCACCCGCGGGCACTTGCTGCAATGGCCGCCTTGTGCGCCGATGCGCGCAGCCTGGAGCCCGCCGATGCGCCACCTTTGCCTTGCGATTGCGCTACTGGCCGCCGGATGCGGCAACAGCGCGGGCAACACGCCCGCCGCCGTGCCCGACGCGGTCGTCGACGGCGGCAACGTCAGCCAGGCCGACGCGCAGCCCGACACCCCCGCAGACGGCACCGCGGATGTCGCCGCCGACTCGGGGGCGCCAGCCGACACCGGCGCCAAAGATGCGCCACCTGCCGTCGATGCCGCCACCGCGGATGTGCCGCCTGCCGTCGATGCCGCAGTCGTAGACAGCCCCGCCCCAGCCGACGCGGGCACACCTGCCGACGACAGCGCCACGCAGCCCAAAGGCTGCACCACCAACGCGCAATGCGAAATGGACCACTACTGCAAAGCTGCCAGCTGCACTGCCGCAGGCCAATGCGCCAAGAAACCGCAGGTCTGCACCATGGAGTACGCTCCCGTGTGCGGCTGCGATGGCCAGACCCACAGCAACGCCTGCGGCGCCGCCGGCGCCGGCACCAACGTCGCGGCCAGCGGCGAGTGCGCCAAGCCCGCGGGCCCGTTCCAGTGGTTCGAGAGCTGCGGAACGCCTGTGTGCGGCAACTTCCCGCTCGATCCGGCCATCGGCAAATGTGCGGGTGAAAAGGCCGGCGATGCCTGCGCCAAGAAAGATGCCAAGTGCGACGCCAGCCTGCCGTGCAGCGCCTATCTGGTGTGTGCGGACAGCGACCCCAAGCTCAATGGCTGCCCGAAGTCGCGCGCTGCCCTAAAAAGCGACATCCGCTACGTCGATGCCGACCAGCAGCGCGCGCTGACCCAGCGGCTGTTGCGCCAACAGTTGGCGACCTACCGCTATACCGCCAAAGGTCCGCAAAGCCGGCGCCACCTGGGTTTCATCATCGACGACGACCCCACCAGCCCCGCGGTCGACCCCGAGCGCGACATGGTCGACCTGTACGGCTATCTGAGCATGGCCGTGGCGACGCTGCAGACCCAGCAGCAGCAGATCGATGCTTTGAAGCAAGAGCTGGCAGCCATCAAGCGCCGCAAGCAATAGCCGCAACGGGCCGACGGCGCCGGCAGCGGGCCGTCTGGCTCGGTGGCCGCAGGGTCCAAGTCGGCTTGCTGCGCTGGCACCGCGTCGAGCGCAGCACGGACTGCAGGCCTGGCCGTCACCCACCACCACAGCGGCACCCAGGCCAGGCCGACGACGGCGCCCACAAACGCGAACCGGAAGTCAAATCGCGCCGCCAGGTAGCTGGCCAGCGGCGGCGCGAGCTTGGCGCCAAACGAGCTGCCGGTGAACAGGATGCCGAATCCGCGCGCCTGGTCGGCCGGGGGCAGCGCGCGCTGGATTGCCTGGGCTGCGCCCGGAAACGACGGCGACTCGGCCAAACCGAGCAGCACCCGCAGCAGCAGCAGCGACCCAAACCCGGCAACCAGGCCGTGCGCGGCCGACACCGCCGACACCGCCGACCACACCAGCACCGCCATCGCCAGCCCCCGGCGCGCGCCGACGCAGTCGATCCAGCGGCCGGCCAGCGGCGCGCCAATCAGGTAGGCGAGCGCAAACGCTGACAACAGCCAGCCGTAGGCCGCCTCACCGATGTCCAGTTCGCGCGTGACGGTCGGCGCCAGCACGGCCAGCGCTTGCCGGTCCACGTAGCTCACCGACATCGCTGCAGTGGCGCACAGCGCCAGTGGCCAGGCCTGGCGAGGCGATAGCGGCAGGGGCGGTCGCCTGGCCTATGGCTTGGTGGTGGTGGGGGCGCAGCTCGACACGCCGGCCATGATAGCCATGAATCGCCCATGCTGCCCAGCCCCTCGGCACGTCGGGCGGCGCGGGCTTCGGCCATCTGCTTGCGCCAGGGCGATGGCATCCAGCCGGACGTGGTTCGCCGCCAGTTGCCGCGCCCGGCCCACTGCGTCACGCTTGCCGGCCTCGGCGCCCACGTCGCCGGTCGGCCCCTGCTGTGCCTATCGAACTGCCCGTTCCACCGTCTGCACTGCTCACCAGCACTTTTGCTTTGCTAGGCCTGGCCGCAGTGGCGTTTTGGATCTACGTCGTGCGCAACAGTTGGCCGGAGCCCGGCGCACGGCGCTTAGGCGCGATGGCCAGCCTTTTGGCCTGGGCTGCGCTGGCGTTTGTACTCGCCAACCAGCCGTGGTTTCACGTGCTGGATCGCTTTCCGCCGCCGGCCTTGCGCCTGTTTCTGTTCGGCTTCGTGGCGACGCTGGCGGTGGGGCTGTCGCCGCTCGGCCGGCGCATGGCGGCGCGCTTGCCGCTGCTGGTTCTGGTCGGCTTTCAGTGCTTTCGCTTGCCGGTGGAAGGGGCCTTGGCGCTGGGTGCGGCCGAGGGCATCGTGCCGCCGCAGATGACCTGGCACGGGCACAACTTTGATGTGGTGACCGGCGCACTGGCCCTGCCGGTCGCTGCGGCGGTTCGGCGCTGGCCCGCGCTCTGGCCGGCGCTGTGGGTCTGGAACCTGGTCGGCCTGGGCTTGCTCATCAACGTCGTTGGCGTCGCCATCGCGTCCATGCCGGGCCCACTGCAGGCCTTCACCAACCCGCCGGTCAACGTCTGGGTCAGCTACCCACCGTTCGTGTGGCTGCCGTCGCTGCTGGTCACGTCGGCGCTGATGGGGCACCTGTTGACGTTTCGGTGGTTGATGGCGCGTCGGCGCGGCGAGGGGTCGGCGACCTGGTGAGCGCCGCAGGTCGGCTAGTGTCGTGATTGCCAAAGTGGCCGGCCTGGCGCCCTGCCAAAGTCAACCACCAGATCCGTTCCTACGGCGCCTAACCTCAGGCGTTGACACCTCGCAGGCGGCGGCGCACAGTCACGCTTGCGCTGTCGCCGGAGGGGCCGGCGGTGTGATGGCGAGCGAGCGACGACGATTTGGCGCGGGCGCTGCGGGTCCGACCTGGTTGGGACCAGGCCCCGGTCTGCCGGTTCGCGTGCGTCCTTGGCAAATGGCCGATGGGGCTGCCGCCGGTTGGCGCCCGCGGGGTGTGCTCTGCAAGGCATCGCGCACCGCGATGGCCTCAGCAATTGACGCTCTGGTCTCGAACATCGCAAGCATCCCGGCGGCAACGACGGTGACCGAGCGCTCAAGCACAGGGTTCGGGTGACCTGCACCGTCGCCGGACCGGCTTGTTGAAGTGCGTCAAGGGCAAGGGCGGGTATGACAATCGACGACACTGCCGCGGGGCGACGGCTGGTGCCAAAGCGTTTTTTTACTGCGGCGCTCGCCGCTGGCGCTGCATGGCTTGCCGCCGGATGCGGCGGCGGCGAAACGGCCACCAAGCCAACGGCTGCCGCTGACATCAGCAGCCAGGCTGGCGATGCGGTTGGCACCGTGGACCTCGCGCCGTCGACGGACACCGCTGCGCCAGACGGCGGCGCCGGCACCGACGCCGGTGCAGAAGCCGCGAATGCGCCCGATGACTCAGCCCACCAGGATGCGCCGAGCCAGGATGCACAGCGTGCCGCCGATGTGCCAGATGCGCCCGACGCTGTGGATACCGCCGGCGCACTTGACTCCGGTGATGCCGCAGATACCGGCGGACCAGCGGACGCTGGCGCGCAGGTGCTGGCGCCCGCCAGTTGCACAAACAACGACGACTGCGCGACGGCAGCGCCGTGTCTGCTCGGCGCATGCAGCGCCAAAGGCGTGTGCACGGTTGTCGCCAAGGCGGAACTGGCGCCTTGCAGCGACGGCAACCTGTGCACGACCACGGACGCGTGTAGTGGTGGCCAATGCCAGGGCCTTGGTCAACTGCTTTGCGACGACGCCAACCCGTGCACCAACGACAGCTGCAATGCCCTGGTCGGATGCTTGAACCTCGCCAAAGTCGGCACGCAGACCTGCGACGACGGTGAGGTGTGCACGGTCGGCGACACCTGCGCGGCCGGCAAGTGTCAAGCCGGGACCAACACCTGCCAGTGCAAGACCGGCGCGGACTGCGGCAAGTTCGAGGACGGCGACGCATGCAACGGCACGCTGTATTGCGATACCGGCGCCGCACCGTATGTGTGCAAGGTCAATCCCGCAACGGTTGTGACGTGCAGTACGGGGGCCAATTCGGCTTGCCAAACCAATACCTGTGTGCCCGCGACCGGTGCGTGCAAGATCGTCACCAAGCCGACCAACACCCCCTGCAACGACGGCAACGGCTGCACGGAGGGCGACTCGTGCCAAAGTGGTCTGTGCGAAGGCGGCACCAACACTTGCATCTGCAAGAGCGACGCCGACTGCGCCAAGGTTGAAGACGGCGACAAATGCAATGGCACGCTGTATTGCAACAAGGCCACCTCGCAGTGCGCGCTCAATCCGGCGACCGTCGTGACGTGCCAAACAGTCGACGACAGCGCCTGCCAGAAAAACCTGTGCAACCCCAAAGACGGCAAGTGCAGCCTGTTGCCCGTCAATGTTGGCAAGGCGTGCGACGACGGCAATCCGTGTACGCCCAACGAGACCTGCCAGCAAGGCGCCTGCCACTCGGCGACCAACGTCTGCGAATGCAAGGTCAACGCCGACTGTGCGAGCAAGGAAGACGGCAATCTGTGCAATGGCACGCTATTTTGCGACACCAAGACCTACAAGTGCAGCCTGAACGAGGCCACCATCGTGACCTGTCCAACCGGCGACGACGGCCCTTGCGTGGTCGACACTTGTGACACCAAGACCGGCAAGTGCAGCGAGATCGGGCTGCCCAAAGACGGCACGCTGTGCACCGACGGCAACACATGCACCAGTGGCGACGTCTGCAAGGCCGGCAAGTGCGCAGCCGGGCCAGACATTTGTCCGTGCCAGAATGACGCCGACTGCGCGGCCAAGGAAGACGGCAACCTGTGCAACGGCACGTTGTACTGCAACAAGGTCAGCAAGACCTGCGAGCTGAACCCGGCGACCGTGGTGCAGTGCAGCGATGCCTTCGACGAGACCTGCCTGACCAACCAGTGCGACCCGTCAACCGGTAAATGTGGCATGAAACCGGCCAACCAGGGCAACCTGTGCCAAGACGGATCGCTGTGTTCGGCCGGTGGGTGGTGCCAGCTCGGCGTGTGCGTGGTCGAAGCGCAGTCGGTGTGCGAGTGCCAGAGCGATGCCGACTGCGGCAAGCTCGAGGACGGCAACCAGTGCAATGGCACCCTGTATTGCGACAAATCCGGCAGTAAGCCCAAGTGCGCTGAGAAGCCGGGCTCGGTGGTGGTGTGCAAGACCACGGGCGACTCCGAGTGCCTCAAGAACCAATGCGAGCCCGCCAGCGGTGCCTGCACGGCGAACCCGGTGTTCGCAACCTGCAACGATGGCAAAGCCTGCACGGAGCAAGACACTTGCCAGAACGGCGCTTGCGCCGGCAGCCCCAAAGCCTGCGGCGATGGCGAACCGTGCACGACCGACGCCTGCAAAGAGCCATTCGGTTGCCAATACGTGCCTTTGGCCGGCAGCGTGACTTGCAGCGACAATAACGCTTGTACCATCAACGACGTTTGCGTAACAGGCAGTTGCGCTGGCAAACCGCTGCTGTGCGACGACGCCAACGTCTGCACGGCCGACGCCTGCCAGCCGGCCAAAGGTTGCCAATACACCAAGATTCTTGCCGCATGCAACGACGGTGACCCGTGTACACTCGGCGACAGCTGCAACGCAGTGGGGCTGTGTCAGGCGGGTACGCCGACCGACTGCGATGACGACAACCTGTGCACCGCCGACGCCTGTGACAAGGCCTCGGGCAAGTGCAGCCATACCGACAGTGGCGCAAAAACCTGCGGCGACGGCAATCCCTGCACCGACGATCCCTGCAACGCCAAGGCCGGTTGCAGTCACCCGTTCAATACTGCCCAGTGCAACGACAAGAACGCCTGCACCACCGGCGACGTCTGCAAGGGCGGCGCGTGCACCTCGACCGCACTGTTTGCCTGCGACGACGGCAAGATCTGCACCAGCGACAGCTGCGACCCCAAGACAGGCTGCGTGTTTGCAGACAACGGCAAGGCCTGCGACGACGGCGACCCATGCACGCCCGGCGATGCCTGCAAGGGCGGGCTGTGCGTCGGCGGTCAAACCAAGAACTGCGACGACAAGAACCAGTGCACCGCAGACGTCTGTGACGCCAAGACTGGCAGCTGCGTCAACGCGCAGACGACCGACAGCTGCACGGACGGCAACGCCTGCACGCAGTTTGACCAATGTGCGGCTGGCAAGTGCGTCGGCAAGGAACTGGTCTGCGACGACGCCAATGGCTGCACGACCGACGGCTGCGCGCCAGCTAGCGGCTGCACCGTGACGGACAACACCTTGCCTTGCGACACCGGCCAGTGCCTCAATGACGACAAATGTAGCGCAGGCAAGTGCGTTGCGGGCAAGACAAGTGCCAGCTTCGCGACGCCGCTCCCGGTCCTCGCGGGCTTTTCTGTCCATGCAATCGGCAAAGTGGTTGCGCCTATGGCAGCGGGTGGCTACCTGGTAGCCGGTGCAAAAAAGGCAGGGGCAGCGCCAAGTGGCTTGATCATGACCTACGATGCTGGTGGCAAGTTGACGAATTCTGCCCCGTTGAATCTCCTGATGCGCACAGTTGGCGTTGTGGCCGGCGCGACTGTTGCAGCAGGTGTTGCGAGCGCTGCCGAATACGCATACGTCTTTAACGCGCAAACGGGTCAGTTTGTCGCCACCAAAGGGCTCAATTACGCCCCCAGTTCTGCGCTTGACGTGATGGGGAACGTGGTTCACGTTGGCAACGTCCAAATCAGCGATGGCGGCAAACTCGTGCCGCGCGCGACTGTGCGCCGTCTCAAATCGGACTTGACGGAGTTGTGGGCCTACACCGCCGCCAAGGCTGAGGGCTTTAGTTCTGGCGCATTGGCGGCGACCGCCGACGTGATCCTGGCCGTCGGCGCGCATGGCTTGGACGCGAACCTGGTGCGCCTGGCGCCGGCCACTGGTGCGGTGCTCAGCGAAATGGTCCTTGGCGGCAGCGATGCCGACACTGCGGTCGACGTCGCAGCCCTGCCGGGCGGAGGCTTTGCGGTCGTGGGTTCGACGGGGTCCAAAGGTGCTGGGGCCAGCGACGGCTGGCTGCTGCGCATTGGTGACGGCGGCCAGGTGCTGTGGGAGCGAACCTTTGGCACCACCGCCGCCGACGGGTTTGCGTCCGTCGCGTCGGTCGACGACGGCTTGATGATCGGCGGCTGGTCGAGCGGCAAAGGCGGCGTCGGCCAAGAGAATTGGCTCATTGCGACCGACCGCTTTGGCAACGTGCGCTGGCAACGGGTCTGGGGCACGCCAGGCGACGACCAGATCGGCAATCTGCTCATCGACGGCCAGCAACGCATCGTGGGCATCGCCAACGCCAACGACAGCGGCGGCACCCTGTTTCGCCGGGACCGCTGGGGCCACGACAGTTGCGCGGCGGCTGGCGTGTGCACGGGCAAGAGTCAAGCCGACTGCACCGACAACAACCCGTGCACAGTCGACTTTTGCGACCCGAGCTTTGGCTGCAAGCACATCGGTATGCCCACCGGTAGCCAGTGTAGCGACACCGCCCAATGCAGCGCCACCGGCAGTTGCACCGTGCCCACCGGCACAGTAGAGATCCCTGCAGGCAAATTCTGGATGGGCTGCGCGCCCGGCGACGTGGCCTGCAGCAACGACGAAAAGCCGCTGCACGAGGTCATGCTGTCGGCCTACGCCATCGACCGCACCGAGGTCACGGTCGATCAGTACGCGTCGTGCGTCGCTGCGTTTGGCTGCCTGCCGCCCAGCGGCACCTACGCCCAGGAATCGAAGTGGAACTGGGGCGCGCCCGGTCGAGGCAGCCATCCGCTCAACGGGGTGTCGTTGGCCTTGGCCAAGGGCTATTGCGCCTGGGCTGGCAAGCGCCTGCCGACTGAGGCCGAATGGGAGAAGGCGGCGCGCGGCGGCTGCGACAAGTTCCCCAATCAGGACTGCAAGGCAGCCGCCACCACCTACCCGTGGGGCAATAGCGCACCGACTTGCACCTACGCGACCTACGACAACGGCAGCGCGGGCTGTGGTGGTGGCACCACCGTGCCGGCGGGGAGTCGCCCGGCCGGGGCCTCGCCCTATGGCGTGCAGGATATGGCGGGTGGCGTCTCGGAATGGGTCTCTGACGCATTCTCTGCTACCTACTACGGCAACTCGCCCAGCACCGACCCGCAAGGCCCGACTTCTGGAAACGGCAGCATCAAGCGCGGCGGTGGCTTCACCTCTTCGCCAGCGTACGTGCGCATCTCGACCCGGTTCAGCGCCGACCCGACGACATCGTACCAGGATCAGGGGTTTCGCTGTGCGGTGTCGCTCAAGTAGGTGCCGGTGCGGCCAGCGCGTGCGGCATGGCCGCTGACCCGGCGGGTTCCGACGCGGAAAACAGCCACCGTCGTGTAGCCGAGCAGCCGCGGTCGAACACGCCCACGAGCTTGCCGACCGGCAGAAGGAACTTGGCAAGGCCGCGCAAGTGAGTTCACAGGCTGTTGGCGGCGTCCAGGTAGCGGCAGTGCCAAGGTAACAGCCCTGCGAGCCTCAGTTAGAGGGTGTGGCCAAAATCCCACCCAGCTACGGCCAAAGATCCTGGACATCTCGCGGCTTACGTCCTCACTCCCTCGGTCGGCGCACTTCAAGTGCGCCTCGGTCGGTCGCTCCGGGCGCGCTCGCGAACGGCCTGCAGGCTCTTCGACCTCGCCGCGGGC
>SXRM01000148.1 GCA_005792545.1 Pseudomonadota bacterium | reverse complement strand
CTGCGTTGTGCATGGGCGTCGGATACCTGGGATGAAAGTTTCCGCCAGGCGGTCGATGCGCCGCCAAGGCCGCTAGCCAATGGCTTGAAATTACAAACCTAAAAAAGAATGGGCGCTCGGGTTTGGATTTGCGCCCCGCCGGACCCTGGCTTTGCTATTGCGGATCTTTGACGACGACCGTGCCGCGGCCGACCTGCACGGTGAACTTGCCCTGACCCGGCCGCTCGATCTCCAAAAGCACCGTGCTGCCCTCCTGACCGCGAATGCGCTCGATGACCTGCGGCAGGCTCAGGCCGGCGGTGCTCTGGCGGTCGACCCCCAGGATCTTGTCGCCGGCCTGCAAGCCCGCCTGCTGGGCTGGGGTACCTTCCATGACGTTGCGGATGACGATGGCGGCGCCCTCGCGCTGCAAACCGGCGCCGATGCCCTGAAAGGCAAAATGCTCGCCGGCCTGCCGGGCCGACAGCTGCACATCGCGCACCACCTCGCCGCTGTCGCCCGTCTGCAGGCCGCTCGTCAGCTCGGCGCGGTAATCGGGATGGTCGACCCGCAGCGTGTGCAGGCCGGCGCCGACACCGCCGATGACGTAGTTGCCGTCGGCGTCGGTGGTGGCGTTGCCCGGCTCCAGGCCCGGGCGCACATCCAATAGCGTCACGCGCGCTTGGGCCACCGGCTGGCCGTTGGCCTTCTGGGTGATGCGACCGCGCACTGTGGCGCCGCCGCCGAGCACAATGGTAATGCCCGACACCGTCGCCCCGCCGGCAACGCGGATGTCTTTGGCATAGCCTGGCGCTTTGCCAGGCGCATCGGCCCGCAGCGTGAACTGCCCCGGCCGCAGCGGACCCACCACGAATGACCCATCCGTGCCCGAGCGGCCGCCGGCGCGCTGAGGGATGGCCACCGCGGGGCCGTCGTAGTGCGCGCTGTCGATGCCCAGGTGGGCATTGGCGACCGGCTGCCCCTGGCCGTCGACGACCCGACCCGCGATCGATCCGCCGGCGCCCACCCGCAGCACCACCGGGGGACCGCCTTTGGCGAGCAGGCGCGAGGGTGGCGAGGGGGCGAACTGGTTGTGGACCGCGACCACTTCGAGGTCGCCGGCCTCGGGCGCAATCACGAACTGGCCCTGGTTGTCGCTGGTCGCCACCACCTGGTCACCTGGACCCACGCGGACCACGAACGCGTGCGACACCGGGTTGCCGGCCGGGTCGAGTACCTGGCCGCGCATCGGCTGATCCGCCTGTAGCACCACCTCAATGCGGGTGGTCTGGCCGGCGACGATGCGCACCCGCGCCTGCCGCCACGGCGGGTAGCCGGCCGCGTGGACCTCGACCCGGTCGTGGACTCCGGCGGGCGCTGGCACTGCGAACTCGCCGCGCTCATTGGTGGCGGTACGGGCGATGAGTTTGCCCTGCGGGTCGAGCAGCAAAATGCTGGCGGCCGGCACCTCGCCCCCGGCGGACCGCACGCTGCCCGCCAGCGTCCCGTTATGGACTTGCGCTGCTGCTGCGGCCGGCGCGGGTTCAGGCGGCTCGGCAAGTGCCGCCTTGGGCGCGCGGTCGGGCGGAGCCGCGGGCGCCGGATCAGGCTCATCCTGCACCTGGGCTGTTGGCGCGACCGGGTCCGGACCCGCGGTCAACGACCAACCGAGCAGCCACAGCGTGGCGACCACCAGCAGACCGAGCGCTATCCAGGTCCAACGCGACACGAAGTGGCCCACACCGCGCGGTGGCGGCGCCCCAAGACAACACGGCGGCGGGGTTTGTGCAAGGGCACTGGCGTGGCACCGGCGCGCTGGCGCACTCGGCTCATGGCCCGCTGGCGCCGCGCAACGGCAGTGGCCACCACGTCTCGGTCAGGAACTGCACGGTCTCGCGTCGTTCTGCCGGCGATCGGCGCGCTGGAACCGACCACAGGCCAAAAACGCCCACCGCGGCGACCGCAGCGACGCCCATCGCTAACGCTGTCCGGCGACCGACCGCGGCAGGATGGCGCCCATCGCCCGCCGTGCTCGCCCAAGCGGCCCAGCAACCCGCCAGCGTCACTGCCGCAAACCAGGGCAGGGCCCCGACCAGCGCCGTCGTGCCCGCCCAGTACAGCGGACTCGACCAGGTCCAGCCCAGCCGCAAAAGCGGCGCCACCACTTCGGGCAGCGGGTTGTAGACCTCGGTCGGAAAACCCTGGCACACCGCAGTTGCAGCGCCCGTGACCGCGATGGCCGTGACAGCAGTTGCGCCTACCACCGCGTCGTACCCCCGCGCTGCGCGTTTGCGGAGGGCATCGCCGCCAAAAGCCACCGCCAGCGCCGCAAACGGCACCATCGCGGTGATGTAGCGGGGGCCGACCACCCAGCCGCCGCGCCACAGGCTGTGGGTGCACTGAAAGAACAAGAAGTACAGGCAGATGGCCCAAGCCACCGTGGCATTGCCGCGCGCATCCTGCCAGTGACCTGCCTCACCGTGCCGCACCGCCTTGCGCGCGCCCAGCAGGCCGAGCCAAGCCAGCGCCGTCCACGGCGCCCAGAAATACAGCCCCGTGAACGGCGAAAACAGCGAACCCAAGGTCTTTTCGGCGTTGGGCAGGTGGATGCCAAAGAAGCCTGGCGCCATGTCCTGCACAAACCCCGGGTTCTCGACGAACCCATAGGGCAGGCGCCACGGTGCGCCAAAGGCCTTCCAGTTGAAGTGTGCCAGCAGCAGCGCCGGCCCCAGGCCGCCAAGCACGACCCACGGCAAGTCCGTCCACCTGCGCCGCTTGAGCCACAGCCAGCCGAGCAGGATCGCACCGGCCGGCGCGGCCGTGAATTCAATCAGCGTGGCCAGTCCGACGCCCAGCCCCACGCACAGCAAGCGGCGCCGCGAAGCGTAGTCTTGGGTAGCGCCAGCGACCGCGCCGTAGGCCAGCAACAGCGCCATGCCAGCCGGTTGGTGGCCCGCGAACATCTGGCCATAGGTCAGCGACAGCGACCCAAACGCCGCCGCCAGGGTGACCACCACGCCCAAAGCTGGCCGCCGCAGCGTCCGCGACAGGTGCCCGGCCAGCCACCAGAACCCGACGATCGAGGGCAGCGCCGCCAGCCACAGCCGCAGCCACCACAGGATGGCGGCCTTCGGGGGGCCGTGGCCCGTGACCGCCTTCCAAATGCGATCGAGCAGGAAATGCGGCGCGGCTCCCAGTTGGTTCAGGCCCGGTGCTTTGGCCGCGTAGAGCCAGCCGTCGCAGTTCGGCCGGTCTGCCGTGGGGTCATCGCAGGCGAGCGCCTTGTCGTTGACGTAGCCCCACTCTTGGACCAGGGGGCCGCTGTCGACCGCGCGCCCGTCGCGCAAGTCGCGGCGACCGATGGCGTAGGTGCCGTGTTCGGCGATGGCGCGCACGCTGTACACGCGCACCATCTCGTTGGGGTTGTGCAGGCGCTCTGCCCACGGAAACAGCCACAAGTAGCCGACGGCCAGGAGCGCGAGCAAAAGGCGCTGCTGGCGCGGCGTCATGGGGCTGCAGTCCGATGTGTAGCGAACGGCCTAGTGCTGGGCGAGCAACGGCGCGATGAGCAGGCTCACCACGCTCATGACCTTGATGAGGATCGACACGCCAGGCCCGCTGGTGTCCTTGAACGGGTCGCCCACGGTGTCGCCGATAACCGCGGCCTTGTGGGCGTCCGACTTCTTAGCGTGGCCGGGCATGCCGCCTTTCTCGATAAACTTCTTGGCGTTGTCCCAGGCGCCGCCGGCGTTGGCCATGAACAGCGACATCGACGCGCCTACGGCAAGCGCGCCCGCCAGCGTACCGGCGAGCGCATCGGCACCCATCGTGAAGCCGACCGCGACCGGACCCACGACCGCGACCAGGCCCGGCAGGATCATGTGCTTGAGCGCGGCGGCAGTGGCGATGCTGACGATGGCCGCCGGCTGCGGATCTGCAGTGCCTTCGCGCAGCCCCGGGATGGTGTCGAACTGGCGCTTAATTTCCATCACGATAGCGCCCGCGGCCTTGCCGACGGCGGTCATGGTCGACGCGCCGACGATAAACGGCAGCACCGCGCCAATCAGCAAGCCGATGAGGATCTGCGGGTTGGCGATCGACAGCGCCTCGGCCTTGAGGTTGGCTTCGAGCGAGTAGGCGGAGAACAGCGCCATCACGGTCAGTGTCGCCGAGCCGATGGCAAAGCCCTTGCCGATGGCGGCGGTGGTGTTGCCGACGGCGTCCAGTTCGTCGGTGATTTCGCGCACGGCGGGGTCCAAGCCGCTCATCTCGGCGATGCCGCCTGCGTTGTCGGCGACCGGGCCGTAGGCGTCCACGGTCATCACGATCGCGGTGCCGGCCAGCATGCCGACGGCCGACAGACCGATGCCGTACAGGCCAAGCCCGGCCGGCATGTAGGCATTGGCGACGTACGCCACGCCGGCGATGAGCAGCAGGCACACGAACACCGACTCCATGCCGACGGCCATGCCTTGGATGACGTTGGTGCCGGCGCCGGTCTTGGCCGCCTCCGCAACCGACTTCACCGGGCCGTAGTGGCCCGTGTAGTACTCGGTCAAAAGCCCGATCAGCGCACCGCCTACAGCGCCGCCCGCCAGCGCAATGGTGACCACACCGCTGACCTTGAGCATCGGCAACACGAACGCCGTCAGCGCCACCAGCACGATCGGCGGCAGGACCATCGCGGCGCGCAGCACGGCCGCCGGTGCCATGGCCTTGAGCATGCGGGTCACGAAGATGCCGATGATCGAGACCACAAGGCCGATGCCGGCCAGGATGAGCGGCAGCGCCACCGCCGTGGTCTGCGCGGTCGCACTGTCGATGTTGGGGTCAGTCATCAGCAACTTGAGGGCATCCTTGGTCGATTCCTGGTGCGGCAGCGCCAGTGCGATGGCCATGGTCGAGACGATGGCGGCGACCAGCGACTCGTAGATGTCGGCGCCCATACCGGCGACGTCGCCCACGTTGTCGCCCACGTTGTCGGCGACCACGCCAGGGTTGCGCGGGTCGTCTTCGGGGATGTTCTCGATGACCTTGCCGGCGATGTCAGCGCCGACGTCCGCCGCCTTGGTGTAGATGCCGCCGCCAATGCGGGCAAAAAGGGCAATCGACGACGCGCCCACGGCGAACGCGTGCAACATGGTGCCCAGCTGCGGCGTGCCCTGGTTGACCGCGTAGACGCCGTACAGGCCGATGAGCGACAGACCGGCCACGCACAGACCCATCACCGCGCCGCCATCGAGCGCCGTCAGCAGCGCATTGGGCTTGGAACCGCCGGCCGCCGCTTGCGCAGTGCGCACGTTGGCCAGGGTCGCGCCTTTCATGCCGATAAAGCCGGCGAGCAGCGACAAGATTGCGCCGGTCAGGAACCACGCCGCGGCGATCGGGCCAAGCGACGGCGTCGCCGCCATCAGTCCGCCGACGACGACGGCGTAGACCGCCAGCACTTTGTACTCCGCGCTCAAGAACGCCATGGCGCCAACGCGGATGTAGCCCGCGATGCGCTGCATGGTCTCGTTGCCTTCGGGCAGCTTGGTGATGCGCAGATACAGGCCAAGCGCGATCACCAGCGCGACGACGCCGGCGTACAAAGGGACCTGGGTCCAGGCGGTCAGTTCCATCGAATGATCCGTTATTATCGGTAGTTATCCAGCACACGCCCGCAGGAAGCGGCGGCCAGGGGGGCAGTACTGTAAGGCAACGCACATGAGGTGGCAAGCGGCCAGCGGTTCGCGCCGATAATCTTGAAATAGCAACAGTTTTTCTTGGCCGGAGGCGTCCCGCAACCAACGTTACTCGGACTCAATTGCTGAAACTGCTACGCTTTTCCACTCGACCCGGCGACTGCGACCTTGACGATGTCGGCCAGCATGCCGGCCGCCGTCACCTGCGCGCCAGCGCCGTAGCCGCGCACGACCAGTGGCCGCGGGTTGTAGTGGCGGGTCAGGAACGAAAAGGCGTTCTCGCCGCCGCGGATTGCGGCAATCGGATGGTCCGCTGCGAAACAACGCAGGCCGACTCCACAGCCGTTGGCATCAAAGTGCGCTACGAACCGCAGCACTTCGCCGCGCCGTCGGGCTGCACTGACTTCGCTCGCAAAATGAGCGTCGAGCATCGCGGCCCGGTCCAGAAACGTCGCGACGTCGCCGGTACTGTCGAACCAGGAAGGCAGCAGCCCGGCAACTTGCACGTCAGCCATTTCGAGGTCAAGGCCGGTTTCGCGGGCAAGGATCAGCACCTTGCGGGCCACGTCGAGACCCGACAGGTCGTCACGCGGGTCCGGTTCGGTAAAGCCGCGGTCGCGGGCGTCACGTACCGCCTCCGCGAACGGCACGCCGTCTTGCAACTGGCCGAGCAGAAACGACATCGAGCCCGACAGCACCCCTTCGAACCGCTGCACGACATCGCCGCCGGCCAGCAGGTTGCGCAAGGTGTCGATGACTGGCAAGCCGGCGCCGACGTTGGTCTCGTACAGGAAATGGCGGCCATGGTGGCGCGCGGCCCTGCGGATTGCCCGGTAGTGCGCGAGCGGCGCGCTGTTGGCGTGCTTGCTCGCACTGACCAGGTGCAGGCCCGACTGCAGAATCAGCGGGTAGTCCGCTGCCAGGGCCTTGGAGCTGGTGCAGTCGACCAGCACCGGCTGATCCGGTCGTCGCGCCGCAATGTCAGCCAGCATCGACGGCAAGGTATGCGGCTGGCCCTGGGCCGCCAATCGCTCGCGGGCGGTGCGCGGATCGATGCCCGCTGGGTCCAACAGCGCCACCCGGCTGGTCGCCACGCCACACAGTCGCAGTTCGACCGACCCGCCGGCGACGGGCGGCAGCTGCGCGAGCTGTCCCAGCAGTTGACCGCCCACCGTACCGGTGCCGCACAGGTAGAGTTCAATGACTTCGCGCGTGTGCAAGAATCGGTGGTGGGCGTGGCGCAGCGCCCGATTGGCGTCGCGGGCGCCGACTACGGCCGAGATCGACAGCTCGGAAGATCCCTGCGCTAGCGCCACAACATTGCAGCCGACCTGGCCCAGCGCCGACAGAAAGGTGCCGGCCACGCCAACACGGTGACGCATGCCGACGCCTACCACGGACACGATGGCCAGGTCAGCGACCACCTGCACTGGGTCCAGCCGGCCGAGCGCTCGCTCTGCGGCAAACGCCTGCTCGATGGCCGCGCGCGCCCGCTCGGCATGGGCCGTCTGCACGCACAGCGAGATGGCGCACTCGCTCGAAGCCTGGGTGATGAGGATGACCGAGATGGCCTCGTCGGCCAGCGCGCGAAACAGCCGCGCAGCTACGCCGGGCACGCCGGGCATGCCTGCGCCGCTGGCGTTGACGAGCGCTATGCCGCCCAACACCGTGATGCCGCGCACCGCAGCGTCGGGCGCCGCGACTTCCGGTCGGATCCAGGTGCCCGGCTTGTCGGCATGAAAAGTGTCGCACACCCGCACCGCAATGCCCTGCCGGCGCGCCGGGGCAATGGTCTTGGGATGCAGCACCTTGGCGCCAAAGTGTGCCAGTTCTGCGGCTTCGGCAAAGCTGAGCTCGCCGATCGGCGCCGCCTCGGGTACCACTCGCGGGTCGGCTGAGTAGATGCCGTCGACGTCCGTCCAGATTTCAAGGACTTCGGCGTCCAGCGCCGCCGCGGCCAGCGCTGCGGCGTAGTCGGAGCCGCCGCGGCCGAGCGACATGACCTTGCCACCTGCGTCGCCGCCAAAAAAGCCGGCCATCAGCCCCAGCTTGCCGTCGCCATTGCGATAGGGCGCGAACAGGTCGCGGGTGGCCAGTTCATCCGGGTTAGCCTGCAGCGGGTCGCCGGAGCAGCGCAGCAACGCCACTGGATCGAGCAACTGCGGGGCATGGCCCAGGTGCCGCAGCGCATGGTCGAGCAGGACTACCGCGGCCCGCTCGCCCAGCCCAGACAAGTGCGCCAGGACGTGCGGCGAGCAGTCGCGGAGCAACGACACGCCGTGGACCAGATCGCGCAGGCGGGCACAGATCGCCTGCAAATCGGCCTTTAGGCACGGCAGGTCGGCACCCAAGTGCGCGCGCAAGCCGGCGGCAAGCTGCTGGTGCCGCGCAACGAACGGCGCGCACAGGTCGTCGGCATCGCCGCCCTGCGCCGCGCGCTGAGCGATGTCGAGCAGCAAGTTGGTGACGCCCGCCGCCGCCGACGTCACCACCAGCACCCGCGTCTGCGCGGTCGCGCGCACCGCCAGCCCGGCTGCAAGGGAGATCGCCTCAGCCGATCCGACCGAAGTGCCGCCAAACTTGATGACCCGCATGCGCATCGTCCCGTCGGCCATTTGGCGTCCACAGCGAGCCTACTCGGCGGCGTTGGCAGTCGGCAACGTCTGCGGGTGCTCGCCCTTGCCAAAACCGGCTAGTCCGCCAACGAACCGGGTTTTCGACCGCGCAGCTGAGAAAACCGGATTGTGGCGGACACGCGACCGCGCGAGTAGGCGCACGCAGGGCGTTGGGGGCAGCGTGCCCCCAGGCGCTTTTCTGGCTAGACTCCGCGCCCGCCCGGCCAGCCGCCGCGCCGCCAGCGATGCGCCAATTCCTCTACATCACGCCGTATTTTCCGCCGCAGACCCAGGTCGGCGCGCTGCGGCCGCTTAAGCTCGTCCGCCAGCTGCCGGCGTTGGGCTGGCAGCCGGTGGTCCTGTGCGACTTGTGGCCGAGCGACGGCATGGACGCTGAACTCGAGCGCTTCGTGCCTGAGCAGGCCGTGGTCCTGCGCGAGTACAGCCACCGCGCCGGGCCCACCTGGCGGCGTCTGCACCGCCCGAGCGCGGCTGCCCAGATGCCCAAGCCGCAGCGCGTGCCCAAAGGCCGGCCACTGCACGAGCGGCTGATTCCGCAGTGGCTGAACAACCCCGAGTTGATGCCGCTCGGCGAGCACAGCCCCGACATGCCGTGGGCGTACAAGGCTGCGCTGCAGGCGCTCGACGACCACCCCGCCATCTGCGCGATCGTGGTCAACAGCGACCCGTTTGCGGCGGCGATTGTCGGCGCCTGGCTGCACCAGCGCACCGGCTTGCCGCTGGTTCAAGACTTTCGCGACATCTGGGCGCCCTGCAAGCTGCGGCGGCCCCGCCGTCCGGCACCGTGGCGTTGGCTCGAAGACAAGCTCGAGCGCTATTGCCTCGAAAACGCCGCGCACGTCGTCATCAACACCCAAACGAGCTTGCAGGACTACTGGCAATTCTACCCCGACCTGCCGGCCGACCGCTTCAGCCTGCTGCGCAACTTCTTCGACGCCGATCTGGTGCGCCATGGCCAGCACGCGGGCTACGACCGCTTTACGCTCTTGCACCTGGGCAATTTCTCGCGGTTTCGCGTGGCCGATCCGCTGGTGCGGGCGCTGGCGCGGTCGCTAGAGCTCGGCGTGCCGCGCGACGGTGTGCAGGTTGCGACGACCGGTGCCATTGGGCAGGCAGCGCGCGACCTCGCCGAGCAACTTGGCGTAGTGGATTTGCTGCGCGGCGAAAGCGAAGTGGCGTACCACCAGACCGGGGCGCTGTGTGCGGAGGCCGATCTGCTGGTCTATATTGCCGAACCGAACGCTGATCAGCGCATCGCCAGCAAGTTCTACGACTACTTGGGCAGTGGTCGCCCGATCCTGTCGATCAGCGACAATCCCGAGTCGGCGGCGATGCTGGCCGGCATGGACGCCGCGGCGCAATTCGCGTTCGCCGATATCGACGGCATGGCCCGCTTCATTGCGGCGCAGGTGCGTTCCGGTCGGCAGCACGCGTACGCCCGACCGCTGGCCGGCTTGACGGCGTTAGAGGCCGGACGCCGGTACGCCCAGATCTTGGACGCAGTCGCGGCCGGTCGGCCCGTTCCGCCCGTAGGAGCATGAGATGTGGAAGGTTTCGCTTTGTGACTTGCGTCTGCACCCCGACGACCACCGCGCCGTTGCCGATGCGATGGCCTCGAACTGGCTGACCATGGGTCCGCGCACCCAGGCGTTCGAGGAGGCTTTCGCCCACGCCCTCGATCCCGTCGCGCCACCGTTTGCTTTTGCGGTGTCCAATTGCACGGTTGCGCTGCACATGGCCTACAACGCGCTCGGCGTCGGCCCTGGCGACGAGGTTATCGTGCCCAGCCTGACCTTTGTCGCGACCGCCAACGCGGCGCTGTACACCGGCGCCACGGTCGTGCTGTGCGACGTGACTTCGCCCGATGACCTGACGCTGTCCGTGGACGACGTGCTCGAAAAAATCACGCCGCGCACCCGGGCCGTGGCGCCCGTGCACTACGCCGGTCAACCCGCCGACTTGCGGCGCCTGGTCGCCGAGTGCAGCCGCCGCGGTATCGCCGTCGTCGAAGACGTAGCCCATGCTCCACTGTGCGACGCCCTGGTCGACGATGGCCCACCGCGCGCGCTTGGCACGATTGGCGCGGTCGGGTGTTTCTCGTTCTTTTCCAACAAAAACATGACGACCGGCGAGGGCGGCATGGTCACCACCCGCGACCCCAAGATCGCCGACAAGCTGCGGCTACTGCGATCGCACGGCATGACGACGCTCACGCTCGATCGCCACCGTGGTCATGCGTACAGCTACGACGTGGTCGAACTGGGCAACAACTACCGCATGGACGAGCTGCGCGCCGCGCTGGGCACCAGTCAGCTGTCGCGGCTACCCGAGAACAACCGCAAGCGCGGCGACGTGGTCGCGATGTACCTGCCGCTGCTCCGCCGCCTGCAAGGCCTGCAGGTTCCGTTTGCGGATCGCCTGCCGCAGGGCCGGTCGTCGCCGCACATCCTGCCCGTGCTGCTGCCGCCCGGCGTCGATCGCCAGCGCGTCCAAGAAGGCATGAAGGAGGCCGGCGTGCAGACGTCGGTGCATTACCCGCCGATTCACACCTTTACGATGTACAAGGACTCAGAGCGCGTGCGCGCCGAGCGGCTGCCCGTGACCGACGCGGTGGCGCCGCGGCTGCTGACTTTGCCGCTCTATCCCGACATGGCCGAAGCGGACGTGGCGTACGTGTGCCGCAAGCTGGGCGCGATCCTGCAACTGTGCGCCGCGGAGGTGCAGCCATGAGCAGTGCCCCAGCGACCTTGACGGCGGTGCTGCTGGCCGGCGGCCTCGGGTCGCGGTTGGCGCCGCTGACCGCCGTGATTCCCAAGCCCTTGGTGCCCATCGACAAAGAGTCGATCGCCGAGATTCTGCTGCGCCAGCTGGCCCACCGCGGCGTCGGTCGCGTCATCGTGTCGGTGGGGTATCTGGGCCACCTCATCCAGGCGGTGCTCGGCGATGGCGGCCGCTACGGCCTGGAGATCACCTATCAGCGAGAAGAGGCGCCGCTCGGCACCGTCGGTCCGCTGTGGCTGGTCGAGGCGCAGTTGCCCGAGAACTTCTTGGTGCTCAATGGCGATGTGCTGAGCGACATCGACTTTGCCGCCCTGTTCGCGGCCCACCAGCGCAGCGGCCGGACGCTGACGGTCGCGACTTACGCCAAGCAGGTCCGGGTCGATCTTGGTGTGCTGCAGACGGGACCCGACGGCGACGTTACCCGCTTTGTCGAGAAGCCGACCTACGACTTTGAGGTGTCGATGGGCGTATACGCCATGAACCGCAAGGTGTTGCAGTACTTCGCGCCGGGTACTGCTTTTGGCTTTGATCAACTGGTGCTGGCGATGCTGGCGAAGGGCGACCCGGTGGGTACCTTTTCGTGGGCGCATGGCCGCTGGCTCGACATCGGCCGGCCGAGCGACTACGCCGTCGCCCAAGAACGTTTTGCCGCCGAGCGCGCTTACTACCTGCCCTGGGAGTCCGCCGCAGATCCGGCCGCAGGTCGCTGACGTCGCCGCACAGGCTGAGTCCGGCTTAGCGCCGCTTGCGCGTCAGCCACGTTCCGCCGCCGATGAACAGCAGCGCTCCCGCGGCCACCAGCAGCCACATCCAGGTGCGGTCCACTTTCGGACCGACCGGTCGAGCGCGATCCGCGGTGGCGGTCGCAGCGGCCGGTGGCTGAACGTCTTCGTCGTCAAAATGGCCGGGCTTGTCCCAAAGCGGCGGCAGTTCGCCCTTGCGCAATAGTTCCAGTTCCTGCTCGACCCGCTTGGTCTTCTTGGCAAAGTGCAGTGATCCCGCCGCCATTTCCAGGGCCATGTAGCGCTCCAGCGCCGCCGCCGCCGCCGGCTTGTCAGTGGCGCGCAGCACCTGCGACTGGCAGTAGTACACGTCGGGATCTTGGGGATTGGCGGCGATGGCCTTGTCCGCCAGCGCACGCGCCTGGTCCGGGTGGCCAAGCCACAAGTGCGCCATCGCCTGGTAGATATAGACGCGGCCCTCGTTGTGCACCCTGGGTTCGACCGCCTGCATCTGCCGCAGTGCGTCTTCGAATTTGGCGTCATAGAACAGGCTGACGCCGTGCAGAAAGTGGGCAACCGTGTCGTTGGCATCGGCGGTCGCCCGGCGCTGCATCTCGTCGCGCAGCGTCTGCCAGCCGCTGACCTGACCGGGAATCGCCGGATCCACCCGGCCCCAGTCGTTGACCACGCCAGACAGCCTGCCCAGCACGCCGCGGTGGCGAGGATTGCTGGCATAGACGCCTTCCAGCACCCGCACGGCCTTGAGGTGCTGGCCGCTGCGAAAATACGCCGCCGCCAGCGCGTCTTGCATCGCCAGGTCCTTGGGCCAAGCCTGCACAGCGGCTTGAGCCACCCGCAGCTCGTTTCTGGCGTCGTCGCGGCGGCTGGCCAGGCCAATGCGCGCGGAGTACCAACTGACTGGCGGTTGCGGCGAGCGCGTCAGTTGTTCGTCCAGCAATGCCTGCGCCGCGTCGAGCTTGCCTGCCGACTCCAGGGCATCGGCCAACGCCAGCGCCGTGCAGCCTGGACGGGCGGTGCCATCGCCAAAGCGCCGCCAGCAGGCCCGCACCACGTACTCTGCCTGGGCAACCTGGCCCAGAAGCGCATGGGCAGCCGCCGCGCGCTCGGCCTGCAACAGAACTCGCGGGTCGACTTCGGTCGCGGTTGCTTGCAGTGCCAGGCCCCACGGCGCCGCAAAGCCCGCCAGCGCCTGCTGCAACAACGGCGTCGCCTTATCGGGCCTGCCTCGCCGGTGCAGCGCCAGGCCCAGGTCCAGGCGCGCCGCGAGGTCCAGGTTGTCCGCTGGTGTTGTCGCGAGCTTGTCCAGCAGGGCCTCGGCCTTGCCGCGGTCGCCGACCTGCAGCGCAGCGTCCACCTCGCGCAGGCGATCTCCCACAGTGGGCATCGGCATCCGCCCCTGAGCCGGAAGATCAGCGCCGCAGCGCCAGCGCACCGTTGCCTCGCGTGCCTGTAGCGCCGCGAACCACGCGGCGTCCACCATTGCCAGTTCCTTCGGACACGCCGCCGTGGCAGTTGCGGCCAGGTCCACGAAATCGCCCAGTTGCCGGCCGACTTCGGTAGCCACCGCGCCATGGCCCTGGCAGGGCGCGATCACCTGGGCCTGCAGCGATGCCGATCGCGGTCCCTTGTGTGCGCCATCTGAGCGACCGAGCAGGTACACCCACCGCTGGCCGCCTGAGGTCGTCCACTCGGCGGCGATGTGCTGGTGCAGAATGCGGATATTGCCGGCCACCAGGCCCAGCGCGGCGCCGGCATCGCCGGGCTCGCACAGCGCAGTCACCGCCTTTTCCTGGCCTGGCGGCAGCGATGGGTTGTCGCACGCCGCCGCAAGCGCGCCCGCGGGCGTCGCGCACACCACCAGTCCCGCCACACCAATCCACCAGACTCGCATCGCCAACCGTTCGCCGCGGGCGCGGCCGCGGGGCGGCAAGGCTAGCAGTGCGCGGCGCCGGGGCACAACGAAACCGCGCGCACCGTGGCCGCATTCTTGCTCTGCGCCCGGGTTGCGCACATGATGCAATGGGATGGGGCAGCGCAGCCCCGCGGTCAGCCGATGGTCAGCGACAGCACGGTCCGCATCCGTAAGGCCGCAGTGGCCGGCACCTTCTATCCCGCGAAGGCCGACGCGCTCAACGCCGAGCTCGACCGGTGCTGGGCCGCCCGCAAGCTGGTGCAATCGCCGCCGCCCAAAGCGATCATCGCGCCGCACGCCGGTTATGCGTACAGCGGTGCAGTCGCGGCATCGGCCTACGCGGCGCTGGCGCCGCTCAAGGGCAAGGTGTCGCGCGTGGTGCTGGTCGGTCCGTCGCACCGGTTTGCGCTCCACGGCTTTGCAGTGCCCGAAGCGAGCATTTGGCAGACGCCGCTTGGCATGGTTCCGCTCGACGTGCAGTGTGCGGACGCGCTAAAGGCCTGGCCTGACGTCACCTGTTCGGATGTCATGCACGAACGCGAGCACAGCCTCGAAGTCCACGTGCCGTTCTTGCAGCGGGCGCTCGGCAAGTTCTGCCTGCTGCCGGTGTTGGTGGGGCACACGCCGGCCAGTCGGGTGTCGGCGTTGTTGGCCGCGGTCTGGGGAGGGCCAGAGACGCTGGTGGTGGTCTCGACCGACCTGTCGCACTTCCACCCGCAGGCGGTAGCCCGTGCGCGCGACGACGCGACGGTGGCGAGCCTGGTCGCCTTGGACGCCACGGCGCTGCATCCCGATCACGCGTGCGGCGCGTTTCCGGTCGCCGGCCTGCTGGCGCACGCCAAGGACCTGGGCCTGCGCTGCCAGGCCGTGGACGTGCGCACTTCGGCAGACACGGCAGGCGATCCACAGCGGGTGGTCGGCTATGCAAGCTGTCTGCTCTGGTAGGGCGTAGCAGTGGCACCGCAGCCTGTTCAACCCAGGGTCTGGACGCCCACACATCGGGCGGCGCTGGCCGATCTGGTCTGGCAGGCGCTCGCCGCCGGGCTGCAGGGGCAACGGTTTGGTCGCGGCGCCGCGCCCTTTGGTGCGCTCCATGCCGACTGGTTACGTCCCCAAGCCGCGACCTTTGTGACGCTGCACCGCGACGGTGCGTTGCGCGGCTGCATTGGCACGCTGGACCCGGTCTATCCCTTGGGCGAGTCGGTCGCTCGCAACGCGCAGTCTGCAGCCTTTGAAGACCCGCGGTTCGAGCCGCTGCGGTCGCACGAGTGGCCGCTTCTGACCGCGGAGATTAGCATCCTCTCGGCGCACACACCGATGCCGGCGTCGTCGCTTGCCGATCTGCTTGTCCGGCTGGTGCCCGGCCGCGACGGCCTGGTTGTGCGCGCCGGTGGGCTTGGCGCCACGTTCCTGCCGGCCGTGTGGGAAGACCTGCCCGACTCCAAGGCGTTCGTGGACCACCTGTGGCGCAAAGCGGGCCTGCGGATGGGCGCGTGGCCGACCGACATCGCGCTGGCAACCTACGTCGCCGACAAGATTGACTGCGGGGCCGCGCCCACAGCGTCCCAGTAGTTGGCCACCATGGCACCGCAAGATCCTACCCAGGCCGCAAAGCCGACCGGCGTTGCGCCCGACCTCGACCTCGACACCGACACCGGTCGCCGCAATCGGCGCACCCGCCAATACAGTGACGGCTTTGTGCCGCTCGACGCCCTGCAACCAAGCGCACAAGGCTCGATAGCCCCTGCCGAGCCGCCGCGGGTGCGCGTCCGACCCCTGAGCGACACCTTGACCGAGCTCAAGCTGGACCGCGCGGCAGTGGCGCTGCCTCAGGTGCCGGACGAGCTGGTGGTGCAAGACGGGGCGCCGACCCGGGTCCTGCAAGCCGCCGCGGACGACTTTGGCCCGGCGGACGAGGTCCACACCTACCCCGACGCGCGCACGGCAACTGCGGTGATGGCCCTCACCGACCGCGCCGCCGACCAGCCAACCGCCCGCGAGCTGCAGGCGGTGCAAGTGACGCCGGCCTGGCAGCGACCGCTGACATTGGCGTTTGCCGCGGCCATGGGATCGGCTGCCGCGTGGCTGGTGTTCGGGCGCACTGCGCCGCCCGCGCCGCCGCAGACGCCACCCCCGCCGGTCCGCGCGCAGGCAAACGCAGCGAACGCACTCCCACCGCTTGCACCACCACCGCAGGCACCCGTCGAGCCCGCCGCTTCCCAGGGCGCTGCACCCGCCGAGGCACCCGCACCTCAGCCTGCCGCGAGCTCGCCGACGACGAGTGCTACGCCTGAATCAGCTGCCAAAGCGCAGGCCCCGGCTGCGGCAGCGCCGCCGCGCGATCCCTGCGCCGGTTATGATCGCACCGTCGTTGGCACCGGTGCCGATCCCGTGGCACCCTACCTCGCCTTGCGGCGCGCGCCCGACGAAAGCGCGGGGCAGATCGCGCAGTTGCCGGACGGCACCCGTTTGCGAATCCTGGGTAGTCACGGGCGGTGGCGTCGCGTCGCGGTCTGCCACGGGCAAACTGGCTGGGTACATGGGCGCTGGCTCGCGCAGAGCGCAGGGGGTCAACCGTGATCGTGATGGGCAGCAATTCCTGGAAGGCCGGCGAGCCGATGGCGCGCATCGAGCTGCCGACGCCGCCGCCGGGCAAGAACCAGGTCGTCGTCGATGTCCACGCCATTGGCGTCAACCCGGTGGACTGGAAGATGCGCACGGCTGGCCCATTGCGCGTCGCGGCGCGCGCCCTTTCGGCGGTCCAGGGCCCCAAGCCGCCGGTGGTGATTGGCGTGGACTTCGCGGGCGTGGTGGCCGCAATCGGGCCGCAAGTCAGCGGATTTGCGCCAGGCGACCGCGTGGTCGGCGGCTGCAACTTCTCGCGGGCGCAGCGCGGCAGCTACGCCGACACCGTCGTGGTGTTCCCTGACCAGATCTGCAAAGTGCCCGACGGCGTTTCGCTCGAGATCGCCGGGTGCTTGCCGGTGGCCGGCGTCACTGCGCACATGGCGCTGACGGAGTACCAACCCGTCGGCCCACACAGCCGGGTGCTGGTGCTCGGCGCTTCGGGCGGCGTCGGCCAGTTTGCGGTGCAGATCGCCAAGCGTGTGCTGGGCGCGCAATTCGTGGGCGGCGTATGCTCGGCCAAAAACGTCGCGCTGGTACGCGATCTCGGCGCCGACGAGGTATTCGATTACACCGCGGGCGACGCCTTGCAAATGGCCGCCGCGCACGGTCCCTACGACGTCATCGTCGATGGCGTGGGTAGCTACAAGGCCAAGGACTGTCGAAAGCTACTGGCCAGGTGCGGCGCGCACGTCATGGTCGCCGGCGACAAGCCCGAGAACATGGTGCAAGTGGTGGTGCCGCCGTTTCGCAGCAAAGCCATCCTTGCAACGCCCGACGGCGCCCACATCGCGCCGGTGGCGCAGGCGGTGGCTCAGGGCAAGGTCGTCGTGCATATCGCGCACCGCCTGCCGCTGGAAAAGGCCCAAGAAGCCCACGACTTGAGCCAGTCGGGCCGGGTCGTCGGCAAGATCGTGCTGCTGGTCGATCGTCCGACCGCTTGATCCAGGCTACACTGCTGCGCTCGTTGGAGGCGGCCGTGACCACCCTGGACCTATCGAACCCGTTAACCTTGCAAGAGATAATCGCGGTCGCGCGTGGCGCCACCGGGATCGCGCTCGGCGACGCCGGCCGACAGCGGGTACAGGCGGCCCGCGCCGTGGTGGACGCCTTCGTGCGCGACCACGCGATTGCCCGCTACGGCATCAACACCGGCTTTGGCGCCCTGGCCGAGGTCGTCATCCCGGATGGCGAACTGGCGGCCTTGCAGACCAACCTGGTGCGATCGCACGCCTGCGGCGTAGGCGCCGACCTGCCGACCGAAGTCGTGCGGGCGATGATGGTCCTGCGCGCCAAAGTGCTGGCGGCAGGTCATAGCGGCGTTCGGCCAGAAGTCATTGATCTTCTGTGCGAAATGGTCAATCGACGGGTCCATCCGCGCATTCCGGCGCAGGGTTCGGTCGGCGCGTCGGGCGACCTCGCGCCCTTGGCGCACCTTGCGCTGGTGCTCATCGGCGAGGGGCAGGCTGAGCTCGACGGCGCGTCTCTGGATGGCGGCGAGGCGTTGGCGCGGGCAGGTTTGCGGCCGCTGGTGCTGCAGGCCAAGGAGGGCCTGTCGCTCATCAATGGCACCCAGGCGATGACAGCGATCGCGTTACTGGCGCTGGACGGCGCCGACGCGTGCTGCCGGCATGCTGACCTTTGCGGCGCAATGACCGTCGAGGCGCAATTGGCCACCGACAAAGCCTTTGACGCGCGAATCGTGCAGCTGCGGCCGTATCCGGGTGCGCATGCCAGCGCGAGCAACCTGCGGGCGTTGACCGCCGGCAGCCCGCTCATCGCCAGCCACGCCGGTCCTGCCGACCACAAGGTCCAAGATCCCTACAGCATCCGCTGCATGCCGCAGGTCCACGGTGCAGTGCGCGACGCCTTGGACTTCCTGCGCCGAACGCTCGAGGTCGAAGTCAACGCGGTCACTGACAACCCACTGATTTTCCCGTGCGGCACTGCCGATCACGCCCACACGGCCATCCTGTCCGGCGGCAATTTTCACGGCCAGCCGGTGTCGATCGCCTGCGACGCGGCGCGGTTGGCGCTGGTCAGCTTGGCTTCAATGTCTGAGCGGCGGATCGAGCAGCTGGTCAATCCGATGCTCAACTCCGGGCTGCCGCCATTCCTGGCCAGGCAAAGCGGGCTCAATTCGGGCTTCATGATCGCGCAGGTCACCGCCGCAGCGCTCTATTTGATCCTACACAGCGTTTTGTTTACTTTGCTGAAAAGGCTGGCGAGAAATTAGGTATCCCCGGTTCTAAAGAGGCCGCTGAAGCGCAATCAGCTAAAATCGAACAGAGGGGAGCAACATACGGACAGTTAGCCACCGGGTATACTTTGG
>SXRM01000147.1 GCA_005792545.1 Pseudomonadota bacterium | reverse complement strand
TGCCGCGCTCCTGCTCCAACTGTCCCGACGAGATGGCGTCGGCCTGCTGGTCGTGACCCACGACGCCGGCCTGCCGGCGCTGCTCGACGCGCGCGTGTGCCATCTGCGCGCTGGTCGCCTATCTGCTGCTGAACAAGCGGAAAGCTGGCGCCACGCCGAACATGCGGCCTGGCAGACTCTGGAGGCGGAGCCATGACCGGCACTGAGTTCTGGCAGAAGGCGCGACCGTTGCTGGGCTGGCTGGCGCTGGCCAGCGCATTCGGCTTTGCGTACCACACCTGGTCGCGGCGCCCCCTGCCCGTACATGCCACGGTGCTGCTGACCCAGACCGACCGCGCGCGCCTGGTCGAGCTGCGGTGGCGGCTGTCCACGGCTGCCAACAGCGACGACCAGCGCGGCGCCCTTCACTTTTTTCGGGGTGCCGCGCCCGAGGCGGCTGGCCCGATCGCAGTGCACGTGCCTCACACGGCTCGAACCGTGCCCGCGGAACTCCACGTGTCGTGCGTGTTTGACAGCGGCACTGGTCCTCTAACGACCCACGCGACGCTGCGGCTCGGCGGCTCGGAGCGCCAAACACTGGACCTGGGCACCTGCTTCGACCCGTAAACATGCACCCACCCTTTGTTCAGGCCATTGTAATTGTTATCTATTTCCAACAGCGCGCGATCGCAACCATGCCCGGCGACGACTGGCTTGCGCAATCCAAAGTTCCCGGCCACCATGGTCGCCCCGCGCAGGGCGGGTAGGGTCCATCGTGGGTCTGCAAACCGACATCAGCAACGCAACGCTGCTCATCGTCGACGATCAGGCGAGCAACATCCAGCTGTTGCAAATGGTCCTGCGCGGCGCCGGGTACACCAACATCCACAGCACCACCGATTCGCGGCAGGCGTTGGAGATGTACCTGCGGCTGCGCCCCGACATCGTGCTGCTCGACTTGCAGATGCCGCACGTCGACGGTTTTGGCGTCATCGACCAAATCAAGCAGGCCGACCCCGACCACTTCGCGCCAGTCCTGGTTCTGACCGCTGAGGTGGACACTGCAGTCCGCTACCGGGCGCTCGACGCCGGGGCGCGCGATTTCCTGCTCAAGCCGTTCGACCGCGTCGAAGTCCGGGCCCGCATCCGCAACCTGTTGGAAATGCGCCTGCTTTTCCGCCAAACCGTAGCACACGCGGCGACGCTTGAGCAGACGGTCGCTGAACGCACCCTCGAGCTGCGTGCAACGCAGATGGAGATCATCCACCGCCTGGGCCACGCCGCGGAGTACAAGGACAACGAGACCGGCAACCACATCATCCGCATGAGCTTGTATTGCCACGTGCTGGCCCGAGCCGCGGGTCTGACCGACAGCGAGCAAGAGGTGCTGCTACGGGCCGCGCCGATGCACGACGTGGGCACGATCGGCATTCCCGATCGTATCCTGTGCAAACCCGGCAAGTTGACGCCCGACGAGTGGGAAATCATGAAGACCCACGCCGAAATCGGCGCAGACCTGCTGAGCGGTTCGCGGTCGCCGCTCATCCAGATGGCGCAGGCCATCGCGTGGACTCACCACGAGAAATGGGACGGATCGGGCTACCCGCGGGGCTTGCGCGGCCAGGACATTCCGCTGTCAGGCCGCATCGTGGCCGTTGCCGACGTGTTCGACGCGCTGACTTCGGTGCGCCCGTACAAGGCGGCATGGCCGCTGCAAGCGGCGATCGACGAACTGCACGCCGGCTCCGGCCGCCATTTCGACCCGCAGCTGATCACGCTGTTCTGTGAGCAACTGCCCGACATCCAGCGCATTCGCGCCGACTACCACGAAGACTAGCAGCCGCCCAGACCGCCGAAATCGGTCCAGCGCTGCCAGCGCGGAGAAGCCATGAGCCTGGATACCCTCGCCAAAGTTGACCTGCACTGCTGCTTTGACGGCGCCATCGACCCGTCGCTGCTGGCCGCGTGGCAGGTGCGCGCCGGCGGCGAGCCGGTGGGCGGTCCTGAACTCGCTGCTTCGCTGGCCATTACCGCGCTCGACCAGCTGCCAGAGCGCAAAGCCTGGCTCAATGGCCTGTTGCGTGGCCCCGATGACCTGACCGAGGCGGCGCTGACGCTGGCGCGGCGGCTGATTGCCGAGGTGGTTGTCCACGTCGAACTGGTCGTCGACGCCCAGACCCTTGCGACCGGCGACATGAATCCGCTCGACGTCGTCAACGCGATCGATGCGGGTTGCGAGACGTCTGTCTCCGAACGCGACGACGTGTTCTTGTCGTGGGTGTTGCTGGTTGAACTGCCCGCTCACGCCGATAGCGCTGCGTGCGAGTCGCTGGTCCGTGGCCTGCTGGCGGATCGGCCGCAGCGGCTGGTCGGTATCGTTGTCGCCGACGACCCCAAGGCCGGCAGCCTGTCGCGCGTGGCGGCTGCGGTCGAGCTTGCCCGCAAGAACGACCTGCGCGTCGTCGTCGTCGCGGGCGATCGCAAAGATCCGGCGCGGGTGGACGCCGCGCTGGAGATGGGGGCCCAGCGCATCGTTGGCGGGGCCGCTGGGCTGCTGCGCGAAGACACGCTGGTGCAATTGCGCGCTCGCCGCGTGCCCGTCGTCTCGTTGCCGAGCGTGCAAATGATGGCCGGTGTGGCGCGCAGTTGGAACAGCCACCCGCTTAAGCGCTTCAAGGAGTCGAGCGTGCTGACGGCCGTCGGCAGCGGCTGGCCGACCTGGACGCACTCGACACTGTCCGGCGAGCTCGAGACGGTGTCGCGCAACTTGCACTGGCGGCTCGACGACCTGCGCAACGCCACCACGCGCGCAGTCGAGGCCGGCTTCATGGCGCCGACGCTGCGCTTTCAGTTGGCGCGCACGGTCGAAATCTGGCGGCACCGGCCGCTGGTGCAGGCGCAAGCGAAAGCGGGCGGCGACCCGTTTGCGATGTAGCGCTTTTTCCCAGAAGTTCCGAACCGTGACGCGCAGACCAGTGCAGCGCGCCCGGTCATCGCCCCACCATGGCGCGGAGTCAACGGCCGGCGCGTCGGGCCGGCCCGGAACGTCGCGCCACCAGTTGGCACCACTCAATCGGCGCAGCGGGTGTGTGGACCGCGAATTGCCGGCCAAAGTCGTTCCACTGCAAGCCGTTGGCGCCAAATTCGATCATGGCGCCCGTGTACCAATCCGTGTTGGCTCCCTGCAACACGCTGGCGTCGCACACCTGCCACCCCGCGCGTTCGACCCAGCGGATCCAGCGCGCCAGCGGCCACAACCGCGGCAGTGCCCACAAGTGGCGCAAGCGCTGCAAGTCACGCACGGCCTGCGGGCCAAAATCACCGCCGGCCAAAAACAGGTCTTTGATGTACAGCGTCGCTCCGACCGCCGCGACGCGGGCCAGCTCGCCCAGCAGCTGCGCCGGCCGAGGCGAATAGCACGCGCTCTCCAGCAGCCACAGCGCGTCAAAGGTCTGGTCCGCGAACGGCAGTTGATGGTAGTCGGCGACATGAACGCAAACCCGGTCTGTCAGGCGCTGGCGCTCGATCACCTGCTTCGCCAGTTCAGCTTGCACTGGCGACAACGTGACAGCGTCCACGCGCAGCCCGGGTACGGCGTTGGCAGCGTCGCATGCCGGTCCGCACACGCCGCAACCGGCATCAAGTAACCGCTGCGCTCCGCCAAATCCGGCGCGGCGGACCATCTCTAAGTTGGTTGCCTGGGGCGTCACCCCGACCGGCAGCAGCACGGTCTGATGCGTGGTGCCGGCGCACTGCACGAACACCGGCGACCAGGTGTCGTACAAGGCCTGCACGCAATGCGTGCGCGACGCTCGCAGCGCGGTTACGTCCGCTGTCTTGGTCACCCGCGCTCACCGCCGCCGTACAGGCTCAGGCGCAAGTGCTCCAGGTCTGCTGGCCTTTGGGCGTCGACGTCGACGCCAGCCACATGGGTTTCACCCGTCAGGCCACGGACTGGCACTGCCCCCTTGTCGGTGGTCACGATGGCTGGATCCAGCCGGCGCGCGGTCTCGGCGTCGAGCAGAATGTGGGTGCCGAGCCGCTTGTTCAGCCCTTCCAGCCGTGACGCCAGATTGACCGGCGGGCCAATGCAAGTGAACTCCATGCGATCGGGCGAGCCGATGGTGCCCGACAGCACTTCGCCGGTGGCGATGCCGACGCCAATGGCCAAAGGCGTGCCAGCCTGCGCGACGGCATCGGACAATTGGCGCATCGCCAGCACCATGTCGATGGCTGCCACAACTGCGCGAGTCGGTGCCCGGTCGACTTCCATCGGCGCGCCGAACACCGCCATGAAGCCGTCGCCCAAGAACTTGTCGAGCGTCCCTTCATAGGCAAACAGCCGCTCGACCATCGCGGCAAAGAACTGGTTGAGCACCGCGACCGTTTGTTCCGGCTGCAGGCGCTCAGACATCGCCGTAAAATTGCGCAGATCGACAAAGACAATCGTGGCGGTGCGGCGCTGGCCGCCCAACTGGCGGCGGGCCGGGTCACGCATCATCACTTCGACGACCTGGCGCGGCAGGTACTTGGCTAGACGCTGATATTCCTGACGGTCGGCCGCGCGCGCGGCGGTTTCCATCTCTGCCCGCAGGACCAGGCTGCGGCTGACCCGGGCCACCAACGCCATGCCAAAACCGGGCAAGCTTGCGACAAAGATCGACAGCACCACGTCGGGCACGTGCAGGCTGCCGGATCCGTAGCTTGAGACTGCGCTCGTCACGACCGCGCCAGTCTGCACGGACCAGGCCAGGAGCGCCGCGTTGATGAGCGCCGAAGCCCCACCGCCCAATACGCACAACCAGGGCGACAACCGCAAGCCGGTCAAGATGTTGCTAACCGCGAACAACTCCAGGACGCCGCCCTGCCAGTACTCGACTACGCCGCCGACATTGCGGCTCGCAGCCACGTAGGTCGCAGCAAGGACCACCTGATCGACCGCAATGCTGGCAGGCGCAAGCCAGCGCGGGCTGCGCTCTGGGTTGCGGCGGAGCACGACGTAGACGATGGCCGCCCAGGCGGCCCACAGCAGGTCCTGGGCCCACAGCACCAGATTGGCGCTCGGCGTGTTGCTCGAGCCGGACGCCAGCAGCACCACCGCGCCCAGCACCACCATGGTCAGCCGGACCCGGTTGATGCCAACTTCGCCCCGCCATAGCGCGAGGTCGCAAGCACGCTCGTACTGTGCGGCGGCCTCTGCGGCCGTCGTCAACTCATGCGGTGGGCTGGTGGCCACGCAATTCGCGTCTCAGTACAGCTTGAGGACGGGCTGCGGGTTCTTGACGTGCGAAGCCACGTCGCCGCGGATCTCTTCGAGCGAGCGGCCGCCGGTCAGGTACGTCTTGACGCCGGCATCGATGTCGCCAAAGCCGCTCTGGAACAGGAACTTGTCCAGGTCCTTGCGGCTGGTGGCCGCGGCAACCAGCTCGGCCGCGAAGGCAGGGTCTTGGACGAAGCGGCCGACCAGGGCTTGCAGGGTGGCCCTGCGGGTGGCGGCGTTGGCTTTGCGCGGTGGTTTGGGGGCGTTTGCCATGGTACCTCGAGTTCCGAACCGGTCGGCAGTGAGCGGGCGGAGCGGGTAATGTCCGTTGACCGGGTCAGTACAGGCCGGCGGGATTGGCGGTTGGATCGGCGGTGACGGCGATGGTGTCTGTGCGAAGGCGCTTCTCGAGCCCTGCGGTGCCGCCGGGCAGCGGGCCATTGTTGGCCGCATGCAAATGCGCGAAGTACACGAGCACGTCGTCGTGGATGCTGCCGTAACCATTACGCATCAGTAACAGCAAGACCCGCTCGGCGTTGCCACTGTCAATTGCTTCACAAAGCCTTGTTGCAAAAGCGCTGTCGCGCACGAACCGCCCGACCAGAGCTTGCAAGGCGGCAAGCTGCTCAGGCGTTTCGACGGCCGGCGCCTTGTACTTGACGGTATTGGGAGGATTCACACTAAAAGGGTGTATGCAAAAACTTGACCAGCAACCAATCCGTGCGAGAACCCCGTCTGGGCGAGGAGGCGGTCATGGTTCTGGGAGAGCAGGTGCGGCAGAGGGTCGTCGGGTTGCTGAGAGATGGCGTTGATATTAAAT
>SXRM01000146.1 GCA_005792545.1 Pseudomonadota bacterium | reverse complement strand
GCGCTGCCCGGCGCCGCGCCCACAAGTCCAGCTGCGCCCGTCGCGGCCGCGGATCCGCGGGGTCGGCCGCTGCCCAGGCACGCCAGCAATCCAGTGCGACGCCGTCCCAGCCAGCCAAGCTCGCCAGTTGGGCGGCGGCATCGAGGTCGCCACCGTCGCGCGCCGCCTGCACAGCGCCAGCCCAGTCGGCACTTGCCGCCCGCAGCCAGGGCAGCGCCCGCGCCGGCACTTCCTGCCCACTTTCCAGCAGCGCCCGGGCCTGCAACCGCAGCGCTGGGCCGTCCAAGGTCGCCGCCTGTCGCGCCAGTTCGGGCCACGGCAGAGGCTGCGTCACCCGCGCGCCTCGGCCGGCATCGGTTCCAACCCGAAGCGGCTGCGAATGCCCCACCGTCCCAGATACACCAGCGGCGTCAGCAGCAGCGCGAGCACGAACTTGAGGATGTAGCCGGTGGCGGCCATGGCCGCGATCTGGCCCGTCGGCATCGGCTGGCCATCGGGCCCGGCGACACCTTGAAAAAGAATGAAGGTGACCAGCAGCGAATCGAGCATCTGCGACACCGTCGTCGATCCGGTCGCGCGCAGCCACACCAGCCGACCGCCGGTCGCGCGCTTGAGTACGCCAAACAGCCAGATGTCGCACAATTGCCCAACGAGGTACGCGGTCAGCGACGCCACATACAGGCGGTTGGACATCGCGAACACGGTCTCAAATGCGTCCTGGGGCACGGGACTGAACGGCGCCACGGGCAGGTGTCGGCCGACCCAGATCAGCCCGAACGCCAGTAGCGCGCAGCCCAGGCCAACGTAGGTGGCGCGGCGGGCTGCACGCGCGCCGAAGTACTCGTTGACGAGGTCGGTCAGCAAAAACGTCACCGGAAACGACAGCATGCCCACAGAGTGCGACACGAATTCATAGTCGCCGACCTTGAACAATGCCAGCCGGAAGAACTTGGACCCGGTGATGTCGGCGACGAGCAGACAGGTGACGAACGTTGCGACAAGCGCGGTGTACACCTGGCTGCGCACCTGCATTTCCGATCCCTGGGTGTTGTCGACCATGGCTGCCCCCCGTTGCCGCGGTGGCAAGGCTACCACGCGCCCGGGCCGGCCTGGCAAATGCGGTCGTGCGCCGCGCTTGATGCTCTGCCGCGCTTGCGCTACGGTTGCCTTGGGGACGCAGGCATATCCTGCGCGCGCGCATGGCAGCACAACACTTCTTCAAGCCAGACGCCGACGAGTTGCCGCCCAGCTCACTTGTCGACAACATGTATCGCGTCGTGCGCCTGATTGGCCGCGGCGGCATGGGCTCGGTCTACGAGGCTGAAGACACGCGCTTGGGCCGACCCGTCGCGCTCAAGGTCCTGCGTTCGGACCTGGCCAAGCAACTGCAGGCCGACGAACGCTTCTTGCAGGAAGCCAAGATCCTGGCGCGCATCCGCTCGCCGTTTGTGGCCACGGTCTTCAACATCGGCGCCACCGAGACCGGCCGCACCTACATCGCGATGGAGTACATCGAGGGCGAGTCGCTGGGCGACCTGCTCGACCGCGAGCGCTGGCTCAAGCTGCCGCGCGCGGCGCGCATTGCCCAGCGTGTCTGCGAAGCGCTGATGGAAGCGCACAAGCTCGGCATCATCCACCGCGATCTGAAGCCCGACAACATCCTGCTGACCCGCCTGGGCTCGGTCGACGACTACGTCAAAGTCGTGGACCTCGGCCTGGCCAAGCACATCGCGGCCCAGGGCGACGGTCAGAGCCCGCGGCTGACGCAGGCGCGACTGGTGGTGGGCACGCCCGCCTACATGAGTCCCGAGCAGGCCGCCGGGCAGGAAGTGGGGCCGGCCAGCGACTTGTACTCGCTTGCCGTCATCTTGTACGAGATGGCCACGGGCTTTTTGCCGGTCGATGGCGAGTCGCCGCAAGACTTCTTGCGCGCCCACCAGCTGCAGGCGCCGGTTAGCGTCAATACCCGGCGCACGGACCTGGTGTTCCCGCCGCAAGTCGATGCCTTCTTTCGCAAGGTGCTGGCCAAGGGTCCGGGCGACCGCCCCAAAGACGCCCGCGGCTTCGTCGAAGAGCTGGAAAAGCTCGAAGGCATTAGCGCCGAGTCGCGCTCCAGCCGTCCGCAGCACGCCAACATCCCCAAGTCGATCCGCAGGCAGGACTCGGCGCTCGGCCCGACGCTCGATCTGTTGGGCGAGCGCATGGACCGCGCCAAAGACCGCGTGCGCATGGAACTGGCCGGCGTGTGCGCGCGCAGCCGAGCGATGCTGTACGAGGCCCTGGATGCGTTCGTCAGCGAGGCGCAGACGCGAGCCGACTCGCCGGTGGTGGTGCGCGTGCGCATTCCGCCGCCCGGCAATCGCCTGCCGCTGGCGACGATGTTTGAAGAGGTGCGCATCCGCGCCGGCCTTTTCGACGACGACCCGCCGAGCCTGGCCCGCCGCAAGCTGCTGAGCTGGGTGCAGGGCATGATGCCCGACCGGCCGGACCGCGCCAGCCAGGTGGCGCACCTCATCGGCCTGTTCTTGCGGGTGGAGTTCCCGGATTCGCCGCACTTGGGCCACGCGCGCGCGGTGCCCGAAGTGGCGCGTATGGCCGGTGGTGCGGCCCTGGCCGACGCGCTGCGCGGTATTGCCGGCCGCAGCACGCTGGTGCTGGTGTTCGAGCGCGTCGATCACCTGAGCGACACCGAGCAGAGCTTCGTGCGGCGCCTGATTCGCCAGCTGGGCAACATTCCCGCAGTGGTGGTCGGCGGCTGGGTGGCGCGCACCGACGAAGTGCCGGCGAGCTTTTCGGGGCTGCTGACCGCGGGTTCGGTGTCGCGGGTGCCGGCGCGCGATCCGGCAGCGCTCGATCGCCTGCTCGACGGCTCGGCGCGCCGCGTGCTGGCGGCGGCGGTGCGAATGGGCTCGCCGCTGTGGCCTGATCTGCTGGAAGCGGCGACCGGAACACCAGTCGGTGGTGCAGTCGCACGCCTTGTGGCCGCGGGTGCGTTGCGGCCGATGCCGGCCAGTCGCCTGAGCAGTCAGGTCGAGTACGCGCTCGGCGATTTTCCAGAGGCGATCCGCGCCGAGATCGACGCCGAGCAACTGGACATTCCGCGGGCGCTGAGCTGGGTGCTGGCGCAGGCGGTGTCGCGGCCCGACGTGTGGGCCGGCCGCATGGCCGAACTGGAGTCCAACGCGGGCGGCCTGGCGATGGCTGCGACCCACAGCCGCCAGTTTGCGGAACTGTCGCGGCAACTGGGTGGCCTGCCCGAGGCGATCGTCGAGTTTGAGCGCTCGCGCACCCACGCCTTGGCGCTGCAAGAGCAGGGCCGGGCGCAGGAGGCGGCGCTCAACCTGGCCGAGACGGCGATTGGCCTGTCGCGGTGTTTGTCCGAGCGCGGCGACCACGAATTGGGCAGTGAGCGGGCCCGCGAAGGCATCGAAGCCTTGCGCGCGCTGGGCAACGGGCTGCGCGACGAGGACTGGTACCGATTTGGCGTGCCGCTGTTGGCGGCGTGGGCGACGGCCGAGGTGGCGTGCGGCCGGGGAGCGCAAGCGACTTCGCCACTGGATACCCAGCTGGGCCTCATCCTGGGTCGACCGGCCCAGTCGCGCGCGGTGGACCACACGCCGATCTTGCGGCTGGCGCTCGGCAAGTGCCTCAAAGCCGAAGGCAAGTTCAAGGCCGCGCTCGAGGCATGGGTCGAGGGCACCCAAGCCCTGGCCGTGCTGCACAACCCTGTGCTGGGCGCCGAACTGTCGCTGTGCATCAGCGAGGGCTATCGGCTGCTCAACGACGGCGAGAAATCGGTCACTGCCGCGCGCAAGGCCCTGGCCGCGGCCCGCGACGCGCGCAACCTGATTCTCGAAGTGGAGGCCCTGCGCAGTCTGGCGCTAGCGCTGCGCGAGGTCGGTGAACTGGACGACGCCGAAGCGCAGCTGGGCGAGGCGCTCAATGCGCTCGGCCGTATTGATCGGCAGTTGCTGGCAGCCGAGGTATCGGTGCTGCTGGCCAACGTCTTGCACGCCCGTGGTGCGATGGACGAAGCCGACGCGGCGCTCGCCAAAAGCTGCCGCGCCTATGCGGCGCTACCGAGCCTCACGGGTCTCTCCGACGCGCTGCGCGAACGCGGCGAAATCCAGATGGCCAACGGCATCTACACGCGCGCGCTAGCGTTTGCCGAAGAGGCTGCGCGCCAGGCGCAGCTGGCCCAGAACGTCGGCTTGCACATCCGCGCGCTGCTGCTGGCAGCCCGGGCGTCGGCGGCGGGCGGCGATCCGCGCCAGGCGCATTTGCGGATGGAAGAGGCGTTCCAGTTGGTGCCGCAGGACTCGGCGACGGTCGAGCGCGCCGACTGCATGGTGGTACTGGCCGACCTGCTCGAAGCCGGTGTGCTGACCAGCGACCGTGCCCCGGCGGCGTTGCTGGAAGAAGCTACTGATTTGTATAAGGAAATTGGCGATAACAAAGAAGCCGAGAAGCTGACCCGGCGCCTCAAGGCCATGTCGTCGACGGGCGAGTTCCAGAAGGTCTCGCCACCGGCCTAGTCGCGTTGACGGTCAGCGATGGCCGGCCGCGATGAGCTTCATCAGCTCGGCCCGCGTCGCCGGATCCTCGCGAAACGCGCCGAACATTGCGCTGGTCACTGTCATGGCGTTGGGCTTCTTGACCCCACGCATCACCATGCACATGTGGGTCGCCTCGATGACCACCGCCACGCCTGCGGGGTTCAGTCCCTCTTGCAGCGCTTGCGCGACCTGGGTCGTCATGCGCTCTTGCACCTGCAGCCGGCGGGCGTAAACGTCGACGACGCGCGCCAGCTTGGACAAACCGACCACGCGACCGCGCGGCAGGTACGCCACGTGGGCCTTGCCCTGAAACGGCAGCATGTGGTGCTCGCACATGCTGGCGAAGTCGATGTCGCGGACCAGGACGATTTCCTCGTTCTGCACGTCAAACAGCGCCGACCGGATGATCGCCAGCGGATCTTCAGCGTAGCCGGCGGTCATGTCGCGCCACGCCTGGGCCACCCGCCGCGGCGTCTTGACCAAGCCTTCGCGGTCAGGGTCCTCGCCGAGTTCCAGCAAGATATCGCGAATTTTGTCTTCCATTCTGCGCTCCTTGGGCGCCAATCAAGCTGGAGCCGCGACGGATTCCAGCACCTGGTGCAGAACTGCTTCGACCGCCGTGCGTTCGCCGGCAGTGCCGCCCGGGCCGGACAACACCACCCGGTGGTTGGCGACCGGCACGAACAGCGCCTGCACGTCGTCGGGCGTGGCGAACGCGCGACCAGCGACCAGTGCCCGCGCCTGCACTGCACGGTACAGCCCGATTGCCGCACGCGTGGACAGTCCCAGTTCCAAGCCGCGGTGATGGCGGGTCGCCTGCACCAGCGCATGCAGGTAGGCCAGCACTTCGGGCGCGACGTGCACTGCGGCGGCCGCAGCAATCAGTCCCTGCACCTGGGCGCCATCGACCACGGGTTGGACACTTTGCTCGGCGGCGCTGGCATTGGCGATGAGCGACATTTCGGCATCGGGCTGCAAGTAGCCGACCGACACCCGCAACAAGACGCGAGCGAGCTGCGACTCCGGCAGCGGAAAGGTGCCGTGAAATTCTCGCGGGTTCTGCGTCGCCAGCACCACATGCGGCTGCGGCAACAAGTGGGTGTGGCCGTCGACGGTCACTCTGGCCTCGGCCATGGCTTCGAGCAGCGCCGACTGCGTGCGCGGCGTGGTCCGATTGATCTCGTCGGCGAGCAGCACGTGGCAGAACACCGGACCGGGCTTGAATTCGAACTGCCGCGTATCCGGATCGTAGATGCCGACGCCAACAATGTCCGCAGGCAGCAAATCGCTCGCGAACTGGATACGGTTGTGGGTCAGCCCCAGCGCCTGGGCAAACGTGCGCGCAAGCGTGGTCTTGCCGACGCCAGGCACGTCCTCGAACAGAACGTGTCCGCGCGCCAGCACTGCTACCATGACTTGTTCGACCACCGCGCGCTTGCCGACGAACACGGTCTCGACCGCGGCGACGATCTGGCGGCACAGGGCTGCGGCGTCTGCGGCAGGCGTTGCAACTGGGGTCATGCGTTCGGTTCCTGGCCCTAGGCGGGCGGTTGGCTAGGGCGAAGCCGGCGGGGAAGGTGCGTGTGAAGCGGGCGGCGCGGCGGCGGGCGCGGTCCCAGACGTGGCGCAGCGCTGACGGGCGACTTGGACATGGTGACCACACTCGGCGCCGAGCTTGGGGATTTCAGGCAGCCAGGCGTCAAGGCCGGCGTCGTGCAACTCGTGCTCTGCGGCCTGTTGCAGGCCTGCGCCGTCCTTGTCGCCGCGACACAGCGCATCGGCCAGCAGGGCGACGACTACCGCACGCGCGTGCAGGCGCTCGATCCGCTTGCGCAGGTCGGCGCCGGCGGTCGAACCCAAGCGGTCTCGGGCTTTGCGCGCCTCGGTGACGGCCCGCCGCGGGTAGCCGTCGTCCAAGGCCACTTCAGCCAGGTTGGCGTGGATCTGCGGCGCGTGCGGCTGCAAGCGGCTGGCGTTTTCGAGCGACGCCATGGCCCCCACCAGATCGCCAGCGCGGTGGCGCGCGACGCCGAGCGCCGTCCAGGCTGCCGCGCTGTCGGGCGCGATCTGGGTGGCCCGCTTAAGCTGCGCGACCGCCGCCTTGGCGTCGCCAAGCTCGAGCAGCACGATGCCCAGGTCGCGAAGCGCATCGACGTTTTGCGGATCGAGCTTGATGCAGCGCTCCAGTGCCGTTTTTGCGGATTCCAGCTCACCGATGAGCAGGTGGACCTGGGCCAATTGCAACCACACCGAGGCGTCGTCCGCAGCGTAGTTGGTGGCGAGCTTGGCGTGCTCCAGCGCCTGCGGAACCCGGCCGCGACCGAGCAACGCCCGCGACAGGGCACTATGCAACCCCGCGTGATCGGGCTGCGCGCGCAAGCCGGCTTCGGCGACCATGCACGCCTGCACCAGATCGCCGCGACCGACCAGGATTTCCGTCAGTCGAACGGCTGCCGTCACGTCGCGCGCAACCAACTGCAAGCGCCGCGCGTAGGCGGTCGCGGCTTCGTCGGCCTGGCCGGCGCCGTCGAGCGCCCGTGCCATGGCGCCGACAAGGTCCGGGTCGTCTGGCGCGATTTTGTAGCGTTCCTTTAACAATTCCGCAGCCTTGGCGTGACGGCCGCGCAGCATCAGCGTCTCAGCGAGCTCGAGCTGGGCTCGGTTGTCGCCCGCCTCGGCGAGGGTCTTCAGATCTCGCTCGGCGTCGTCAAAGCGGCCCTGATCGCGCAAGTGCACCGCCTGCTCCAGCGGCGTGCGATCGGGCTGGCCAGCAGTGGTAGCACCACCACAGCCAGCCAACGCCCACAGCAACGCGGCGAGCGAGGCGCGACCCGTCACGGCGCGCCCCACTTGGCGCGGTTGGCCGACACTTCCTCGGTGGTGGGCCGCCGCTTGGGCAGCAACCGGCCTTCGGCGTCGCGCTGGACTTGGGCCACGACGAACGCTGCGGGCTGCTGTTCACACTGGGCGTTGACCGCGGTGTCCTCGGAGAACACGGCGGGCAGCTCGCGGTCTTCGTAGATCGCCTTCCACGGGCACTCTGGCTCGCAGGCGCTGCAGCTGATGCACTCGGTCGGGTGGATGTACAGCATGTTGGGCCGATCGGCGGTCGCCGGGCCGTTCTGCTGGTAGATGCAGTTGACCGGGCACACCTCGACGCAGCCGCGGTCGAGGCAATCGATGCACAAGCGCGTGATGATGTAGGCCATGCTGGGTTGGGTCCGACGGTGCAGGGGGCCGCGCGCCGAGGGGGCGGCAGGGTCGCAAACCTTGGCGTAAACCGCAAAGCACCTGTTCCAACCGGTTGAAAACTAGTCAGGTGCCCGGCAAAGGCGTTGGTTGCGAGCGCGTTGAATCGGGGTCAAACTGCGCTCGTTGTTACACGGGCTGCCAATGCGCGGCCTGCTCGCAACGCCGCCCCGCCGCGGACAATTGCCCTGGAGTTCTGCCATGACCAGTAACCCGAACCGCCCCGCTGCTACTCGCAGCGCCCGAATCGGCCGACACTTCACCGGTGCTGCGGCGCTGTGCAGCCTTGCCTTGGCGAGCGCGTGCGGCCCGGTGTACGTGCGCGAGCGCGACGAGCGCTACTACGGCTATGGGGCCTACGGCGCGGCCGGTCCGGCAGCCTATGGCGGCGGTTACGCCTCGACTGCCCAGCCCGATCCGTACTTTGCCGACCTGACCGGCTACGGATCGTGGGTCAACACGCCGCAATACGGCCGGGTGTGGGTGCCCTACGCCAACCGCACGACTGGCTGGCGCCCGTACTTCCATGGCCGCTGGGTCTATACCGCGTACGGCTGGGCCTGGCACAGCGAAGAATCGTGGGGCGCAACCTACCACTACGGCCGTTGGGGCTGGGTCACCGGCCACGGCTGGGTGTGGGTGCCGGGCTACACCTGGGCACCGGCGTGGGTGGTCTGGCGCCACGGTGGCGGCTGCGTCGGCTGGGCGCCGATGGGTCCGGACTACGCGATGGGCGTGCATGTCGACATCCACTACTCGTACTGGATCTTTGTGCGGCAAGAGTCGTGGGTCGATCGACCGGTCCAGCACAGCGTGATTGCGTCCAGCCAGGTAGCCCAGGCCTACAACCAGTCGGTGGTCATCCAGCACGCGGCCAACATCGCCGGACACGACGGCAAGGCGCAAAGCTACTACCGCGGCCCCCGCCAGGAAGAAGCCAGCGCCTGGACCAGCCAGCCGATCGCCGAGCAGCCGGTTGACCGCGTCCCCAACGCCCAGCCAAGGGCGATCCCCTCCGAGGCGCAGCCGCCCCCACGGCCG
>SXRM01000145.1 GCA_005792545.1 Pseudomonadota bacterium | reverse complement strand
GCACCAGCGTATCCACGATTTCGAGCGCCTGCTCGCCGGTGTCGGGCTGGCTGACCAGCAGGTCGTCGGTCTTGACCCCCAGCCTGCGGGCGTAGCTGACGTCCAGAGCATGCTCGGCGTCCACGAACGCGGCGATACCGCCGGCCTTCTGGCTCTCGGCGATGAGGTGCAGCGCGATGGTGGTCTTGCCGCTCGACTCGGGTCCAAACACCTCGACCACGCGACCGCGCGGGAAGCCGCCGACGCCGAGCGCGATGTCCAGGCCGATCGAGCCCGAGCTGATGACCTGCAGATCGCGGAAAGTAGCGGCCTCGTCGCCCAGGCGCACCATCGCGCCCTTACCGAAGGTGCGCTCGATGGTCGATAGCGCGGTGGCAATGGCCGCCTGCTTGGCAGCGGCGTCGCTGTGCTGGGCGACGGGTTCGGAAACGTCCTTCTTGTTGCGCGACATGGTGCTTGCTCCTCAGTGTGTGGCCTGGTTTATATGTTATTCCAGTCGGTTGCGCGGAAGCTCCGGCGCACCCTCGGCGCCACAGCTAAACAGATGTTCAGGTATCGCGCGGCGGCTGTCAACTATTTTTTGGGCCGGGCGGAGCAGACGGACAGGAACCGGCACAGGGACCGGCACAGGGACCGGCAAAGGGACCGGCACAGGAACCGGCACAGGGACCGGCACTGGCACCGGCTCGGGCTCAGGTGCAGGGACAGGCGCAGACCAACGGTTGATGCCGCCCCGCTACAAAATCGGGTCATACCCGAACACGTCGCTCGTCACCGACAGCGGCGCGAAGGACGGCGCAAAGCTGCCGGGCAAGGTCTCAGCCAGGGCCTGCGACGTCCAACCGCCCGGCCGATGCACGCTGCGGCAGGGCGCAAACGGCGAAAACAACACGACTTCGCTGCCACGAATGGCGAACGTCTGGCCGGTCACCGCGGCGGCAGCGTCGCTGAGCAGACAGGCGACCAGCGGGGCCACTTGAGCAGGGTCAAGCGCCTGCAAGCGGGCGACACGGGCCTGCAGCGCCGGGTCGCTGCCGCCGAGTGTCGCGGTCATGCGGGTCCACGCGAACGGCGCGATGCAGTTGGCGCGCACGCCAAAGCGGCGCATGTCGAGCGCAATTGCTTTGATCAACGCGACAATCCCTAATTTTGCCGCCGCATAGTTGGCCTGGCCGACGTTGCCGCTGAGGCCCGAGGTCGAGGTCATCGCCACGATGGCGCCCGCGCCCTGCTCGCGGAACAGCGGTGCCGCGGCCCGGCACAGGTTGAAGCAGCCTTTGAGGTGCACCGCGACGACGGCGTCGAAGTCGGCCTCGGTCATCTTGTGAAAGATCACGTCGCGCACGATGCCGGCGTTGTGCACCACGAAGTCGACGCGGCCAAAGCGGGCGACGCACAACTGGACCATGGCTTCGGCGGCCGCAAAGGACGCCACCGACCCGTGGTGGGCTACGGCCGAGCCACCCGCTTGGGCGATCTCCGCCACCACCTGCGCCGCCGGATCGGCAGTAGCCGGCGTTGCTGCCGTTGGTGCTGGGGGTCGGTCGCCACCGTCAGACTCGCCGAGGTCGTTGACGACGACGCTGGCACCACAAGCCGCCAGTTCCTTGGCAATGGCGGCGCCGATGCCGCGCCCAGCGCCGGTGACAATGCCGCACTTGCCCTGCAAAAGGCCGGCGGGCGGCGGCTGATCCAGGTCGGTCACGGTTCACCTGCGCGCGACCGGGTCGATCGCCTGCCGGCGCATTGTGGCGGCAATCCGGCAGGCAACAACGGCGCGCGCGGCCATTTTGGGCACGGTGTGACAGGCGAGTGACGCCGACCGCCGACAGCTGGGGTGTCAGCGCTTCGGCAAGTCCAGGCCCGGCACCTGCGCCAGAAAGGCGTCTTGATCGCGCCAGTACTGCCGAGCTGCCGGCAGCATCACCAGGGCATGGAACGCGTGTGGCTGACGCGGATAGATGCGCAGCTCACTAGTCGCGCCGCGGGCTTGCAACGCCGCATGCAGCCGCCGCGAGTCGTCGAGCAACGGATCCGCGGTCCCCACCCCCAGGAAGAACGGCGGCAGCGGCCGGTCGCTCGGCCGGTCCGAGGCGAACACGGAAAGCGTGTCCGCCAGTTCCAGGTGGTGATCGGCGTCCAGCCGCGCGGGACGCAAATAGCTGTCTTCGACTTCGCGCAGGCGGTCGTTGAGAAAGGCACCAATCTTGTGCGGTCGTCGCCGCTGAAACCTGGCCTGATCGCTGACCTGGAACACGCCGCAGGCTGGCAACGCAGCGCGCGGCACCACGCCCGTCTCGTACACCTGGCGCGCCCACGGCTCGTCGCGCGCAAAACAGGCCGAGACCGCCAGCGCCGACACCAAGTTGGCGCCGGCAGATTCTCCAGCGATCACCAGGCGTTGCGGATCGGCGCCAAACCGCGCGGCATTTTCCGCCACGAACCGGTAAGCGGCGCACGCGTCTTGCACTGCGGCAGGAAACGGATGGCGCGGCGACAGCCGGTAGTTGATCGAGAACACCACAAAGCCGCGCCGCGCAAACCCGAGGCCGAACACCCAGTGGCTGTCTTTGGACAGGATCCGAAAGGCGCCGCCGTGCACGTACAACAACGCCGGCAGGGGCCCACTTCGTTCAGCGGGCCGATAGACGTCAAAGCGATGCTCGACCCGGCCGGAGTCGGTGTAGGACTGATCGCGCAGGACCTCAAGCCCGTGGCGGGCGGGATTTGCCAGCGGGTGCAATTTGCCGACGCGCGACAGCCCGGTGAAGAACCCGTCGGCCACAGCCGCGCCAGCGCGGCGCCGCAGCTGCAAAAGCAAGCCGGAAGCGGCCATCACCACGCCTCGTCGTCCGAGTCGACCTGAGCGCGCAGCCTGCGCAGCCGAGGGTCTTCGGGCACCACTGGCACTGTCGCGTCCGGGCCAAGCGGCGCAGGTTCGGCAACCGGCGCAGCCGCGCGCTTGCGCGACCACCCGCGCGCCATCCATGCCAGCGCCAGCAGCGCAAGGCCGATCCCAGCGGCCGGCACGCCCCAGCCTCGCTCGCGCTGCTTGTTGGGAAGCAACCACTCGATAGACCTGTGCTCGCGCGGCGGCTTGTCGGCGTTGTACTCGTCCAGGTAGTAGCGCAGGAACTCGTCGCGGCTAAAGCCAACGGCGAAGAAGATGCGCGCCCGCAGCTTGTAGACGATGGCCGGCGCGCACGACAGCTGACACTTCGAGAAGAAGATCGTTGGCTTACAGCCGTCACACACGCAGCGCACGCTGTCGAGCCACCAGGCGTAGTCGGCGGCGGGGTACCGCCACGCGCGCTCGTACTCGGGCGCCAGCGGCACGAACGACGACTCCAGCGTCTCGGCGACTTTGCGCTTGTCGGCCAGGTCCGCGGTCGGCAGCCCTGCCAGCGCATCGGCAAAGTCCGCGCGCACCTTGGCGGCATACGGGCACGGGCACGCCGCAGCCCCCAGCCCACGCGACGCGTCGATGGCGACCTGACCATCGGCCGCGCAGACGCATGCGAGCTTGTCGTGCCAGCCGACCAACAAGCGCGTGCGCTCGGCGTCACCAGCCTGGGCCAGCCCTGCCCCGGCGGCGACGGGTTGCGCCTGACGACGCAGGCTGGGGCCATGGCCCTCCTGTTGTTCTGCGTCGGCATGCGCATGATCGGCAACCGCAAAAGCAGCGACAGCGACCACCGCGCCAGCACACAGCCATGACCACCCACCGCGCACGCCAGCCTGCCTGCGGACACCAAGGTCCGAATCGCCGCCCCGCGCGGCGGCGCCAATTTGCAGCAGGTGCGCGCCACCGGCAAGGCAATCTGCGATTTTTCAATTGCCCGCGGCCGCGGCTGCGACTACCCTTTTGGCCCTTTTCGAACCCGGCGGCTGGGCGAAGCCTGTGCCGCAGCAAGGAATTACCCATGAATACCAAGATGCTATGCGTGTCGCTGTGGACTCTTGCCGCGCTGTCAACGGGATGCGTAGTAGGTGGCGGCGGCAGTGGCGGCGGTGGTGGGGGCGGCGCCGCCGCAGCTGGCGCGGGCGGCATCGCGGGCAGCAGCTGCATCGCCACGGTTTCGGACGAGGGCTGCAACGCCAATCAGCGCATGAAGTGCGATCCGGCCACCAGCAAGTGGACGCTGGTCGAGGCCTGTCCGAGCGGCACCACTTGCACCGAGAAAGCGGTCGCCAGCGGCAAGCTGGCCACGACCTGTGCGACGCAGAGCGGCAACAACGGCACCGGCGACACCACGACCGGGGGCACTGACGCCAGTGGCGGGCTGGACGGACCGACCACCGGCAAGGCCGACGTGCCGACCGGCAGCGACACCGCGACCGCCGGTGACGGCCAGGTGACCGATAGCAAGCCCGGCACCGTCTGCGGCAACAGCATGTGCGAAACCGGCGAAAACGCTGGCAACTGCATCCAGGACTGCCCGCCACCCAGTTCTTGCGGCGATGGCACCTGCAACAACGGCGAAAACCAGCAGACCTGCCCGCAAGACTGCGGCACCCCGCCCCAGTGTGGCGATGGCGAGTGCGTGCAGCCAGAGGAGAATGCCGCCAATTGCCCGGCCGACTGCGCGACCAAGCCCGTGTGCGGCAACGGCAAGTGCGAGTCCGGCGAGACCGCCTCCTCGTGCCCGCAAGACTGCAAGACCACGCCGCAGTGCGGCAACGGCGTGTGCGAGCCCGGCGAGACCAGCAGCTCTTGCAGCAAAGACTGCCCCGGCGGCGCCAAAAGCGACTGCAGCGCCAAGGCTGACTACGACAAGATCAAAAGCATCGGCTACAGCGCGATCTTCGCAGAGGTGGTCAACATGTGCGTGATCTCTGGCGGCTGCCTGGGCAAGACGGGTGCGCAGATGTCTACCTGCGTATCAGATTGCCTGGCGTCCAAGGGCATGTTCAGCGCCAATTGCAGCAAGTGCATCGGCGAGTTCAGCTCGTGCGCCGTCAACTTGTGCATCAACGTCTGTGCATCGCCCAACAACAGCGAATGCCAGGGCTGCGCCATGGCCAACTGCGGCAGTGTGCTGAACGCGTGCGGCGCGCCGCCGCCCTCGGCAACGCCAGTTTGCGGCAACGGCACTTGCGAAGCCGGCGAATCGTCTGCCAACTGCGCCAAAGACTGCCCGGCGAGCGCCGTGTGCGGCAACGGCAAGTGCGAAGCGGGCGAGTCGGCGAGCAACTGCGCCAAAGACTGCGGTGGCGGCGCGGTGTGCGGCGACTTGCAGTGCAGCGCGGGTGAGACCGAGGCGTCGTGCCCCGCCGATTGCGCGCCCGCCAACAAGTGCGTCATCGACAACTGCCCGAGTGAACTGCAGCTTTGTTTGAGCGACACCAAATGCGCCGGCCTCATCCAGTGCATCGGCGGCTGCGCGGCCGGCAACACCACCTGTACTCAGAACTGCGCCAACACCGCCGGCGCCACCGCGGTCAGCAAGTACCAGACCGTGGCGCAGTGCGCCGTGGACGCGGGCTGCAGCACCGGCAGCACGGCGTGTGGCAACGGCAAGTGCGAAGCCGGCGAGACCGCGGCCAATTGTCCTGGCGACTGTGGCAGCGGCAGCGGTCACGTCTGCGACACCGCTTGCGGCGGCAAGCCTGCGGGCAAGAACTGCTACTGCGACAGTGCGTGCAAGGGCGCGGGCGATTGCTGCAACGCGACCGGTACTACTGCCGTGGGTAAATCGTGCGCTGGTTCGACCTGCGCCGAGTGCAAATAGTGCGGGCGCATCACCGCGATGTGATCAGCGCGCCCCGATGACAGGCCACAGACCGTGGGCGCGCGCGGCCGCGGTAGCGCGCCGTTCCTCGGTGGGGTCGGCGGCATCCAGTTCAGCAAAGGCGGCCTTCCACGCTGCGAATGCGCCGCCGTTGCGGGCCGCGCGCACGGCCGCTTCGCCGGTCGCCTGACCGCCCTGGCTCAGGCGGTATTCGATCCAAGCCCACTTAGGCGAATCAAACCGTACATCGACGCGCCGGCCGAGCTTGGCTTGGATATGCCGCAGCTTGGCAGACTGGCTGGTTTCGGGCTCAAACGGCGCGTCACACAGTGGCGTGTGTAGCTTGGGCACGAACGGCGACAGCGTGATCGCGGTGCGGGTAATGGTCGAAAGTCGCATCGAAAAATCGACCAGCTCCGCGATGTCGTCGTCGCCTTCGTCGGGCAAGCCGGTAATGACGTACATCTTGAAGCCGCGCATACCGACGCGGCGGGCTTGCAGGGCCGCACCCCACAGGTGCCGCTCGCGCAGGCCCTTGGCCATCTTGCCGCGCAGGCGCTGGCTCGGCGCGTCCGAGGCTACGGTCATGGTGCGGTAGCCACCGGCAAACAACAGATCGACGAAGTGGTCGTCTTCATCCAGGCGGTCTGCGCGCAAGCTGCTGATGCCAAATGACTTTCCACGGTCAATTGCCGCCTGCAGCGCGCCTTTGATCGGCGCCCAGTCGCTGACCGCGGCGCCGACAAAGCCGATTCGCGGCGCGCTGGCGTATTCGGGCCGATCCAGGGCCTGCACTACCCGCTGCAGCTCCGGCTCGCGCATGGGCGCAACCGGCGCGCGGACCACGCAGAACTTGCAGTAGCGGGGACAGCCGCGGCTGGCTTCGAGCAGCATCATGTCACCGAACTCGGCATCCGGACTGCGCCACTGGCCCAGCGCCGGCAGGTGGTCGCCACGCACCGACAGTAGGCCCGGCACCGCGTCGCCGTGTAGGGCCGGCACCCACATACCCGGCACGTCGCGTGCCATTTGCGCGAGCGCGGCGCGCGTCGGCCGCTGTGCGAGCCAGGCGCGGACGGTGTGGATGGCCTCGTCGGCCTCGCCCAGCACCACCAGATCGGCGATGGGTCCGATGGGCAGCACGTTCGACGTCGTCAGCGGCCCGCCAATCACCACCGGCGGAGCCGTCGGGCTGCGATCGCGGGCCAGCGCGGCGATGCCGCTGGCTTCAAGCAGCATCGCCAGGTTGCCGATGTCCAGCTCGTAGGCGATCGAGACCAGGATGGCGTCGTAGTGGGCCAGCGGCTTGGCAAATTCCAGCGAGCGTACGGCTGGCGGCCGCTGGCCAGTCTGGGCTTCGTCGGGCAGCACAGCGCGGTGGCAGGCGAGATCTGGCTCGGCGTTGAGCGCGCTGTAAATGACTTGAAAGCCGAGCGAGCTGCCGGCGACACGGTAGGTGTTGGGGTACACCAGCGCGACCTCGACCGGCGCTCGGCGATACAGGGTGCCGAATTCGCGGTCGAGCGGCCCGGCGCGCGGTCGTTCGGTCGGGCGCGCGGACGGACGGGGGCGGGCCAAAGGCATTCCGGGCAGCGGCAGGCTGCGCGGCAAGGGTAGCGCGGCGCGGCGCTGGCGGCGAGCGTTTGCGGCACGCATGCGGAAAACTACTTGCATTGTCAAGATTTTCGCCAGTGGCAGCGCGGCAAGGTCCCGCGCGGTCGCGTGGATCGGGGCTGCAACGCCCCAGGCGCGGGACACGACCCACTTGGCCGTCGGGACGCTGGTGGCAGCGCAGTGCTATTCTGCGCCGGGTGCCGCGGGCCCCGGAGCGTGCCATGCCAGAAGTCCAGCAACAGAATCAGACCCAGCAACGCCAGCAAGGCAATCAGCGCACGCCAGCGGCGGGCGGCCAGCAAGGCCAACAGGGCCAGCAGCAGCAGCCGCAGACCCCGGGCGCACCCGGCGGCGGCGGCCTGACCCAGCCGCTGTTCTCGGGCGACCATGTGCTGGAGACGGTGGCGACGGGCGGTGCGACGCTCAAAGAAGGCGCGCGCGGGCCGAGCGTGCGGGCCATCCAGTCCTTTCTGGCCGGCTCAGGCCTGAACATCGGGCGCACCGGTGCGGATGGCGCGTGGGGACCGGCGACGACCAAGGCCCTGCAGCAATGGCAGAGCGCTCACGGCGTGCCGGCGACCGGCGTGTTCGGTCAACTAACGCTGCAGGCGATGGAAAAAGAGCCCCCGGTAGAGGCGCCGCCGCCCGGAGGTGACACCCAACCGCCGGTGATGGACCAGACCCAAGTGGCCCAGCAGGCCAACCGCACCCAAGCCACTCAGGGTGCCAACAACGCGGCGCAGGCAGGCGGTCAGGCGGCCGGCGCGGCCCGCACCCAGGGCGGTGCGCCGGGCAGCAAGAACGGCGGGCTGCCAGCCGACTTCCAGAAAGTCTGGGACGCCCACCCGCACAACTACCAGGCCGATAGCAGCCAGAACACGTCGAGTGCCACCATGGCCGACTGGCTGGGCTTCGACCCGGCTGTGTACCAAAATACCTGCGCGATTCGCCTGTCCACCATGTTCAACCAATTGGGCGGCGACTACAAAATCACCAAGGAAAAGGCGGTGGCAGCCGGCATCCCGGCGGCGCGCGTCGCGTTCTCGAAGAAAACCGGTTGGTTCTACCTGCTGTCGGCCAAAGAGGCGTGGACCTACGTGACCGCGCACTTCGGCCAACCGCACCAGAGTTGGCCCAACGGCAAGCGCTTCAAGACCGAGGACGAATTCAACACGACCTTTGAGAGCGAGATCGAGCCCGAGGTCAGCGGCAAGAAAGGCATTGTGGCCTTTGACAAGATCTTCGGCTACGGCGGCACCGGCCACGTCGATGTGTTCGATGGCAAGACACTGTCCGACGCCGCACACTGGTACCCGTGCCAGAATCTCAAGGTCTGGTACATCTAGCGGTTTTTGGCCCAAAGATCGCCACAGACGCGTACCGTGCCCGGTCTTCGTCCGCAACCCACCGCCAAGGCGCAGCCCGCAAGCAGCACGACCGGCTTGTGCGCCGTGCCCGTTGGCGACGTCTATCGCTACGTGGATGCGCGCGGCGGCTTTGCCTTTGTCGGGGCATTCCGTCACGCCCGACCGTTCCACGAGGGCCTGGCTGCGGCCCACGACGGTTCCAACTGGGGCTACCTCGGTTCCGATGGTGCGTGGGCGATCGCCCCGCAGTTTGACGACGCCGGCGACTTTTCAGAGGGCGCGGCAGCGGTGTGCCTGGAGGGCGGCTGGCAGCTTGTCGATGCGCAGGGCCGTAAGACCCACGACCGTACCTTTGCGGCGCTCGGCTCGCTGCGCAAGGGCCTGGCGGTGGCGGCCGAGGGCGACCGCTTCGGCTACGTCGACCGCGACGGCAATTGGTGCATCGCGCCAAGGTGGGACGCCGCCGGTGATTTTTCCGAGGGTTTGGGCTTGGTAGAACGAGGCGGCCACAGCGCCTTCGTGGACCCGAGCGGGGCCGTCGCGGCCCTCGGCTGGCACGCCGAGGCAGGGGACTTCGCTGAAGGTCTGGCGCCGGTCCGCGACGGCGATTACTGGGGGTTCGTCAATCGCAAGGGCGCGCCGTGCATCGGCGCCGCCTGGCAGCAAGCCCTGCCCTTTCGCGAGGGCCTGGCTGCAGTGCGCTCGGACGCGGGCTGGGGCTTTGTTGCAACCGATGGTCGGGTGGCAGTGGTGCCGCGTTGGTCGCGCGCACAGGGGTATTCAGAGGGGCTGGCCGCCGTGCAAGGCCCAACGGTCGACGGCTTGCGCTGGGGCTACGTGGGCCGCGATGGCAGGCTAGTGGTGCCGCTGCGCCTGCGTTGGGCCACGCCGATGCACGCGGGCCTCGCAGTCGCCTGCGACGACAACGGCGCCGTGGTGATCAATCGGGCCGGCTTTTTGGTGTTTTCCGCGAAAGCCTAGGGTGAGACTAGCGGCGGACCGCGTCCGCCTGACCATTGGCCGCGTTGTCGAGTTTCTGCACGGGCTGGGCGTCGATCCGCGGCGTGGCGTCCACCTCGTTGCCGCGCAGCGCGTTGGCTTCGCCGTCGGCCTTGGCGCGCTTGAAGTTGCCGATGGCTTCGCCGAGCCCCTTGCCCAATTGCGGCAGCTTGCTCGCGCCGAACAGCAGGACGACCACCGCCAGAATCGCAATGATCTCCCAAGTACCGAGCATGGCGCGGTGCAGCGCGGTTGGACCGGCGCTCGGATCGCAGTGCTGCAGGGTGTGCACCAAGTTCGCCAGCATCGAAAGCCTTCACCAGCGCCGGGTTGGCGCGCAGAACGCCTATCGTAGCGGATCTGGGCCAGGACCGCCATTGGCCGGCAGGGCGGTGACGGGGGGCGGACTGCCCGCCGGACGGGCGAATAGCAGGTCGCTAGGTGGCCGCGGGCGCAGGCCACTGGGCCGCGAAGTCGGCACGGCGATGAGCGCAGCAAGCATCGGATCGGCTTGCGCCCGGCCCGTCATCGTCATCAGGCGCTGATATAGATCGCCCGCCGCTACGTGCTCGGCGAACTTCTTGTTGGCGCCTTCGCCTTCGCCGGTCAGCAGGTCGTTGTCGATAAAAGCGGTCGCCTGCACGCGAAACCGCCGCAAGTTCGACGGGCCGACGAAGCTAACGACCGTGTACGTGGGCGGCTGGTGACCAAGCTGTTGCAATAGCTCTTGGACGGCTGTCTTCCAATTGGCGACCCCGGCGCTCAAAGCCCCTGGGGTGTTGCCGAGTTCGGCTGCGGTCGTCACCGCTTCGTTGAGCAGATCGTCAAATAGGTTGCGCACGACCGGGCGCACCGCCTCGTAGCCGCCGTCCATGAAGACGGCTGCGATCACAGCCTCCAACGCATCGGCCAGGATTGAGGGGCGCTTGCGACCGCCGTTCTGGTCCTCGCCGCGGCCTAGCCGCAGCGCGAGGCCAAGCCCGATGCTTTCCGCCACTTCGGCAAGGCAGCTCTCGCGGACCAGCTGCGACTTGAGCAGTGTCAGCTGGCCTTCGCGCCGCTCGGGCATCATCTCGACCAGCGCCTCGGTGATGACGAGCCCGAGCACAGCGTCGCCCAGAAACTCCAGACGTTGATTGTCGTTCTCGCAGTCCATGCGCTCGTTGCGAAACGAGGTGTGCGTCAGTGCCTGATCCAAGTATTGCGGGTTGCGGAACACGTGGCCCAGTCGCCGGACCAACGTCGCGGTGGCGGCGAGGGTGTCGTGGACTGGGATGAGTGGCCGTGACGCACGGCGCACAGCGTCGTTGAAATCAACCATCGTTCAGCCAAGCTCGCCTGGGCGCGCTGACTGGATTGTACCACCACCCACCACCTGGTCGCCAGTGAACAACACTCCAGCTTGGCCGCGGGCTGCCGCGAACAGGTCCGCAAGCACGCATAGCGCTACCGTCATGCCATCGTGGCTGACTTGCGCCACGGTGCAGTCCACTGGTTGGCCACGGTGGCGCACCTGCACGGCCAGTTGATCGCCGGGGGCCGGTGGCTGGCCGCCCACCCAGCTGCAGCCGGCGAGATGCAGCCAGGCGGCGCGCAGTTGATCGCGCTGCCCCACCACTACGGTACCGTCCGGTCGCTTGTCCAGGACGTAGAGCGGGGCTGCGTCGGGCGCGCCGCGGGAAATGCGCAAGCCATGGCGCTGGCCGACCGTGACCGCATGCAGACCGTCGTGCTCGCCGATGGGCGCGCCGCGCACGTCGACCACCGGCCCCGGCTGCGTACCCAGCCGCGGCTGCAGCCAGTCTTGCGGGCGCTGGCCGCCGATAAAGCACACGTCCATCGACTCACGCTTGGCGGCGGTCGGCAGCCCGAGGCGATCGGCGTGCGCGCGCACCTGGGCCTTGGTCAGGTCGCCCAGCGGAAAGCGCAGGGCCCGCGCCGTGTTCGGCACCAGCGGGAACAGGAAGTAGGCCTGGTCCTTGGCCGGATCGCGCGCGCGGTGCAGGGTGTGACCGCCGCGACCATCGGGCTGAAGCCGAGCATAATGCCCAGTGGCCATTGCCGCGCCACCGAGATCGCGGGCAAGGCCCAAGAGGGCGTCGAACTTGAGCGACCGGTTGCACTGCACGCACGGATTGGGCGTCTGGGCGTTGGCCCAGGCGTCGAGGAATGGCTGCACGACTTGCGCCAGGAAGGCTGCGCGCTCATCGACCACGTAGTGGCGAATACCCAAGTGGTGCGCGACGGCGCGGGCGTCGCGGGCGTCATCGGGCGCGCAGCAGCTACCCGGCCGATGGCTCGGGGCGGCGACGTCATACAGCCGAGCTGTGATGCCGAACACGCGGTAGCCCGCCTCGACCAGCAAGCCGGCGACGGCGCTGGAATCCACGCCGCCGCTCATCGCCACCGCCACCGGGCTGCCTGCGGGCAAGCCGACGATGGCCTGCACGGCCGCAGGATCGGCGTGACCCGCCTGAAGGGCTTCGAGTCGTAGTGCGGGCGTGGTAGACATGCCAACGGTCGCAGGCGAGGTGCTGCGCTCGGCGGCAAGATAAGCGCACGCGGCCAGCGGGTAAAGCGGCACCGTGGCAACCATCTGGCCGCGCCGAGAATTTGGGCCTACGCTCGGGTCGCGCGAGGACGCCTGCGGGTCGCGATGGACAAGGAGATAGCACAGGGGTGGGTGGCCGCGGCGCCGGCGGCGATGGCGCTGGCCATGGCGCTGCTCGGGCTGGGCGCCTGGGACTATCACCTGGCCCTGGCCGTGGCGCCTGTCACAGCCTGGGCAGCCGCGGTAGCGATGGGTCGGTGGCTGCGCGGCACCGCTGGCTTGGCCGGACCGGCAGCGATGGTCGGGCTGGGCCCGCTCGCCGTGGCCGCGGTTGCTACGTGGTGGCAGCCAGCGTGCAACGTGTTGGACAGTCTTGGTTTGTGGCTGCTCGGTCCGGTGTGTGCCGGGCTGTGGGGGCTGGGCGTGGGCGCCCTCGCTGCGCTGGCGCCGGGTCCGCGGCGCGCTCGCGGTGCGCTGGCGACGCTGCTTGTCGCGGCCGCAGTACCGGGCGCGGTCCATTTCCTCGCCAGTCCGCAGATCTACGTGTACCTGCCCCACACGGGCCGCATCGCTGGGGCGCTGTACGAAGACGCGGTGGCCGCCGGATGGCGCGACGTTGCCTACCGCCTGGCTGACCTGGCCTGGACGCTGCCTGTGCTTGCCGTCGCAGCGCAATTGCGGACGCGGGACCAGCCGTGGTCTGTCGCCGGCCTGCGGCGCGCGGCGCGCGCGGATCGTGCGGTCGTCTGGGCCTTCGTCACGGCCGTCGCAGCAGTGGCGATCGGGCTGGGCGCGGCTGGCGTGCAGCGCTGGCGCACGCCTCGGTCGGCGTTCGACGCGGCCCTGCCGGTTGCCATCCAGGTAGCGGGCCCGGGTGGCGTCGCGGTCACCGTCCATGGACCGCGCGGCCGGCGATGGCAGTTGCCGTTGCAGCAACTGCGCGACGACGTGGCCTTCCGCCACCACCAGCTGACCGGCTGGTTTGGCCACGCAACGCTCGACATTGCGCTCTATGCGTGGCCCGACGCCGCCAGCAAGCGGGCGTGGACCGGCGCGCACCGCGTTGAGATGGCCAAGCCGTGGCTGAGGCAGGTCCATATGGTGCTGCCGGAGTACGGCAGCACCACGCTCACGCACGAGCTGGCGCACGTTTTCGCGGCGCGGTGGGCGGGCAACCCGCTTGGGGTTGCGCTCGGCACTGGCTGGTTGCCGGACGCCCTGTTGATCGAAGGTGTCGCGGTTGCCGCGGAGTGGCCGGTGCGTGGTGGCCTCGACCCGCACGGCTGGGCGCGCGCGGCACGGCTGATCGGCAAAGCGCCGCCACTGGACGGGCTGGGCTCGTCCGCCGCGTTCCTGCGCATGAACCCTGATCTCGCATACACGCTGGCGGGCTCGCTGCTGCGTTTTGTCGGCGACTCCTGTGGCAGCGCTGGGCTGGCGCGCGCCTACGGCTCCGGCAAGTTGGCCTCGGCCTGCGATCGGCCGCTGGCCGAAGTGCTGCGCAGTTGGGCGAACTTCGTGGACGATCCGACGCGGCCCCAGCCGAGTGCTGCCGATCTGGAGCGGGCCAGGGCACGCTTTGAACCTGCAGGCCTGTTCGACCGGCCGTGCGCGCTGGCGGTCGGGCGCTGCCGTGACCGCGCTGGGACCGACCACCTCGCCGGCACTGATCGCGCTGCCCGCGATGCGTGGTTGCGTTTGTTGGCGGCGCTGCCAGCCTCCACCGAACGGCTGCAGGCCGGCGTGGTTCTAGACGCTGCGGCGGCCGACTCGGCTGCAGGGCACGCTGCGGCGGCGACCGCCACCTTGCAGGACTGGCTGACGGCGCAACTCGCGCGACCGGCCGCGGCCGCCCCCAACCGGCTGACGCTTGCCGCGGCCCGCTCGGTGCTGGGCGACCTGCACTGGCAAGCGGGTGCCCTGGCGCGGGCAGAGGCGGCGTGGCGCGATGCGGCACAGGCCCCGGTCGATGAGGGCATGGCGCGGACCCTGGCCGTCAAGCTCCACTTCGCCAGGCTGCCCGGCGCCGCACCGCTGCTGCGGCATGTGCTGTGTGCGGGCGGGCCGATGGCGCGCACCGACCCGCTGATCGAAGCCCTGCCAACGGCGCTGCCCGGCGATCCAGTAGCGCTTGCGCTGCACGGCCGGCGCGCTCTGCGGTTTGGCGATCCTGAGCAGGGCCTGGTGGCTTTGCGCGAGGTGTTGCCCAAGCTGCGGGAAGAGCACCCCTGGATGTTTGCCGAGGTCGTGCGCGCGGTTGGGCTTGCGCTGGCGTGGCAGGGGCGCTGCGCAGAGCTCGACGGTTTGCGGCCAGACCTGGCGCCGCCGGCCCTGGCGCGCGAGACCAAAGAGCGCTGCAAATGGTCAGCCGCAAAGCCACACACCGGCCAGGACTAAGGGGCCTGCCCAATCTTACTCGATCGCTGTGGATACACGGGAGCGGCGAGTCGACTTGCAAAGACGCGAGCTTGCGACCCAACCAGCCAGCAAACGGTCACCGAAGAGAACGAGTAGTTCTTGGCGGGGCCCTAAGCGACCTTAGACTGCGCGCTTCACTGCCGGCCGGCCTGATTTGCCCGCCGCTGCAACAGCCACCGCAAGCACACGGCGGTCGTCACGGTCAGCAAGCCCAGCCACAGCGCGATGCGATAGTCGTCCATGGCGCGCACCGCAATCGCGCCGACGGTCAGTAGGCTGCACAGCAGATACAGCACCAACACGGCCTGACGGTGGCTCAAGCCAAAATCGATGAGCTGGTGGTGGATATGCCGGCGATCGCTGTGAAAAGGCGAGTTGCCTGCCAGTGCGCGCCGCACGAACGCAAAGGTGGTGTCAAACAGCGGCACGCCCAACGCGATGATCGGCAGGGCCAGGGCCATCAAGCTTGCGCGCTTGCTTGCGGTCCACAGGCCCGAAACCGCAAAGATGTAGCCAAACAGCATGCTGCCCGAGTCGCCCATGAAGATGATCGCGGGCGAGAAGTTGAAAATGAGGAAACCCAGTGCGGCGCCCGCGGTGGTTGCCGCCATCAGCGCCAGAAAGCCGATCCCATCGAACTGGGCGATGGCGAATAGCGACACGGACGCGAAAAACGCCACGCCGGCCGCCAGCCCATCCAGACCGTCGATGAGGTTCATGGCGTTGATAAAGCCGCATACCCACAGCCAGGTTAGCGGCAGCGACCACGGCCCCAGGTTGACCGGGTTGTCGAACAGGCTGACCGAGTCGACGCGCAACTCGCTCTCCCACAGCAGCAGCGCCACCAGCGACTGCACGCCGAGCTTGCCCCAGGCCCCCACGCCGCGCAGGTCGTCAAACACGCCGAGCGCCAGGATGGCAAGCGCACCACCGAAGAACGCCACCAACCTTCCGTAATCACTGTGCAATTCATCCGAAAAGTCGTTGCCGGTAAAGCCCAGCGCGGCGACCGGCAGCAAGATGCCCAGGCCGATGGCGATGCCACCCAGTCGCGGCACCGGCTCCTGGTGGATCTTGCGCAGCGCGTCGGGTTGGTCGAAAAGCTTGTACTTGCGGGCCAACCCCAGCACGACGGGCGTCATCAGCGCCACGACCCCTGTCGAGACCAGGAACGCGGCAATGAACGACTTGCGAATCATCAATGAGCCCGGCGGCGCGACACCGCTGCCTCGTTTAGTTGCGGAGTGGCCGGGGCGGGATCATAGCGCGGCGGCGCGTTGGCGCAATCCGGTGCGTCAGCCTGGCACTATTTGATGCGGCGCAGGTGCGCACCGCGCGGCCGCGGGCCGGGCGGCGTGGGCTCCGGTTCGTCCACGCTGTCGCTGGCCGGCGGCGGCGGCTCGGGTGGGTCGATCTTGCCGCCAGAGATTAACTTGAGACCGGGTCGCCGCGGCGCCGACACGGCATTACCGCCGCCCACTGCGCGCAATGCCGGACGACGCTCGGCCGCAGCGCGCGGCGCGGCAGGCGCACGGTCGGGTGCTTGCGAAGCGACCGTCGGCGGCTCGGCCGAGCCGGATCGCACGGCGTCATCGACGTCGCTCGGCACTTCGTCGTGCCAGATGCGGCCGCGCTGCCGCGAGTTGTCGGTGATCGCGAACACCGCCGTCCACGGCACCCGGCAGTAGAACGGCTGGCCGCCAAATGACAGCGTCGCCTCGACCACCTGCTCGTCAAAGCGGAAGTCGGCGATACCATAGCGGTACGAATAATTGAGCACCAGCCAGTTCTGCACGCGAAAGCGACCGGGCACGATGACACCGGGCCGACGCGGATCGAGGTGCAGCGCCGTAATGCCGCCGTCGAGCAGGGTGCCGAACAGCTTCTTCTTCTCGCGTGCGCGCAGTTCGGTCACGGCGTGGCGTCCTGTTGTTCCCACTCCAAGCGGTAGTAGAAGCGCTCGCGGCCTAGGCGACGGAATCCGAGGTTGCGGTACAGCAGCGCTGCCGGCGCGTTGCCGTGGTAGGCCTCAAGGTCGATGCCGGCATAGCCACCCTGGCGGGCAAACTGTAGCAGCTCCTCGACCAGCGCACGACCCATGCCGCGCTGTCGCACCTGTTTGCCGACGTACAGCTCTTCGATCCACAGCGACCAGCCGCTAAATTTGACCGAAGGCACGCGGCTGGCGACCAGCACACCCGCCGCCAAGCCATCTGCCGGGGTGCGGGCGACCAGCACCACAGAGCGCTCGTCGCCAATCAGCTCGTCGAACACGCGACCCAGCGCGACCAGGTCGACAGGCAGGTGCAGGTCGGTCAGATCTTCAGCGAAAAGCTCGACTACGCGACCGCGATCTTCGCCGCGCGCGGGGGTGATGACGGGTTGGGCGATGGGCTCAGCCATGGTTGGGACAGACCGCCACGCGGCGGGTCCGGCCATGGTACACCGTGGTGGCGGCGGCGGCCAAATCGGCGCGGCCACATGGCCAAGCGCGACCAATCCAGCTACCATCGCCGCAGGCGACCTACGGCGAGGAAAAAGATGAACGTGCTGTCTACTTGTTTGCCGGGCGCGCTGGCAGCCGTGGCCCTAGCACTGTCGGTGGCGTGCTCGGGCTCGCAGACCCGCGAAACGCCCCGGCCCGCAACCACGTCGGCCACAGAGCCCGCAGACGATCCGAGTCCGGGACCGGCAACGGCAGAGCCTGGTCCCACACCGGCGCCCGCGCCCAGCCCGATGCAGCCGCCGCGACCCGAACCGGCGACGCCGCCCGATCGCATGCCGACCAAGGTAGGCGACGTCCACGATTTTCCGCCCGGCACGCCCGACGGCATCCTGCGGCAGGCCTTGCACTGCGCCATCGACATCGTCGAAGAGTCGTCGGCCTTTGCCTGCTACGCACAGTTGAATGTCCTAAGCAACCGCGACACCGACATCGCGCTGACCCACCTGCGCAGCTACCAGTGGAAGGTGTTTCGCCAGCGCGCCGCGTCTTATGTGATGGCGACAAGCCCTTTTACGATCCGCGTGACCCGTCGCGACCCGGAGAGCGGCGACGCCAAGCAAGTCAAGGTGTTCCTGTTCAGCAAGGCGCGTGACTTTCCGGCGCCGATTACGCTGCAAAAAGACGGCAGCCGCTGGTGGATCTACTCCAACTCGTTGTAGGCCGGCCCGCTCAGCCCAAGCGCACGGTGTTGCGGCCGATCAGGCGCTCCACGGCACCGATGAGGTCGTCGTCGGTCTTGACCCGGAACCGCGATCCCGCTTCGACTTCGACGTCGCCCAGGCCGGCGACCGCCACACGCACCCCGACCCTGGCAGGCCCAGCGTGAGCCAGTAGCAAGTCCTGCAGTTCCTTTAGCAATTTCGGCGTGCACTGCTCCTGGCGCAGCAGCAGGTTCAGCCGCGGGGCATTCTCGGCTACCTTGTCTTGCAGCAGGTGCGCTTCTTCGATGCGCAGGGCGACCTTGCCTTCTTCGCGGCGGTCTTCGCCGACCTGCAGCCGCAGCCACAGCGGGGCGTCGCTCGACAAGAGGCGGGTGTACTTGCCCTCGTCGTCAAAGCACAGGGCCTCGGCCTGGCCGCTGCGGTCCTCGAGCACGCAGATGCCCATGCGCCGACCGTCGTTGATCGGCCGCTCGCGGTACTGCACGACGATGACCGCGGCGTGGGCGTGGGTGCGCTTGGGGGCTGGCGCGCCGTCTTGACCGGGCCGCGACCGCGACGGCGCGTTCTTCAAGAACTCCGGGTCCTTGAGCGTGGCCAGCGATCGCACCTCCATGCGCTGCAGCTCGCGGGCGAAGCGATCGAGCGGGTGCCCGGACACGTAAAACCCCAAGACTTCTTTTTCGTTCGCCAGCATCTCGCGCTGCGTCCACGGCGACTCGGCGGGCGCGTAGGTATCGGGTCGCTTGGCGCCGCTGTCGTCGGCGAGCGCCCCAAACAGCGACACCTGCGCTGAATCGCGCTCGCGCTGCTCGTCCTGGGCGCGCTGGATGGCCCGGCTGACATTGCTCCACAGCACGTCGCGCGCCTGGCCGAGCGCATCGCAAGCACCGGACTTAATGAGCACCTCCAGCGCCTTGCGATTGACCTTGCGGGCATCGACGCGGCCCACCAGGTCGAACAGGCTGGTGAACGGCCCTTTTTGACGCGCGGTCAGTAGTTGCTCGATGGCGCCTTCGCCCAGACCCTTGATGGCACCCAACCCAAAGCGGATCTGGCCACCCACCACCGAGAACGACAGCGAAGACAGGTTGACGTCGGGCGGCAATACCTGGATGCCGGCGTTGCGCGCCTGCTGGATATAGGCGACGACCTTGTCGGTGTCGGCGTGATCGGCGGTCAGCAGCGCCGCGTAGAACTCGACCGGGTAGTTGGCCTTGAGGTAG
>SXRM01000144.1 GCA_005792545.1 Pseudomonadota bacterium | reverse complement strand
GCCCTCAATACGGCCAAAACCGCGTCACCCGACGTGCGCGCTCCGCCTCCGGCACGCCGTCGAGCAACTGCACCAGGCCATGCGCCCGGCTTGCGACGACTTCGCCAAGGGCGGAATCCACCGCCGAATTGGTGTGCAGCGCTTCATCCAAGCCCGCGAAGGCCGCATACCAGTGCGCCCGCCCTTCTGCGCCCGCCGTGCGCAACTGTGCCACCGCGCTTGCGGAAGCCCTTCCTGAAGCCCGCGAGACCACAGCTGCCCAACGCAAGGCACTGCACGCCAGCGCCCCTGTCGCCCCGCGCGCCGCTGTGGCCAGAGGTTCCACGGCTGCGTCCACCTGCCCGCGCAGCGCGTGCCCAGTCCCCAGCGCCAACGCAACAAACGCGGCGTCGCGCGGTTGCAGCAGGTTGTCTTCGTCCAGTTCCGCTGCCCAGTTCGCCAGGCGCTCAAAAGTCGCGTCGTGACCCAGTGCCGCGCTCAAGCGAATGGCGGCGCTGAGCGGCTTGGCGATGTCGTCGAACATCGAGTGGTCCCACCAGAATTGCGTAGACGCCACCAGGTCGCGCAGCCCCGCCTCTTCCTGGCTGAAGCGCAGCTGTCGGTAGCGGCCGCGGGCACCGAGCAGTCGCGCTTGCTCCGGAGTCTCGGGCGCATCGTCCATACCGAGCACCAGGGTCATCACTTCTGGAAACACAGTGCCGTAGTCGGTTGCATGCTGCACATAGTTGGCGAGCACCTCGGCGCGCTGCGCGGGCGGCAGCGCTTGCCACCAGGCGGTCGCCGGCAGCAACGGGTCGCTGGGTTCACCAGCGTGGCGACTGGCGACGGCGGCGAGGTAGCGCAGTTCCGCACTGCGGTCGGCCGGTTCGTCTGCCCAGGCCGCTGCGGCGGCACGTGCACACGCCAGGATAGGCGCCCAGTGCAAGGTGACCCGACTGCCGGCACGCACAACGTGGCGCAGGCGCCGCAGAACCCGCGCCCGCGCTTCGGGATCCTGCCCGGCACGCACGACGGGCAGCCGCCCCAGATCACCACCAAACACGGCCTCAAGCAGCTCGCCCAAGGTCGCAGCGCCCAGCACAGCAATGTCCGTTCGGCCGGCTCCGGTCAGCAGTGCTTGCGCCCGCTCAACCAACACGTCGGCGACGAACAGCCGGCGGATCCGGCCGGTACACTCAGCGACCAGGGCGATTTTCTCGCCGAGCTCGGCGTCGAGCACCTGGCCATCTTCTCCCAACTGGCCAACAAAGCAAGCGTCTTGCGGAACCGGCAATTGCAGGCCTGCGGCGGCCGCACACACAGCAAACGCCAAGCCATACGAGCCGCCCGACAGGGCGTCGTCGGGATAGCCCGCCACGCCATCGGCCGGCCCCCAGCTGGTCAGGTGTAGCGCGCGCGGCTGCTCCGTCAAGCGTTTGATGCGTTGGACTGCCAGGACCGGCAACAGCCGCTGGACCGCCAGACAGGCTTGACCCAGGGCGTGCTCTGCCGATGGCGCAAGACCAGCCAGCGCACCGCGGACGCCAGGCGGCGCCGGAAAACACCACAGGTCAGCGCGGCCCGGTCCTACCGACAGCAAAGGCACGCACCACGAGCGCGAGGCGGTTTCCGGCTTAGCGAGCCCAACCCGGTCGGCGAGCCACGCGGTCTCGGCCGTGGCCGCAGCTGGCCAAAGCCAGGGCCCGCCCGCCAGCGCTCGGCGGTGGACGGCGAGTTCGGCGGCCGGCATGGAATCGGCCAACTCGCGCAGGCGGTCGCTCAGGCGCAAGCGGACCTCCGCGTTGTGGATGGGCCGCAATGGCGATCGACAGCCGCGCTCATCCGCTGAATCTCGCCCACCACGCCGATGGATCGATGCGCGCCACCGCTGCGAGCCGCGCGTCGTCCAGGCGCAACGGCCGGGGCACCGCCACACACCAGCGGCCTTGTTTGCGGTCGATGACGTCCAGCGCGCGGTCCAGCGCCTCCGCCTCACCCAACCAGGCCAACAGGTTGCGGGCGCAAGCCAGGATCTCACGGTGCCAGCATGCCGTCGCCAATTCGGCGCGCCAACTACTGTCGTCGAGGTCCATGGTTTCGTCGAGGTGCTGCAGGTCATCGCCAAGCGCCCGCGCCTCTGCGGTCAGACGCACGCCCCAGGCGTGGCGCTGCTTGCGATCCAGAGCGGCGATCCAATTGTGGGCCGGGTGCAGCGGCGCCGAAACGCCGGACAGGATCGCCTGCAACTGGTCCACCGGGTCGACGACAACGCCATGGCGCGCGGTCAGCCCGGCGGCGGCGACCGTTTCGCAGCCAGGTGGCCAAGATAGAGTCGCCATGGCCCCAGCCAGCCAGGCCGGCAAAGGTACGCTGCGGACAGCCTGCGGAAGCGGCGACTCGGCCGCGCGAAACTCGCCTGCGCCACGGGCGCGCAACTCGGCCACATGGCGGCCGCCGCGTGCCACGACCAGGCCGCTGCCGTCGGCGCGTTCGATGGCGCACAGAGCTTCTGCTGCAGGGCGCAGCCAGAGCATGCCGTCGCGCAACAGCGATTCGCCGGTCAAGTTGGCCCAACGTACTTGCAACTCCGTCGGTTTGTCGGCCGCCACACCCAAAACCAGCACCCCGCCGGGCATTGCCTCGTACAGCCGCATGCCAGCCAGACGCCCAGCCTGCGAGGGCACCCGCTGCGGTGCAAAATCGTCGCGCTTGACCAGTCCGCGCAAGTTCGAGCCGGGGGCCAGACCGCGCGCAGCAATGGCCGCTGGCGCCCGTGGCGTGTCCACATGGCCCAACGCAGCCTCGTCGCGGCCCAGGTCGTGCAGTGCAAACAGGTCAGTATCCATAAAGAGCCTCAATACGGCATCGGCGGGGTCGGAGACACCGGCCCGCCAACGTTCAAACGGCAGTTCGCGGCTGGATGAAGAGGAAGTGGTCGACGCCGTGGCGCGCCAGACTGGCCTCGACCGGCGAAAATGCGCCGGCCGCTTGCTGGGCGTCGATCTCGGCCAGCACCGCGTGGCGGTAGTTCGTGAAACGGCGATCCAAGGCCACCCGCTCGTCGGCCTCGGCAGCGGCGACGACAGCGCGCCACAGAGCATCGCGATCCGACGAGCCAACGCCCGCCCCATCGGGATTCCAGGCGACCTCGTCCAGGTCGATCGCAATGACGAGACCGCACTCGCGCAGCCAATCCACGTGACGGCGCTGCCAGATCCAGCCGGCCTTTGCACAGTTGCTTACCACCGACGGCGTCAACGCGCGCGGCGACCCAGCCACGCGCTGGCGTGCCAACTCGACCAGGGTCAGATCGCCTGCGGCAACCCGCAGAAATACGGCAATGACCTTGGCGAATTCGTCGCCCCAGCGACGCCCCTTGCGGCGCTTGGTCTCGGTCGTGAGCGCAATGGCGCGTTCGAGTAACTCGCCGGTCTGGTCGTAAAAATCGCTGGCCAGCTGCTCGCGCTCGACCGCAAGCAGGCACTGCAATGGCGTTGGCGTGTTCGCCGCCACCTGTAACGGTCGACGATCTTCCAAGTCGCCGTCGAGCGACTCGGCGACCTTGAACAAGCCAGAGTTTTCTTCCAGGCGCGTCAGCATCTCGCTCTTGACTGCCCTGCGGAGGTACCAGCGCAGCTGCGACTCGGTCTCGGGGTCGTCCGGTCGCAGGCCACGCGGACCCACAGTGCGGATGCGCATGAGCACCGTCGAAATGGCACTGAGGCGGTCGCCATCGTTCAGGCCGCGGATGCGCAAGTCGTGCGTACACGCCCGCGCCAGGCCGTGAAGCGCCTGCGCCTGCTCGCGCTCTGTGCGCAATTGCGCAGCATCCGCGCCGGTCATGGGCTGACAGAACGTCCGAAACGCGGTCAAGGCGTCCATTGCGGTCATTACGACGCCACGGCGGCGCCCAACGTGCGGTATTGGGCGGCAGCGGCGTTGTGGTGTCAATGGCGGCCGGGTGCCAGCGGCAGTGCTTTGAGTACCCGGCGGTCAGGAACTGGGGCTTGGCGAGCCAAGAGCGCGATGCCATCGGCAGCCACTGGTAAAAGGCATAGCGCATGGCTCACCCCTTGCGCCGCGAACGGCGGGCCGCCAACGCCCGCGACTGTATCTGCACCTGGGTCAGGTTGTCGGCTGCTGCGGGCGCCGGGGCGGCGAGCGTTCGGCACACGAACGGCGGCAACTGCTCACCGTTGCTGGTGGCCCGCATCACGGCATGGTAGTTGGGCAGCCCAGGCAACATCGTGAGCAACTCCGGCTCGCAGGCGGCCTGTGCGAGCAAGCGCGCATCGTCGGGCCCCACGCGAAAGCCGATGGTAGTCCCGACGTTGCCGATGACCGCCGCGCGCAGGTCATCGCGAAGTTGTGCCACGTGCTGATGGGCCATGGTCAGCCGCAAACCATACTTGCGGGCCTCGCTTAGCATCGAGACCATCGAGTGCGTCATGACATTGTGAAACTCGTCGACGATGACATGGTAGGGCCGGCGATCGGAGTGTGGCCGGTCCGAGCGGCCAAGCGTCGCAGCCAGGATCCTGGCCATGATGACCATCGCGTGCATGCGCGACGCCACATTGCCGATCTGACCCTTGTTGAGGCGTACGATGAGGATCTTGCCCTTGTCGAGGATTTCTTGAAAATCCAAGGCGGTCTTGGGCTGGCTGACGATCGGCAGGATGTACTGGTCACCCACAAATACGTCGAGCTTGCTGGTGACATAAATCGACAGGTTTTGAAACGAGTGTTCGCCGGAGATGAGGAGCATTTCGTCCTCAAAAGCGGCGCGCACCCTTGGATTTTTGCAGCGCTTTAGCACGCCGTTGCGGTACTCTTTGTCGGTCATGAACTGTGAGAACTCCGCGATGGTCGTGCCAGGCGTGTCCATCAGGGCCAGCAGGCCGTTGCGGAACATCTTCTCGAAGATCGGACCACCGACCTCTTTGAGGTCCCAAAGGTCGCCGATCATGGCCAGCAGTTCGTTGATCAGAAACGTCTGGGTAGCGGAGTTCTCCGGGTCCCAATCGAGCAGGTTGATGCCAATGGGATACTCCAAGTCGCTTGGGTCGAACAGGATGACGTCCTGCAAGCGATCGCGCGGCACTCGGGCAATGACATCGAGAGCGAGGTCGCCGTGGGGGTCGATGACTGCGACTCCGTGGCCGTCGCGGATGCGGCCCATCGTCAAGTTCAGCAACAGCGTCGACTTACCGGTGCCTGTCTTGCCGACAACGTAGGTGTGCAGCGCGGCGTCCGCGTCGGACTGGGTCACCGCGCGGCGCGTGTGGCGAACCCCCACCTCACCCAGCTCGATACCCTTTTCGGGCGGCATGCGCTCGGGCACCGGCACAGCGACGCCCAGACCTTGCGTCGACGGCGCCGGAAACACCGTAATCGCCGGCAGTGCCGGCACCAGGCGCCGTGCGCGCTGCAAATCGGCCGGCGCGGTGCTCGGCTCCCAGGGTTGCATCGCACCGAACAGCAGGTTGGCGCGCGCAATCTGCACCTGGTCAGGCGTGACGGGCCGATGGGCGACAAAACCGCCGCGCCGCCAGTTGCTGGGGTCGGCTGCGCTGTGATCCAGCACCTTGGTCGTGCCGCTGCGGCCGAGCAAGCGTTGGGCAAACACCTGCACCGCCATGTCAGGCAGTGGCCGGTCGCTGGCCAGGTGCAGACGCACTTCGAAGACCTTGCGGTCATCGTCTCGCATCGGCTCTCCGGCCGCGGCGATTGCCTTGCACTCGGCTGGTGTGGGCTCGACGGCGCGCAGCGACGCAGCGAACACGAACGGCGCGCCGTTGGGCCACTGCCATGGCAGCCCGCGGTCGGCAATGTCGCTGACCATGCAGCGGAACGCGCGGTAGGACCACTGCCCAGTGTCGCTGGGCTCTTCGCGTGCGAACAATTCGATGAGGTTGCCACGGTCGTCAAAAGGCAGCCGGTAGGCATCCAGCGTCGAACGCACCGGGCTCCACACCAGGTTGTCGCCGAGCAACGACCAGAACTGCGCAAGGTCGTCATGGCCGCGGTGGACGGCATTGGCGGCGCGCTCGGGCGTGTCGGCCACGCCGTGTACCAGCAGTTCGACGCGCGGCGCCTTGCCGCTTCCGCCGTGGTAACGCACTTGCAGCACGGCCTCAGGTGCCGCTTCGACCCAGTGACCAAGCAATTCCAACCAATTGCGCAGCCTGCTCTCGCGGGACGGCGCCACGGCATCCAGGCCCAAAGCGACGCTGGCTACAAAAACTTCGCGATTGGCGGGCGCTTCGCCGCCATCGGGCACGACCAGTCGCAAGTTGCGCCGAACGACCTCGTGACGTTGGCGGGCCATGCCAGGCAGTTGCAGTCGCTGCACGGTCAGGCAATCCATCAGGCCTGGGGGCACTTGCAAGATCGCCGTGGGGGATTCGACCATCTGAGGCTCCGGTGTGCGCCGAACCTGGCGCGGCACAGAGAAGACGGCCGATGTACTGTGCCCTGACAGGTTGGCCTGCGGCACATGGACCGAAGCTGGCGGCGACTGGTGGCCTCAGGTTGTCAGAGGCAAGCGAGCAGGGCAGTCAATGCGGGCAAGGAGGTGCTCATGCCCTACGGACTTCTGATCTCGCACGTCCTGGTGCTGTCGATTGCTGCGATGCTCATGCGAACCGACGGCCCGCCGCCGCCGATGGCGGTGCGCATCTTCGCGGCAATGCGCATCGACGGCGTGCTGTTTCTTGCGGTGACCCCCGCGTTCTTTCTCAGCGACTCGCCGCAGGCCGGCATGGCGAGCCTTTGGTCGGCCCTGACATTGCTGGTGGCCGGCGCGGTGCTGTACGACCGTGAAACCCATCGGGTGGCCTGGTTGAAGTTGCTGTCCGTTCCGGAGCCAGACGCGCAACGAGAACCAGAGAGCGGTGGGCAAGGTCGTCGGCCGGGCCCATTGCCGCCTGAGCCGCTGCCGCCAAACGTCATTCTGTTTCGACGGCGCAAGTAACGATCGGTGACGCCGAGAAAGCCGACGACGTGACGCACCGGTGCGCATTGGGCTACTATGCCGCGGCGGCGATGTACGGGAGGAGGCGGGCGAGGTCAGGATGGGTGACACGGTAGAGGCAACCCAAGTCGACCGCATGCCGGCGCTGTTGGCGGGCGGCGTGGCCGGAGCTTTGGTAGCCAGCTGGTTGGCGTTCGGCGCGCTGGTTTGGGGCGACGCGGCGTGGTTTCCGTTCTCGCCAGGCATCCTGATCGACCGACTCGAGCTAGTTTGGCGCGGCCTGCCTGCTGAGGTGCTAGCGGGCCCGGGGATGGAAATCTACGTGGGCGTGCCCATCGTGCTGGCCTTGGCGAGTTTCGTGTGGTTCTGGGTGCAGGTCTGCCGTGATGGTGCCCAGCTTGCGGTCGACGTCGCGGTCCACGAGGCCCGCCAGCGCCATGCGGACCAGATTGCCAACGCAGAGGCAGCTTGGGAAGCGCTTGAACAGGCCGAACCGACAGCCAGCGCCGACGAACAGCTGCGGCTGGCGCGCGAAAGCGTGCGCTCGCTGGTGCTTGCAGAGGCGCTGGCGCCAGACTGGCGCAACCGGGTGCGCCGCTGCCGACAAATGGCGCGCGAACACAGCAGCAGCGATCCGAAACTGGCGCTGGAAATCCTGCAAATCGCACGCCGGGCGTTGCGCGAGGGCCGCGCGGCCGTGCCGACCGTTGAGGGCTGCTTTGTTGCCGACCTGGGCGTATTTGTCGGTACGGCGACGGCGCTGGTGGTGACGGTTCCGCTGGTGGTGCTGGCGGTGGCCTGGGTGTGCGGCTTGGTGGTGTTCGTGCTCAGACTGGTGCTGGCTATTCTGGTTGTGCTGGCGATTCTGGCGGTGTTGGCGGGGGCTGGGAAGAAGTAGCCGGCGACCGCGCAGGGTTCAGCTCCGCAGACTCAACCGCTGGGGCATGCCGCGCGTCGCAGGATTTCTTGCACGGAGGTCATCTTGCTGTTGCGCTTCCACATCCTGCTGCAACAGAACACCAGTGGGAGCCATGCGCTGGAAGATTGCGCTGGTCGTCACGGTGGAGAACTGGTCGACGCCAATGAAGACGCGCTGTCCACGATGACGTTCGCCAGGCGCACCGAAGCGGAGAAACGGGGCGAAATCTACTTACGCCTGGACGAGTCTGGCGCGCTGTTCTGGGTCATTGACGGGGTAGGCGGTGCTGCTCTGGGCGGTCAGGCGGCGCGTCTGGTGGACGCCGGGCTGCAACGTGGCGCTGCGAGCGCCGGTCACCTCCGGCTGGGCGAGGCTCTGGCCGCCCTCAATGAGGCAGTGTGCGCGTTGGGCGTTGACGCCGATGGCCGGTCGCTCGGTGCGTGTGCCGCGACGGTAGCGCGTTTCGATGACGCTGGCGGTGTGCTCCTAGGCCACAGTGGCGACACAGTGGGCTACCAGTACCACCGCGCATCTGGACGATTGCGGCGCCTGACAGCAAGCGGCGACGGCTCCAAGGTCATTCGCGACTATCTCGGCCAGGGACCAGGCGTTGCGGCCCAAGTGGTGACCGTTGCAGCCCAGGTCGGTGACCTGATTCTGCTCTGCTCGGACGGTGTGTCGAAGGGTATGCGCGATTCGGCCATAGAGACCGCGCTTTCGCGGCGTTGCGCCGATGTCGTGGTTGACTTGCGCCGGGCTGCGGCAGAAATCGCAACCGCGGCCCGCAAGGGCGGGTCCGACGACGACATTTCTATCGTATTGGTTGAGGTTGTTGGCCAGGATCCGTAAGCCTGCGGCAAGTCGCGATGCCGGCTTGGGCGGGCAGCATGGCAATACTGACCCACAATCGCAGACCATGCTACCCTGCCCTCGCGCTGCCCAGCCTGCGGCGCCGGAGCGACCGATGCCGCCCCCGAAACTGCGCCTGCCGCTCGGCACCAGCGACTTCCGCGAAATCCGCCGCGAGCGTTGGTATTACGTCGACAAGACTGAGCTGGTGGCTGATGCGCTCGACAACAGCAACAAGGTGTTGCTGTTGCCGCGGCCGCGGCGGTTTGGCAAGACGCTCAACCTCTCGACGTTGCGCTATTTTCTGGAGCTGCCGCAGCCGGACGAAGGCGATCAAGCTGTGGCGCGGGCGGCCAGGGTGGCGTTGTTCGAGGGCCTGCACATCGCGGGCCGCACGGACCTGCGCGACGCGCACTTGGCTGCGCATCCGGTGCTGTATTTCACCTTCAAGGACGTCAAGGCGCTGACCTGGCAGGTTTGTCGCGCCTCCATTTGCCGCGAAATTGCAACAGAAGCGCGCCGCTTGCGCCGCGCAATTGAGCCGGTCTTGGACATTGACGAACGTCCGGTGTTTGCCCGCATTTCGGGTGACGGCGCGAGCGATGACGATCTTGGCGGTGCCTTGCTGAGGCTCTCTACCTGGCTGCACCGAGCGACTGGCCAGCCGGTGGCAATCCTGATTGACGAATACGACACGCCGCTGCACAGCGCTTTCGAGCACGGCTACCACGACGAAGCCATCGACCTCATTCGCAACCTGCTCTCGGGTGGCCTCAAAGACAACACCGCGCTCTACAAGGGCGTGCTCACCGGAATCTTACGCGTCGGCAAGGAGTCGGTGTTCTCGGGCCTGAACAACCCGGGCGTGTTCACGGTGCTGCACACGCCGTTCAGCACGGCGTTCGGGTTCACGCAAACCGAAGTCGAGGCCCTGCTGCACGCCGCTGACCGCGACGCCGACTTGCAAGAGCTGGAGCGCTGGTACAACGGCTACCGCTTTGGCGGCCAGGTCATCTACAACCCATGGTCGGTGTTGTCGTACCTGAACAATCCAGTCGATGGCTTTGCGCCGTACTGGGTCAATACCGCCTCCGACGCATTACTGCGGCAGCTGCTGGTGCAGCGGGCGAGCGCGGCACTGGTGGACCTGGAGGCGCTGCTGCGTGGCGAGAGCGTGGCAAAGCCCGTGGATGAAGCGGTGTCGCTGCGCACCGTGTACGCCGATCCTGGAGCGGTGTGGGCGTTCCTGCTGCACTGTGGGTATTTGCGGGCCGAAAGCGCCACCCGCGACCCCGACGAACAGACCCAGTGGCGCTGCACGCTGCGGGTGCCAAACACCGAAGTCGCGGGCGCGTGGCGGCGGCTGTTCCGCGACGCGTTGAACCAGATGGGCGGCGGCGCAACCGCCGTCGAACGGCTGTGCAAGGCCATGCTTGGCGGCGATGCCGCGGCCTTTGAGGAGGCCATGGAAGCTGCGCTTGTGCACACATTGTCGTACCACGATACCGGCGGCCGCGCGCCCGAGGTCGTCTACCAAGCGTTCGTCGCCGGGCTGCTGGTGGTGCTCGATCGTACGCATGAAGTGCGCAGCAACCGCGAGGCCGGATTTGGGCGCGTGGATGTGCTGGTGCGGCCGCGCGCGCCGAGTGGCGTGGGCGTGGTCATGGAGCTCAAGGTGCCCAACCGACGCCGTGGTGAGACCGCTGACCAGGCAATGGCCGCGGCGAAGGCGCAGTTGGTGGAGCGCGACTACGCGGCGGAAGTCAGGGCCTCCGGGGCAGCGGTGGTGCGGCAGTATGCGGTGGTTTTTGATGGGAAGCGGTGCTGGGTGGGGGTGGTGGGGGCGTGAGGCAAAAACCACATGTGTTCAGCGCATTGTCAGTCTCGTTGACAACGCTCCAAAATTGGCGTACGATTTTGTACCATGATACACGAAATGCGCTCCTTCCATCGAATCCTAAACTTGGGCAACCGCAGCGTCGTGCTGATCGGGCCACGCCAGACCGGCAAGTCAACCCTGGTCCGCCAAAGTCTCGCCGCCGAACCGCATGCACTCTTTGATTTGCTGCACGAGGCGACGTTTTTCAGACTGGTGCGCGATCCCGGCCTGTTTCGCGCGGAGGTACTTGGCCACGTCGCCCGCGGCGTTCGAACGGTCGCCCTCGACGAGATCCAACGCCTCCCGGGTCTGCTCAACGAGGTGCACAGCCTCATCGAGTCACACGGTCTGCGGTTCGTCGTGACGGGATCGAGCGCCCGCAAGCTGCGCCGTGGCGGGGTGAACCTGCTGGGCGGGCGAGCGGCGCTGCGCCACCTGCACCCACTGACCCTGCCGGAACTTGGTGACGCTTTTGACCTCGAGGCGGCGCTGCGGTTCGGCGCATTGCCTGCTGTATGTGCGACAGGCGACGCCGACCACAAGGCAGAACTGCTGCGCGCCTATGGCGACCTGTACTTGCGCGAAGAAATCGTCGCCGAAGCCGCAGTTCGCAACATCGGACCATTCGGCCGGTTCCTCGACTTATCGGCCGCGTATTGCGGTGCACTGGTCAACTATTCGGCGTTGGCGCGCGACGCCGCGGTGTCGGTCAAGACGGCGCAAGAGTACGACCAGATCCTGGTGGACTCCTTTGTGGGGATTCGCCTGGAACCCTGGCGCAAAAGCCCGCGAGCACGCATGGTGGCACAGCCGCGCATGTACCTTTTCGACGTCGGCGTCACCAACGCGCTCGCCGGGCGCCTGGGCGGGCCGATAGACCGCGACGTCCGCGGCCGGCTTTTTGAGCAGTGGTTCATCCTGGAGGTCTGGCGCCAGACAAGCTACGCCTACCCCGAGACGCGCTTGTACTTCTGGCGTACCCAGCACGGCGCTGAGGTGGATTTGCTGGTCGAGCGGCACGGACGGCTGCGGGTGGCGGTCGAAATCAAGGCCCGCGACCATGTGCGGTCTGCGGACTTGAGCGGCCTGCGTGCGTTTGGCGAGGCGCATCCGGGGGTGATGCGGATCGTTGCGGCCGAGGTGCCGGCGGCGCAGGACTTGGGCGGCGTGGTGGTTTTGCCGTACCGGGAGGCGATTGCGGCGGTTTTGGCGGGGGTGGGGGAGGCTGGGTTCGGCTGAAGGCACCGAGCCAATCTGGAAGGGGCAAGGCCATCGAGCGTGTCGAGTTGATGCGGAGCGGTCGCTCCCGCATGGCATAGGATCGACCACGCGGTTGTAAAAAGGTCACATTTCCGCAGCAGAGGGCGCCAGAAGTTCGCAAACCGATCGCCAACTTCAGTCGCTGGCCAAAGGGTTGGCCGGCCGCCGGGATCGGGGCAGCAGTCCTTCAAGCGCAGTCGCCATTTCGGCCGCGGTTGCAAAGCGATCGTCCGGGTCGCGCGCAAGTGCTCGCGAGACGATGCGTGCGAGAGCCGGAGAAAGACTCGCCTTTGCGAAGTCTCGCACGTCGGCCGGGTCCCTGGTGGCCTTTTCAAACATCAGCGTGAGCGGATTATCTGACTCAAAGGGCAGTCGGTGGGTGATCGCCGCAAATAGGGTGACCCCGACGGCATAGACGTCGGCTCGGCAGTCGACTTGCATACCGGTGCAAGCTTCAGGGGCCATGTATGCCGGCGTACCAAGAACACGACCTGGCTCTTGAACGTCCTCGCATCCGGCCTTGCTGCCGATGCCGAAATCTAGAAGCCTTGCGATACAGCTCTCACCGTCACGCTGGACCACCATGATATGCCTTGGTTTCACATCCCGATGCACAATCCCCATGTCGTGGGCTTCGCTCAGCGCGCGGAGAACCTGGGCAGCCATCCTCGCCAAGAAGGGCTCGGACAAACTCTGACCACTGGCTTTTGCACGCTGCAAGAGCACTTCCAGCGATTCGCCGGCAATCCACTCCAGGACCAGGTACGGCCTGCCGTCGCCAAGGAGCTCAAAGTCCAGCAGCCTTACAGTGGTGGCATTGCGGAGCGAACCAAGAATGTTGGCCTCCAACTCGAAGAACTTCACTATGCGGTTGTCCCAGGCTGCGGCCGACTCAAACGTCGCGCACTTGATCGCGACCAACTGACCAGACCGGTAATGGCGTGCGCGGAAGCATTCCCCGGAGCCACCACGCCCTGCCAATGCCTCGACTACGTACCGACCGCCGACGAGTTGCCCAGCCTGTAACGCGCTTTGCGGCACACTGCCCGCGCCTGTCTGGCCCCCTGGCGGCTTGCTATTAGTTTTCGGAGACTTCCCAGTCTCGGTGGCAGCCAATGCCCGCAGCGTGCCCACAGGCGGTGTCTCATCGTCGTCAAGCTCCACGGCGCACAGCGGGTTGCCTGCATCGTGGTCGCTTCGGCGTTTTCCGACACCATCAACCACCGCCACACTCAACCCCCGCACCCGCTCCAACGCCTCCGCCGCCCCCAACCGTTTCTCCGGCAGCCGCTGGCCCATGGCCTTGAGCAACTCGCCAATCGCCCCGTCCAGGTCTTCGCCCGGCCGCACGGTATGGTCCAACTCTTCGCCGACCAGCAACTCGTGCAAGACCTTGCCAAGGCTGTACACGTCCGCCTTGCCCGTCGCGGACTTGGCGCTGACCATGGCTTCCGGCGCCATGTACGCCATGGTGCCGTGCTGGTGCACCGTGCGCGTCATGCGCGCGTTCTCGTCCATCGCAACGCCGAAATCGCCGAGCACGAGGTCGCCTGCCGCGTTCATCAAGAAGTTCGCCGGCTTGACGTCGCGGTGCACGATCCCAGCAGCGTGCAGGGCAACCAACGCGGACAGGGCCTGCTCGGCCCAGCACAAGATTTGCGGGGCTGGGGGACGCTCCGTGATGCACTGTCGCAAAGTACGCCCCGAATACAGCGGCATACGGATGATCAGCGTGCCATCGTCGCGGTCTTTCTCGAACTGCACGTCACTCAGCACATTGGGGTGGCGGACCCGCCGCAGCAACACAGCCTCGCGTTGGAACCGCTCCAGAATTTCGGCGCTTGCCGCATAGTCATTGCGCAACACCTTGAGCGCGCATTCTTCGCGCAGGTGGCTGTCCCAGGCCCGCCACACCGTGGCCATGCCGCCTTCGCCGATGATTTCGCGCAGCTCAAAGTGGCCGCACAATACCTGGCCGTCGACCGGCAGAGCGCCGCCGGCCAGGATCAGCAGCGCGTGCGGGTTGGGATTGGCGACGACCAGTTCGGCAAAGCGTTCCGGCGGTTGGGCAAGCCAGTGGCTCCAGGTGACTCGGCTACCTTCCAGGGTGCAATGCACCTCGACCGCCGAACCCGTGGTGGGTTGCACCAGCGACAGGGTCTCCTTGGCAATGGCGTGCAGCAAGAACGGCAAGCTGCCGGCATCCGTGCGGTGCTTGTCGGGGCGCAACACCACCAACGGGCACAGTTCGAGCAGCGCGTCGCCAGCGGCGTTGACCAGGTGCACGACCGGTTCGTCGTCGGCGTCGGTATCAATCGGGTTGCTGGCAAGCGTAATGGACTGCCAGTCGCAATCCTGAGCCAAAAAGCGCGCCTCGCCTTGGCTCTCGGCGCGCGTGCGCCGCTTGACCCGCCGCAGCACCACCATGCGAAAGCGGTGCAGCACCACCGCCCGCCGCAGGCAGGCACGCACCATCGGCACCGCCGTGGCGGTCAGCTCGCGGGCATCGTTGGCGGTAAGCACGCCTTTCTTGCGGTGGCCCTCCTCGCGTTTGCGCAGTTCGACCACACCGTCGATTTCGGCCTTGGCCTCGACCTTGAATTCACCCTCGACGTTGACGTACCAGTCGAACGCCCCTGCCAGAAAGTGGCCGTCGCGCCCGGCCAACGCCCTTGCGAGGTGGCGGTGCAGTTCGACCCAGCGGCCGAGCGAGACTTTCGCCAACTCTTTGGCCGTCAACAGCTTGTCGACGTAGTCGTCGCGGGGCCCGGCAAGGTACACCGGCAGCGCCCACAGGATTTGCAGGCGGATCGACCACTCAAAGGTCGCCAGCGCATTCTTGAGCCGCGCTTCGTCGGTGCCGGCGTCCAGCGTCGCCGCCCACAACTCGACCACCGGCCGCGGCAACGTCCGGCGAAGCAGGGTGTCGGTGGCGCTTGAGCTGCTCATGGCTGCGTGACCGCGTTTGCGGCGGCGGGAACGTAGCTTGCGGCGCGCGGGGGAGTCAAGCGGGTTTGGGGTCGCTACGGGGTCGCAAGTTCGCGCTCGGCCCCCAAATCGCTCTGGCGTTGCAGCCACCGGAACGCCAACGGCCATGCGGGGGCGCCATGGGGCCCGGTCCATTTGGTTCCAGTACTTCGTTCCGTTTTGAAGTTGCCTTCGACGCCCGCTCGTCGTCTAGCGCCCAATCGCCGCTTTGGCTGCATCGACCCTCGCGACCCTGTGCCGCTCAGACGAGCGCCTGGGATCGCGCAGCAAGAAGCTGAATGT
>SXRM01000143.1 GCA_005792545.1 Pseudomonadota bacterium | reverse complement strand
TCCGACAGGCTCCTAGCTTATCGCGTTTTTCAACTCGTTGAGAACTTGCCAAAGTGAATTTGTCCAGTTTCAACGAGTTGACGCCGCCGGTCCCGGCGGCGCTAGGAGCGCGTCGGAGGTACTCCGACACGCTCCTAGGTTACGGCGATTCGCCGGCAGCGGGCCTCAAGGACCCGCCCTACCGATTCTATACAGAATCGCCATGAAGTAAGACCTAGCCCACCGCTAGCAGGGAGCGCCGAGTCGGCTTGCAAAGTCGCGAGCTTGCGACCCACCGAGCAAGCAAGAACGGCAATCGCCGATGACCTCGGGTCATCGCGATCCTGTGTAGTGCCGAGGAATTCCGTAGGGCGGGGGCTAGTCCCCCGCCGATTCCCACGCTGCTTTGGCCTCAGTTCCCCGGCGGCAACAGTGGTTGGTTGACACACCACCGCGCCAGGAAAGCTTCTCGCGAGGTCTGCGCCACGCAGGCGTCCGGGCTCTGGCCAATCCAGTCGGCGTCCGACCAGCCGGGCAGCCACAGGTTGCTGCCGTTGGCGGCCTTGAACACCTTGCCCACGGCGTCGTTGGCAGCCGTTCCGGCCTGACGCGTGCTTTGCAGGGTGCCGAAGGCATTGAGCTTGACGTACACGAGGTCCTGCCCGCCGTACTTGCTGGTGGCCCCCAACGTTTCCAAATTGCCGGTGCTGTACCCGAACACCATGACGCCACCGAGCTTGCCGGTCTGGAATTCCAGGTGCTGACCCGCATCGCCACCCGCGGTACCGGTTTGGTATAGCCAGTTCTGCTTGCCACTGACTTCGTCGAACTGCGCCACCACTAGGTCACCGCCGAACCCCCAGCCGCTGCCGTTGCTGCCCGCGTATTTGGCGCCGACTTGCGCGCCCGTTGCGAGGCCTTGCACGAAGCCGGTCGCATAGACCTTGCCGGCGCCATCGCTGACCACGCCGCCGCCGTAATCGAACTCTGGGCTGCCCCACTGCTGCAGCCAGGTGGTCTTGCCGAGCGGGGTAATCTTGTAGAGATAGATGCCGCCATTGGCCGCGCCGGTGGTCGACAGCGCCCCGGCGATGCCAAACTGCGTGCGACCAGCGACGTAGATGTTAGCGGCGAAGTCCAGGTGCAGCCCGGTCGGGTTCTTGTTCTGGTTGTCACCCTTGAACGCCCACACGCTCGCGATGACGCCGGTGCTGGCGTTGACAGTCAGTAGCTGCGGCGACAGGTCGCCACCGTCCGGGTTGGCCGTATGGATAAGTGCGACCAGGCGGGTATTCTGTGCATCCCACTGCATGTCAATGGCGCCCTCACGCAGCGTCGCCGTATTCCACACCTTGAGCAGGTTCACCTTGCCCGTGAGCGGATCCAAGCGCGCGAAATAGACGCCCATGTCCGGCGCGACCGGCGCCAGCAGAGGCCCCGCGCCGTCGATATCGCCATAGGTGGTGCCCATCACCCAAACCGCACCGGCATTGTCCAAGGCCACTGCGGTGACGTTGTCGTCCAGCGTCGAGCCGAACTGGGTCGTCCACACCCGCGCACCAGTGCTGTCGTGACGCGTCACCACGGTATCATTGCCACCGAACGCCGTGCCGGGTGGCAACGCGCCATCGGTCGTCGCCGCCACAAAGGCATTGCCAGCCGCATCGGCCACGACGCTTGTCGCCATGTCGCTCTTGGTGCCGCCAAAGCGGCGAATCCAGTCACTGTCGCCACACGGGCATTGCGTGCACGAGTAGTTGTTGAAGGTGATCGCATTGGAACAGCCCGACTTGGTGCCTGCGCTGTCGACCGCCTGCGCGGACACGGTCGTGCAAGCCTGCTTGGTGGCCGTGAACGGGACCGAAAAGGCCGGTGTTGCGGTGACTGCGCTGGCGTTGAGCGACTTGCCGGTGCAAGCGGTGCCAGGATAGAGCCAGATCCCGACGTTCGGTGTACCGGTGCCATTGGCGGCGGTGGCGGTCAACGTGCTCGGCGAAGCTGGCGTGAAGTTGGTCAAGACCGGCGTGCAACTGGGCATGACCACGCCCAGGCATTTGCCGGCGCCGTCGCAGGCGTCCTTGTCGGTGCAGATGCTGTTGTCGGTGCACGCAAAGCCCTTGGGCTGGAACGGCGTGCTGCAGCCCTTTGCGGCTTCCGTACATAGCGACTGGAAGCACTGCGCGGGTTTGCCGCAGGATACCGGCAGGCCGCCGACGCACGCGCCCAACTTGTCGCACGCTTCACCGGTGGTGCAGAACTTGCCGTCGCTACAGGTTGTGCCGACCGCTTTGGGCACCTTCTTGCACGCCGGGCCGCTGCCGCTGTCGATGCAAGCGCCGGTATTGCACTGATCGGCAGCACCGACGCAGCTGAAGCTGGCAGTGCCCACGCACTTGCCGGTGGCGTCGCACGCGCTTGCCGTCGTGCACACGTCGCCGTCGTCGCACGCGGCTTTGTCGGTGATGGCAAACTGGCACTTGGCCGACACGCAGGTGTCGGTGGTGCAGGGGTTCTTGTCGTCGCAGTTGGCGTTGGTCTGGCAGCCGCAAGCCAGGTCCCACGGCCCAGACTTGCACTTGTCGGCGCCGTCGCACATGTCCGGCTTGGTGCACGCTTGCAGGTCGTCGCACGGCACCGTCGTAGGCTGGTTGGTGGCCTTGCACAAGCCCGTCGCGGCGTCGCAGGCGTTGGCCTGACAGGTGCTGGACTTGCACACGACCGCGGTGCCCGCGCACTTGCCGAGCGCGTCGCACTTGTCGCCGCTCGTGCACAACAGGCCGTCGCTGCACGCAGTTCCTGCGGTCAAGAACATGTACTTGCACTTGCCGTTGGCCGTCTCGCACGAGTCGGTGGTGCACGGGGTCTTGTCGTCGCACACGGTCGGCGTGCCAGCTTTACACAGACCGACGACGCACGCATCGCCCACCGTGCAGGCGTTGTTGTCCGTGCATGCCAGGCTGTTGTTGGCGTTGGCGCATTTGCCGGTAGCCTTGTCGCAGCTGTCGGTGGTGCACACGTTGCTGTCGTTGCAGTTGGCAGCGGCGCCAGGCTTGCAGGCGCCCAGCGCACAGACATCGCCAGTGGTGCAAGCGTCTGCGTCGCTGCACGCCGAGGTGTTGTTGACGGCCACGCAGTTGCCGTTCAGCTTGTCGCAGCTGTCGGTGGTACACACATTCTTGTCGTCGCACACCTTGGCCACCCCGGCGACGCAAGACCCGAGCTTGCACGTCTCGCCAAGTGTGCACGGGTTCTTGTCGTCGCAATTCATCACTGAGCCCGGAACACACGCACCTGCGGCGCAAGCATCGTTGAGCGTGCACGCATTGTTGTCGTTGCAGGGCGCGACGTTGTTGGTGGCCTTGCAGGCGCCGGTGACGGTGTCGCAGCTGTCGTCGGTGCACGGGTTTTTGTCGTCGCAGACCTTGGCAGCGCCAGGCTTGCAGGCCCCCAGCGCGCAGACATCGCCGACGGTACAACCGTCTTTGTCGTCGCAGGCCAAAGTGTTGGCGGCATTGGCGCACTTGCCGTTGACGCAGGCGTCGCTGGTGCAGGCGTTCTTGTCGTCGCAGTCGGTGGCGACTTTGCAGTTGCCGCCGCAGCCCACGATCGGCGACGCCGAGCACGCGCCGGTCACCTTGTCACAAGTGTCGAGGGTGCAAGGGTTCTTGTCGTCGCACACCTTGGCCGTGCCCGCCTTGCAAGCACCGTGGGCGCACACATCGCCAGCGGTGCAGGCATTGTTGTCGGTGCAAACTGCGGTGTTGTTGGCCACCGCGCAGGAGCCGGTTGCCGGGTTGCAACTGTCGTTGGTGCAGGGGTTCTTGTCGTCGCATACTTTGGCCACGCCGGCCTTGCAGGCGCTCGCAGCGCAGACGTCGCCGCTGGTGCAGGCATTGCCGTCGCTGCACGCGGCCGTGTTGGCCGTCGCCACGCATTTGCCGGTCTTGACGTCGCAGACTTCGTCGGTGCACGGGTTCTTGTCATCACAAACGGTGGCAGCGCCAGGCTTGCACGCCTTGTCGGCGCAGCCGTCGCCGATGGTGCAGGCGTTACCGTCGTCGCAATTGTTGCTGTTGGCCGCGTTTGCGCAGCCACTGGCCTTGTCGCAGCTGTCGCTGGTGCATGGGTTCTGGTCGTCGCACACCTTGGCCGTACCCGCGCAGACGCTGTTCGCGCAAGTGTCTTTGTCGGTGCACAGGTCGGCATCGTCGCAGGTGGCGGTGTTTGCCGTCACGGCGCACTTGCCTTCTTTGCACTCGTCGTTGGTGCACGGGTTGCCGTCGTTGCAGTCTTTGGGATCCGCGCAGTTGCCGCCGCAGCCGACAATCGCCTCGTTCTTGCAGTCGCCGCTTTGGACGTCGCAGGTGTCGAGCGTGCAGCCGTCGGCGTCGTTGCAGTCCTTGATTGCGCCCGGCTTGCAAGCACCGCCGCTGCACAAGTCGTTGCCGGTACAGGCGTTGTTGTCGGTACACGCCAGGTCGCCGTTGGTGGCCGTGCAGCCGGCCGCGTTGTCGCAGGCATCGATGGTGCAAGGGTTGCCGTCGTCGCAGGGGACCAGCGCGCCGTTGCAGGCGCCGGCCTTGCAAGCGTCGGCGGCAGTGCAGACGGTGCCGTCGTTGCACGGGATGCCATCCTGCTTGTCGGTGAACACGCACTTGCCGCCTACCTGGTCGCACTTGGCCGTCTGGCAGTCGTCGGTGCTGGTGCAGTCTTTGGTCAGGCCCGACACGCAGGCGCCGGCCTGGCAGGCGTCGCCCTGGGTGCACGGGTTGTCGTCGTCGCAGGGCGCGCCGTCGTCGTTGGTCTGCGCGCAGCCGGTCGCCGGATCACAGGTATCGAGCGTGCACACGTTGCTGTCGGCGCACGCTTTGGGAGCGCCTGCGCTGCACGCGCCAGCCTTGCAGACATCGCCTTCGCTGCAGGCGTTCTTGTCGTCGCAGGGAGTTTCGAGTTGGGTGGTCTGGCAGCCCACCTTGCCATCGCTGCCCTTGGCGCAGGCGTCGCCCGTGCAGGCGTTGCCGTCGTCGCAGGTGCCTTCGTCGGTCTTGCCGTTGCAGTCGTTGTCTACGCCGTCGCAAGTCTCGGGCGCTGCCGCTGGTGCGTCGCAGGTCGTCAGGCCGTCTTTGCCACACTTGCGTTGGCCAGGGCAACCGCCGACCACGTTGCCCTTGTCGTCCTTGGCCGGCGCAGAGCAAGTCGTCGCCAGGTTGGCCGCGATGGCTGCGGGCGAGCACGCGCAGGCGCCAAACACGCCAGCAGCGTCGGCCTTGGGCACGCAGGTCTTGGCGGGGGTGCTTTCCGCGGTTTTGACGTCGGCACATGCGAAATCTTTGGGGCAATCGGCGTCGGCTTTGCACTCGGCGCCGCAGTACTTGCCCGCGTTGCCATGGTCGGCACAAATCGGCGTCGCCTGGCCCAATGCGGCACAAGCCGCAGAGGTCGAGCACGGGTTGCACAGCTTGCCGTGGGTCGGCACGCAAATACTCTGCACGTCGCCGCCAGCGTTGGTCACCTGGGCGCACTTGAAGCCGTCGGCGCACGTGTCGGCGCACGGGGCGGCGCATTGCTTGCCGGCTGGGGTGTCGATGCACAGCGCATTGTCGCAGTCCTTGTTTTCGGCGCAGGTGCAACCTGGCACGCCGGGGCAAGCCTTGGTGGCATCTGCGTCGCTCGTACTGACTTCCAGGGGCGCGGTGTCGACGGCTGCGTCGGTACCGGGGCTGCTATCGGCGGGCTCGGTGTCACCGCCGCCCAAGCCCGTATCGACGGACGCGGCAGCATCTGCGCCTGCGCCTGCAGCGTCGCCGTCGCCGCCCGTGTCATCTCCGCACGCGGCCAGGGCCGAAATCGCCAGCGCTACTGCAGCTGCGCCCCAAATCTTGCGCCAAATCGCCATGTTTCCCCCGAACGGGCACAGCTTGTCGGCCGCGCGCCGGATTGTCCTCGACCGTCGATATGTGGGTGCGCTTGCGCCCGCTGTGGCGGATTGTAATGGAGCAGTCACCCGCTCGCAACCGAAAATCGCAATACGTAAGGTCCGGGCAGGGTTGATGACCTCAGCCACGCATCGAGATGCCGAGGCCGCGCAGGGTAAGTCGGACCCGTTTGCGCGAAGTGCCGGGCTGCCACAGTTCGCCGGTCAGGAACAGTAGCGTGTTCAGGTGGTCGACGCCGATGCGGTCGTCGGGCAGCGTCTCCAATTTGATGTTTGTAAAGTTCAATGGACAAACATCAAGTTGCGGTCCGGATGGCTTAGAAACCAGCGCCGGCGCGCCATGGGCGCGGCACAGCGTCGGGCGGACCGGATAGATGACACAACCGCCATCGACGTCGAGCATGGCGCAGCGGGTGGCGCCGTGGGGCTTGTCGCGGGCGTTGGTGCGAGCAGCGGCGAGCGCGTCGGGGTGGTCGACGAAATACTGGCGGATCCGCGCGGCTTCGACGCCGACCACGGTCAGATTGGGCAGGCAGCAGCTGTGGCAGCCGCGGCGACAGTTGACCTGGTCGGGATGACGCGCGGCGATGTCGGCGAACTTGGCGTCGACTTTAGCGTGCAGGGCCGCGAGGTTGGCAAACGCAGCCGCAGCAGCGACCGTGCCATCCCCAGTTGCGGAGCCCTCCACCATGCTTAGGCCTCCACCGCGTGCCGAATCACCGGGTGCTCTCCGGTCGCTCGCCTTCGCTCCTCCATTTTCTGGCTGGTGCCGCGGCGGTCGCGCTTGGTGGTGGTCTGGTCGCTGTCGCCGGTTTCCTGCATGTGCTTGGCGGTCTCTTCGGCGACCACGCGGTCCATTTCCGCGATCGCCCGGCTCAAGATGTCTTGCCGCCAGCGGTAGCTCTGAAACGCGGACTTGAAGCCATTGACGATGATCTCGCGCACGTCGCTGACGCCCACATTGAAGTGGTTGGCCCACAGCATGTATTCGTCGGTAATCGTGGTGCCGGTAATCAGCCGATTGTCGGTGTTGAGCGTCACCCGCACGCCGTACTCGTGGTAGAACTCGATGGGGTGCTCTTCGATGGAGTTGACGGCCTTGGTCTGCACGTTGCTCTTGAGGCAGACCTCGATTGGGATCCGGTGGTCGGCGATGAAATTGAGCAGATCGCCGTCTTCGCGCAGCCGCGTGCCGTGGCCGATGCGGTGCGCGCCGCAGTCGTGCAGCGCCTGGTGGATGCTCTCCGGGCCAAACGCCTCGCCCGCGTGGGCCGTGCAGTTGACGTTGTTGCTGCGGATGAGGTGGAACGCTGCCGCGAACTTGCGGGCTTGAAAGCCGTCTTCGGCGCCGGCGAGGTCGTAACCCACGACGCCGCGGTTCTTGTAGGCCACCGCGAGTTCGGCCAGTCGCAGCGACCACTTGGGGTCAGTGTGGCGCAGCGCGCTGATGATGAGGCCCGACCGAATGCCGAACTGCTTCTTGCCGTCGCGCAGCCCTGCCAGCACGGCCTCGACGATGGTGGTCAGCGGCAGGCCCCGCTTCATGTGCAGCATCGGTGAGTACCGCACTTCCATGTACCAGACGTTTTCCGCGGCGGCGTCTTCGCACAGCTCAAAAGCGGCGCGGTACAGCGACTCTTCGGTCTGCATCACCGACAGCGTGATATCGAACGCGCGCAGGTAATCGGTCAGGCTTTTGGCGTTGTCGGCGTTGATGAGCGCCCACAGTTTGTCCTTGTCTTCGGTTGGCAGCTTGACCTTCTGCTCGGTCGCGAGGTCAAGGATGGTCTGCAGCCGCAGCGAACCGTCGAGGTGGACGTGCAGGTCGGTCTTTGGCAGCCGTTTAATGAGTTCGTAGGTAGGCTTATACATCGAGGTGCGCTCCTGCGCGCACGGGCAAAGGCGGCCGGCGCATTGCGCCATTGTAGTCGTCACCCTGCTTGACGACAACGCCCGGATCGGGCATTGGGCGCACCACGCCGGGTATGCTCCGGCGGTTGGGTATCATGGGGCGTCTGGTGTACCCGTGGTCTGCGGTCGCCATCGGGCTGTCCGCCAGCCTGCTGTTCGCGATCGAGCCGCTCTGGGCCCGATTGCTGCTGCCGCGGTTTGGCGGCTCGGCGGCGGTGTGGTCGACCTTGCTCGTGCTGTACCAGGCCTTGTTGCTGGTCGGCTATGGGCTGGCGCATCTGGTGCAGTCGCGCGGCGTGTGGCAGACGCGTTGCCTGTACTTTGCGGCAGTGCTGCTGGCGCTGGCCGGGCTGCCACTGACGGTGCCCGCGGCAGCGCCGACGCTCAATTCAGAATCGCCGGTGCTCACGCTGCTTGCAGTGTCGCTGGCCGGCGTTGCCGGTCCCTTCCTGCTGCTGTCGATGACCAATCCGCTGCTGCAAGGGCAGTTGGCCCGGCTGCGCCCGACCGCCGACCCGTACCCGCTGTACGCCGCCAGCAATCTCGGCAGCCTCGTCGGCCTCATCGTGTTTCCCCTTACGGAATGGCGGTGGTCGCTGTCCGGCGCCGCGCAGGTGCTGACCGTGTCCCTTGCGGTGGCCGGCGTTTTGACGGCCGGCGGACTGCTCCTGCCGGTCGCGCACGTAGCGCCAGCAGCACCAGCGCCAGCAGCGCCAGCGCCGGGCCGGCGACACATCGCGCAGTGGTTCACGCTGGCCATGCTGCCGTCGGCCGCGCTAGTTGGCATCACGACGTGGCTGGCCACCGCGATTGCCACGGTGCCGATGCTGTGGATGCTGCCGCTTGGCGCATATCTGCTGAGCTTGGTGCTGGCGTTTGCGCGACGCCGACCGCCCGTCACTTTGACCTTGCGCGCCGCGATTCTGGCGCTGGTGCCGTGGACGCTAGCGCTGGCCTTGGACGCCAACCATCCAACCTGGGCGGTGCTCGGCGTGCACCTGGTTGCGTTCTTCTGCGTTGCGCTGGCCTGCCACCGCCGGCTCGCAGCATTGCAGCCCGAGCCCTCGCAGCTGACCCGCTTCTATCTGGCCCAGTCTGCAGGCGGTGTCGCTGGCGGTCTCGCGGCTGCGTTGGGCGCTCCGCTGTTGCTGACTTCGACCGCAGAATACCCGCTAGCCGTCGCGCTGGCGTGGATGGCTGCCGTCGGTTTTGGACAATTCGCGAGCGATGGGCCACGCTTGGGGTTGGCTGCCCTGCCAGCGGCGTTTGCCTTGGCCGCAACTTGGGCAGCGCCGCCCGCGCGCACGGCCGCGTTTGCTTTGGCCACGCTCGGGGCGTACCTGCTGTCGCGTCAGCCAGCCCGGTTCGCGGTGGCCATGGCGCTGGTCCTTCTCGCTGCCCAAGCCCTGCCGCCGCCGCAGTCGGGGACTGTTGTCCATGCGGCGCGTGGGTTTTACGGCATCCATTCGGTGACCCAAGACGGGCCCTGGGCCCAACTGCGCCACGGCGTGACCGTGCACGGACGGCAGCGGACGGACCAGCGCGACCAGTGCGTGCCGCTGCT
>SXRM01000142.1 GCA_005792545.1 Pseudomonadota bacterium | reverse complement strand
GGCTGCGTTGTGCATGGGCGTCGGATACCTGGGATGAAAGTTTCCGCCAGGCGGTCGATGCGCCGCCAAGGCCGCTAGCCAATGGCTTGAAATTACAAACCTAAAAAAGAATGGGCGCTCGGGTTTGGATTTGCGCCCCCGTCCTCTTGCGCCACGCAGTCGTTGTCGATGGCACAGCCGCAGTTGTTGGCACCGCTGGTGCACTTGCCGCCTGAACACGCATCGCCAACCGTGCAGCCATTGCCGTCGTCGCAGGTGTTGGTGTTGTTGACGTGGGTGCAGCCGCTGGCCGAGCTGCAGCCGTCGTTGCTGCACGGGTTGCCGTCGTCGCAGTACACGGCCACATTGACGTTGCTTCCCGCGCACGTGCCAGCCGAGCAAACGTCACCGGTCGTGCACGCATTGCCGTCGTTGCAGGGCAAGGTGTTGTTGGCGTAGGCGCAGCCACTCAGTGGATTGCAGCTGTCGCTGGTGCACGCCTTGCCGTCGTCGCAAGTGACCGCGGTGCCGGTGCAGAAGCCGCCCGCGCACTTGTCGCCGCTCGAACAGGCGTTGCCATCGTCGCAGGTGTTGGTGTTGTTCAAATAGGTGCAGTTGCCGCTGTTGGTGTTGCAGCTGTCGCTCGTGCACGGATTGCTGTCGTTGCAGACGGTGGTGCTACCCGCCTTGCACGCGCTGTTCTGGCACGCGTCGCCGACCGTGCACGCATTGCTGTCGCTGCAGGGCGCGGTGTTGGCCACGTACTTGCAGCCGGTCTTGCCGTCGCAGCTGTCGTCGGTGCACGGGTTGCTGTCGTTGCAGCCTAGCGCCGACCCGGCCTTGCACGCGCCGGCCTGGCAGTTGTCGCCGACGGTGCAAACACTGGCGTCGGCGTCGCAGGCCTTGCCGTTGGCGGCCGCGACCACGCCACACTTGCCGGTGCCGGTGGCGCAGACGTTGCTGGCGCACACAGTATCGCCGCTGGTGTCGCAGCTGACCACGGTCTTGGGGTTGACCTTGCAAGCGTACGGCAGTGACACCTTATCGCAGAACAGCGTGCCGTTGCACAGGTTGCCGTCTTCCTGGCCGGCGCAGTCGGTGTCGGCGGTGCAGCCGCAGGTGTTGGTGCCGCTCTTGCACGCACCAGTCGCGCAGACGTCGCCGCTGGTACACGGGTTGCCGTCGTCGCAGCTGGCGCTGTTGTTGGTCTTGGTGCAGCCGGTCGCTGGGTTGCAGCCTTCGGTGGTGCATGGGTTGCCGTCGTCGCACAGCTGGGCCGCCGAGACCGCCGTGCCTTTGCAGCTGCTGGCGCCGCACACATCGTTGGTGGTGCAGGCGTTGCCGTCGTTGCAGCTGACGGTGTTGGCGGTATTGACGCAGCCCTTGGTCGGGTCGCAGCTGTCGTTGGTGCACACGTTGTTGTCGTTGCACACCACCGCCGAGCCTTTGCAGCTGCCGGCCGAGCAAGCATCGCTGCCGCTGCACGCGTTGCCGTCGTCGCACGGCAAGGTGTTGGGCGCAAAGGCACACTGGCCGGTTGACGCCGTGCAACTGTCGGAGGTGCAGGCGTTGTTGTCGTTGCAGACCGCGGCGCCGCCCGGCTTGCAGGCGCTGTTGGCGCACGCATCGCCGACTGTGCAGGCGTTGCCGTCGGTGCACGGCAAGGTGTTGGGTTTGCTGGCACAGCCGGTCTTGGTGTCACAGCTGTCGTCGGTGCACGGGTTGCTGTCGTTGCAGTTGACGCTGGCGCCGGCATTGCACGCGCCCGCTTTGCAGGCGTCGCCGCTGGTGCACACGCTGCCGTCGGCGTCGCAAGCCTGGCCGTCGTTTTGCGCGACGAAGCCGCACTGGCCGGTCTTGGCCGCGCAGGTGTTCTTGCTGCACACGGTGTCGCCGCCGGGGTCACAGGTCACGACCGTCTTGGGGTTGACCGCGCACTTGTAAGGCACTGCGCCCTTGTCGCAGAACAAGGTGCCATTGCACAGGTTGCCATCTTCTTGCCCCGCGCAGTCGCTGTCCTGCGTACAGCCGCAAGTGTTGGTGCCGCTTTGGCACTTGCCGACCGCGCAGACGTCGCCGGCGGTGCAGCTGTTGCCATCGTCGCAACCGTCGGTGTTGTTGGCCTTGACGCAGCCGGCCTTGGGATCGCAGGCGTCGGTGGTGCACGGGTTGTTGTCGGTGCACAGCACCTTGGGGTCGATGGCCTGGCCGCCGCACTTGCCGTTGGCGCATTTGTCGCTGGTCGTGCACGCATTGCCGTCATCGCAGGGCAGGGTGTTGGCGCCGTTGACGCACCCGGTCTTGGGGTCGCAGCTGTCGGTGGTGCACGGGTTGCCGTCGTTGCAACTCGCCGCCGAACCGCCGCACACGCCGCCGGCGCAAGTGTCGCTGACCGAACAGGCATTGCCGTCGTTGCACGGATTGCTGTTGGCTGGGTAGGCGCAACCGCCCGTCTTGCCATCGCAGGCGTCGTCGGTGCAGGGGTTGCCGTCGTTGCAGACTTGCGAGGCGCCCGGGGCGCACGCGCCACCCGCACACTTGTCGCCGATGGTGCACGGATTGCTGTCGCTGCAACCGATGGTGTTGTTGGCGAACACGCAGCCGGCCTTGGGGTCGCAGCTGTCGCTGGTGCACGGGTTGTTGTCGTTGCAGGTTTGCGCGGTCCCGGCCTTGCACGCGCCGGCTGCGCAGGCATCGCCGCCAGTACACACGCTGCCATCGGCGTCGCACGGCTTGGCTTCGTTGGCGGCCTGATAGCCGCATTTGCCGGCCTTGCCGTCACACAGGTTCTTGCTGCAGAAAGTGTCGGCGCTGGTGTCGCAACTCACCACCGTCTTGGGGTTGACGTTGCACTTGTACGGCACCGCCGACTTGTCGCAGAAAAGCGTGCCATTGCAAAGGTTGCCGTCTTCCTGGCCTGCGCAGTCGGTGTCGGAGGTGCAGCCGCAGGTGTTGGTCCCGCTCTTGCAGGCGCCGGCAGCGCACACGTCGCCGCTGGTGCACGGGTTGCCGTCGTCGCAACTGGCGCTGTTATTGGTCTTGGTGCAGCCGGTGGTGGGGTTGCAGCCCTCGGTGGTGCAGGGGTTGCCGTCGTCGCACAGCTGCGCCGGGCTGACCGCTGTGCCCTTGCATGCGCCGCCGCCGCAGACGTCGCCGGTGGTGCAGGCGTTGCTGTCGTTGCAGGCGATGGTGTTGGCCGCGTTCTGGCAGCCGGTCTTGGGGTCACAGGCGTCGTTGGTGCAGGGATTGTTATCGTTGCAGTTGACTGCCGTGCCCTTGCAGGCACCGCCGCTGCAGGCGTCGCTGCCGCTGCAGGCGTTGCCGTCGTCGCAACCGAGCGTGTTGTTGGCAAATACGCACGCGCCGCTGGCACAGCTGTCGCTGGTGCACGGGTTGTTGTCGTTGCAGACCTGAGCGGGTCCCGAGACGCAAGCGGCGTTTTTGCAGGCATCGCCAATCGTGCACGGGTTGCCGTCGCTACACGGCACGCTGTTCTGCTTGAACACGCAGCCGGTCTTGGGGTCGCAGCTGTCGTCGGTGCACACACTGCCGTCGTTGCAGTTCTGCGCGGCGCCCGACTGGCAATTCAAGCCGTTGCATACGTCGCCGCTGGTGCACACGCTGCCGTCGGCGTCGCACGGCTTGCCGCCATTTTGGGCCAGGTAGCCGCACTTGCCGGTCTTGGTGTCGCAGCCGTTCTTGCTGCAGATGGTGTCGGCGCTGGCGTCGCAGCTGACCACGGTCTTGGGGTTGACGTTGCATTTGTACGGCAGCGCCGTCTTGTCGCAGAACAGCGTGCCGTTGCACAGGTTGCCGTCCTCTTGCGCGGTGCAGTCGCTGTCCTGGGCGCAGCCGCAGGTGTTGGTGCCGCTGGCGCACTTGCCGCCCGAACAAGTGTCGCCGCTGGTGCAGCTGTTGCCGTCGTCGCACTTGTCGGTGTTGTTGGCGTAGACGCAGCCGGCTTTAGGGTCACAGGCTTCGCTGGTGCACACGTTGTTGTCGCTGCACAGCACTTTGGGGTCGAGCGCCTGGCCGGCGCACTTGCCCTGGCTGCAGGTGTCGCTGGCGGTGCACTTGTTGCCGTCGTCGCAGGGGTTGGTGTTGGCCTTGTTCAGGCAACCGATTTTGGGATCGCAGCTGTCGGCGGTGCAGGGGTTGCTGTCGTCGCAGCTGACGCTGGTGCCGGAGCACACGCTGGCTTTGCACACGTCGCCCTGGCTGCAGGCGTTGCCGTCGTCGCACGGGTTGGCGTTGGCGACAAAGCCGCAACTGCCCGACTTCTGGTCGCAGCTGTCGGTGGTGCACGGGTTCTTGTCGTCGCAGATGGTGGCCACGCCCGGAACGCAACCGCTGGCCTTGCACACGTCGCCGACCGTGCACGGGTTGCCGTCGGTGCACGGTGCGCTGTTGGCCTTGAAGGTGCAGCCGAGCTTGCTGTCGCAGCCGTCGTCGGTGCACGGGTTGCCGTCGTTGCACGACAGCGCCGTCCCTGCTGCGCAAGCGCCGGCCTTGCACAGGTCGCTGGTGGTGCACACACTGCCGTCGGCGTCGCAAGGCTTGGACTCGTTGACCGCGACGTAGCCGCACGCGCCTTTCTTGGCGTCGCACTGGTTGTGCAGGCACGCGGTGTCGCCAGCCTTGTCGCACGCCACCACGGTCTTGGGGTTGACGTTGCACTTGAACGGTACCGCCGACTTGTCGCAAAACAGCGTACCGTTGCACAAGTTGCCGTCTTCCTGGCCCGCGCAGTCGCTGTTCTGGGTGCAGCCGCAGGTGTTGGTGCCGCTGGTGCACTGGCCATTCTTGCACTGGTCGCCGGTGGTGCACGGGTTGCCATCGTCGCACTTGTCGCTGGTGATGTTGTAGAGGCAGCCGTCGGTCGCGGTGCACGCTTCGGTGGTGCACGGATTGCTGTCATCGCACAGCACTTTGGGGTCCAAGGCCGTGCCCTTACAGATCCCCCCAGCGCACAGGTCCCCAGAAGTGCAAGCGTTGACGTCGTCGCACGGGCTGGTGTTGGCGGTGTTGGCGCAGCCGGTCTTGGGGTTGCAACTGTCCGTGGTGCACGGGTTGCCGTCGTTGCATTGGGCTGCGGCGCCGCTACACACCGCATCCTTGCAGGCGTCGCTTAGCGTGCAGGCGTTGCCGTCGTCGCAAGGCGCCGTGGTGTTGGCGTACTTGCAGCCGCCTGACCCAGGGTCGCAGGCGTCGCTGGTGCAGGCGTTGCCGTCGTCGCATTGCACGATCGGCCCTGGCACGCAGGCGCCGCCTTTGCACGCATCGCCCTGGGTGCAGGCGTTACCGTCGCCGCACGGCAGCGTGGTCGCGGTGGCGATGCAGCCTTCTTTGGCGTTGCACACGTCGGCGGTACACGGGTTGTTGTCGTCGCACACGACGGCTTTGCCGGCGACGCACTTGCCGGCCGCGCAGAGGTCGCCCGCGGTGCAAACCGTGCCGTCGGCGTCGCAGGGCTTGGCCTCGTTCTTGATCTCGTACGCGCACTTGCCGACCTTGGGGTCGCAGTTGTTTTCCACGCACTCGGTGTCGGCCGCCGAGTCGCACTTGACCACCGTGGCCGGGTTGACTTTGCACGCCCACACCGCCGTCGACTTGTCGCAAAACAGCGTGCCGTTGCACAGGTTGCCGTCCTCGGAGCCCGCGCAGTCGGCGTCGCTGCTGCACTTGCAGGTACTGGCGCCAGACTTGCAGGCGCCGGCTTCGCAAGCGTCGCCGCTGGTGCACGGGTTGCCGTCGTCGCAGGTCTGCTGGTTGTTGCTGTGCTTGCAGCCGGTCAGCGCATTGCAGGTGTCGGTGGTGCACGCATTGCTGTCGTCGCAGAACACCGACAGCACCACCGGATTGCCCTTGCAAGTTCCGGTCTTGTTGCACAGGTCGCCCTCGGTGCACTCGTTGCTGTCGTCACAAGGCAGGCTGTTGGCGATGTGCTGGCAGCCGCCGCTCGGCAGGCAGCTGTCGGTGGTGCACGGGTTCTTGTCGTTGCAGTCCGCCGCGGCGCCTGCGCAGACGCCGCCCGCGCAGGTGTCGGCCTCGGTGCAGTCGTTGCCGTCGTCGCAGGGGGCGGCATTGGCGGCGTGGGCGCACTTGCCGCTCTGTTTGTCGCAGCTGTCGTCGGTGCAGGAGATGAGGTCGTTGCAGTTCTTGACCTTGCCGCCGACGCACTGCTGGTCCTTGCACAGGTCGCCAATCGTGCACGGATTGTCGTCGCTGCACGAGCCGCCGGGCTGGTCCTCGTGGGTACAGCCGATTTTCGGGTCGCAGGCGTCGACGGTACACGGCGACTGGTCATTGCAGTCGAGCACCTTGCCCGCGGCACAGGCGCCGCCGGCACAAGCGTCGCTCAGGGTGCACGCGGAGTTGTCGTTGCACGGCGCGGCGTTAAAGCCGTACAGGCACCCGGTCTGGCTGCACTGGTCATCGGTGCAGGCGTTGCCGTCGTCGCACACGATCTTTGGGCCGTAGCAGATGCCGCCAGCGCACACGGTATTGGGCGTGCACGGGTCGCCGTCGTCGCAGGGGCTGCCGCCTTCCAACTTCTTGACTTCACACAAGAACTGCTTGCACTCGGCCACCATGCAGCCGCCGAGGCCCGCGACCAGCACGTTGCAGTCGGCGTCGTTCTGGCACGGCAGCTTGAACTCGGTGACGTCTTCGGCAAGGTCGGCAGCGCCGTCCTCGCCGTCGCCCTGGCCGGAAACGTCAAAATTCAGCGAGATATCGCCGTTTTCGCCATCGGGCAGCTGCAGGTCAAAGCCAACGGTACCGGTGTCGGCCCCGTCGCCTGCGTCGCTGTCGCCGCCCAGGTTGCCGATGCTGTTGCCGTTGTCGGTCAAGGCGCCGGCATTGGTCACGCCCATCTGCGCCGTGTCGTCGGTACAGGACGCCAAAAGGGCCAGCGCCAAGAGAAAAGCTGTCGAATTAACTGTGAAAAACGATGACCGCACCATGCCTTCTCCCCGACCACGACGTCGCATTCGACGCCCGGCACTGCCTGGCCAGGTGCGCCCCTGTCGGCACCTGCCCGCAACAACCGCCACAAAAAACAGGCAAAACGGAGCGCGCGGCCCCACAATGACCTAGCAAACCGCTTGCCTCATGCGACAAGCACCCGTCAAACCCCGCAAGGTTTGCAGTTGACGCACGACCCAGCCGGGGCGCAAGCTCGCGACCCCTCGGACGGGCCGCCAACCGAGAATCTACCACGCGCCGCCGCGCCGCCAAGGAAAGCCGATGCCGCCCAAACCGTTTCGCCCCGCCGCCGCCAAAACGCCTGCGAAAGCCCAGACCTGCTACGACGCGGTGGTCGGCTTTCTCAAAGACGACGACTGGCCGTTTGAGGCCGACGACGAAAACGGCACGGTGGCCACCGGCTACGAGGGCGACAACGGCAAGTACGAGTTGGTCATAGAAGCGAAGAACGACATGCCGATGTTCGCGGTGCACGTCGACCTTCCGGTCGAACACCCAGAGGAAAAAGAGGGCGACGAGCCGACCGGTGCGTTCGGTGAATTGATTGAGTTCGTGCTCAAGCTCAACTGCGGCCTCGCGGTCGGCAGCTTTGACCTCGACCTCGATGATGGCAGCCTGCGTTTCCGCATCGGCGTGCTGGCCGGTGATACCGCTCCGAGCCTGTCGCAGGTGCGCGACCAGATCTACGCGGCAGTCACCACCGGCGACCGGTACTTTCCGCTTCTGCGAGAAGTCGCTGCTGGCAATCTGTCGGCCGAAGCCGCGCTGGACAAGTTGGGCGCGGACGACGAGGACGAGGACGGCGCCGAAAGCAACTAGCCTCGCGGGGGTGCCATGACGCCGCAGACCGCGACCATGCAGCAGGTGCTCGCTAACCTCGAACGGCTAGCCGACCGCAAGCTGGAGGGGCCGCGCACGCTGGCGTCCGCGCTCGACCATGTGGCGGCCGGTATCGCGTGCTCGCTCGACGGCTACCCGCAGCACAAGCCCTGGATTTTTCAGGTGACCATTGGCCGCTTGGCGCTCGGCAAGTTCTTGCGCGATGGCCGGATGCGCCATGACCTCGCCGCGGTGATTCCAGGTGTTCCGCAAGACCAGGACGTGGCTTTTGGCACTGCGCTTGAGCGCTTGCGGGTGCAGTGGGCGCGCTTCGAGGCGTACCAGGGGCCGATGGCGCCGCATTTTGCGTATGGGCCGGTCGACAAGGGCCAGTACGCGGCGGTGCATGTGATGCACTTGCAGGATCACTTGGGGGCGGTTTGGGAAGAGGTGGTGGGGGCGAAGCGGTGATTGCGGTGGATGCGGGTTCAAGTCGCGACGTCCGCGATGTCCGCGATCCGGGTCCACTTCAGCAGCGGCAACGTGATCAATGAGGCCACTTTTCGCCGCGTCGCGGAATTGAAGAACAAGCGGATTCAAGGCGACTACAAGCCGACATCTGTCACGCATGCGGAAATAGTGCCGCTGTTTGCGGCGATGGTGCCGGCGATCGATGCAATCGTCGATTTCGCCAAGGCCCGGGAGGAGCGCCAATGAACGTCGCGCTGCGCGCCGAATCGGTCACCTGCTGCTACCCACGGGAAACAGATCGGCGATTCAATCCTAATTTCAATGCATTAGACATCTAACTTACAAGTGGCTGTTTTGTTTTGGCAAAGCATGCGAAGGTCGCCGCCCCTTGGCTACCGACCTGCTCTTTTGCCTGATCCGG
>SXRM01000141.1 GCA_005792545.1 Pseudomonadota bacterium | reverse complement strand
GTGCGCGTGGTGACTTCGAACAGGAGCGAAGGGTGGTAATAGCGGATGGCCATGGTCAAGTCCGGCGCGACGAAATGTGCGCTCGAACAGGTGATCGGTTGGGCGCCGGAAAAACCGCGCGGCGGGCCGAAAAAACCTCGCTTTAGGCCAGTCCCCGACCCAGTGCCACCTAAATTGCCTTACTATTTCATCCGTCTGAATAAAGGTGGGGCTCGTGATCGCAGGTGATCAGAAGGCGCCCCACAGCAACACCTTGCTACGCCCGATCCAGGCACCCGGCCCGCCGCCGACGCCGCCAGCTAGCAGCACGTGCCCGGTAGGGAGCGCCACCGTCGCGGCCAACAACCGGCCGCCGTCCAACAGCGTATTGCTCCCCGCCACCGTCTTGGGCAACATGGTCTCGGCGCGAATGGCATCGGGCTGAGCCAGGAACACCGCGGCGTCACCCACCGCCTGACCGGTGCTGGCAAGCCCGCCAACCGTCAGCAACTGCTCCCCGTACCGCCCGCCAGCAAGTCCCGCGGCCATCGGAGCACCGCGCGCGGTCCCGAGCGACAGCGCGTCGGGCCGGAAAGCGCCCTGCTGGTAGTCAAAGACGTGCAAGTCGCCAAGCGGCTGGGTGTGAAGGAAGTCGGCGTAGCCGCCAAAGACGGCCACGTACAGCTTGAAGCCACCCTTGGCGTCGAGCGCGCGCACCAACCCGCCGCCCGGCCAGGTTCGCGCAGACGGCAGCGACACCTGCTGCGGCGCCCAAAAGAAGGCAGCATTCGCCGCACAGTCGTCGCCCTTGGCGTCGTCGCACTTGGCGCCCGCGCGAGAGACGTGCACGACGCCCTTTGCGGTCGCAGTCCACTGGATGATTTCAGCGGAGCCGACGACGTTCTGGTCGTTCTCGCCGCCCAGCAACATAACATAGCCACCGCCTGGACCGGGCAACTGAACGGCCGCGTGCCGCCACCTTGCCGATAGCAGGCTGCCGGTGGTGACGACGCCATGCTGCGGATGCCAGATCTCCCAGGTGTTGCCCGCGCAAGCACCGCTGCAATCGCTTTGGCCGTCACCGCCCAAGATGAGGAAGAAGTCCTGACCGCCAAACATCGCGACAATTGTGGCACCGGCGCGCGCGTATTTGAGCGGCTGCGGCGCCGCGACCAGCGCTCCGCTTTTGTCGAGGTATTCCACAGTCGCCGTCGGCTTGACCGTCGTGCCATTCTGGACGTATCCGCCCGCGATGGCCACAACCGAAGCACCGCTGGCAACTGCGGCAAACGCGCGCGGCTGGGCAAGGGATTGCGCCGACTGCTCGACCTTTCGCTGCAGCGCGTCGTATTTGGCAATGGTGCCCGAGAACGCAATCAGAGCGCTTGGCTGCAGCGGATCAACCGCCTCGCTGCGGACCATGGCGCCACCGACCAGCACAGCCTCGCGACCACCCGATGCGGCCGACAACGCCACACCAATGCCAACTCGACCAGCCAGCGTCGCTTGAGTGCCATCGGTCGCCACCGCGGGCGCAAAGGCTCCGACCGGGACGAGGTAAGCTTGGGCACGGTTGGCGCTCGCCGAGTCGCCAGCCACAAAGGTCAGCGTTCTGCCGCGCGCGATCGGCTCGTCCGGCGTACCGGTGTCGGTGGCCGACCACAGCTCGACGCGCGCCTGAACCGTAGCGCCTGCGGGCAGCTTCAAGCAATAGGGGCCTGGGCAGCCGAGCGTCGTTGGCTTGGCATCGGGCTCGAGGTGTACGGCACGCAACGCGCCGTCTTCCAGCCCGGCGATTTCCATGGTCAGCGCAACGAACTGCGCCTTGCTGTCGCGCATCGGATCGGCGCCAGCGCCCTGGGCAGAGCGCAAGACGATGGTGGGCATATCCACCACCTGATCTGCGAGAAAGCGCTCGGCGGGCGGCAACGTCGGCGCGCACCCGGCTGCGACGCCGGCAAAACAAGCCGTAAACCGCGACACGCGGCGCCACTGCTCAGGGCGCATGGCCATTGGCGTAAGTGCGGGCGCGCAGGCGCCAAGCGGCTGGTTCGCGCTTGCGGCCAGGGCTGTCGAGCGGGGTCACGCGTACCAGCAGGCCGTGACCACTGGCGTTGTTCAGCACGATTTCGCGCACCTGCGCGTCGGCAACCGGCATCGCCCGCAGGTCAAGCTTGCTGCCGAGGTCGCGCACAAGGACATTGACCGCACCGCGCGTGGCAGCGACCTCCAGCCTTGCACTGCGGTTACCTGGGTCGCCACCGCCGATGCGCAACCAGTCGCTCTGAGCGCCGTCGGCAAAGTCGCCAACGTGCCACGCGCCCAGCACCAAGGGCTGTGCAGTTTCGTCGCTGTCGTTGGGCTCGGTCTCGGCCTGATCCGTCACAGGGGCAAGCGCGAAGGTCAGCGTATACGGCAGATCGTCGCCCGGACCGGGCCTTGAAACGATCAGGTGATCGGGCAATTGGGCCGTGGTACCGACGAACGCCAGTTCAATGCGCGACTGATCCGCCCTCGCGGCGTGCGCCACCATCATGTGCCCGGCGCCGTCGTACAACTCAAGTCGCGCGCCCGCAGGGTCGGCACCTGGACCTGCCTGCAGCGTCACGCGCAACAATCGGCCGTCGCTCGGACCCGGCACCTGAAAGACATCGCGGTCGAGGGGCCCCTCGAGCACGCCGGAAACCGCTGCGTCCGCCTTAGCCTCGTTGCCGGGGGTATCGTCGTTGGGTTCACGCTCGGCCACGGTCGGCAGCGGCCGCCCAGCTGCAGACAGCGTGTACTGGTCGCTCAGGCTCTCGCTGGGTGTCTGATCAGCATGAGAAGCTTCGTGCACGCAGACCAGCGTCGGTCGCTTGAGCGGATCCCAAAACCGCACAACCTCGCCCTGCCCTTTGCCGCGATGATTAACCGCCACAGGCTTGCCACTTTCTGGATACAGCGTCAGCTGCAGGTCCATGTTCGGGACGCCGCGGACGCCGATTTCGAGATCCTGGCCGTCAGGCGCAGCCGGTAGCCGGAAACAGTCGCGGTCGCCGACGCGGTCCGACTTGCGCCTGCCGATGACGCCGCGCGACTGATCGCCCGGGCCCAGTCGATTGGCCTGCGCGGGCTCGTCGTTCGGCTCCGTCTCAACCTCCGAAGCGCCAGGCGCCGTCAGCCACCAGGCCAACACCAAGGTCGTCAGCAAAAGCACGATACCACTGGCAAACCAGCGCATGCGGGTCCGCTCGACGGCTTTGCTCGTCTGCAGCAGTTCGTCGGGGTCGAAGATGTCACTGAGCTTGGCGATGTTGGACAGATTGGTCTGGCGAACCGCCTTGTTTCGTCGCGTCCGATCGGGCCGGTCAGTCTTGCCCCCGGGCTTGGGCGGCGCTTCGGCCTTGTCCAACTCCAGGCTGCCGGCAGCCAGCACCAGCCCGCTCTCGCGAAAGCCGGACCGCAGCGTCTGCGCCAGGGCAAGCGCCATCTCGTCCATCGTCGCAAATCGGCCCATCGGGTCCTTCTGCAGCGCCTTGATGACGATGCGCTCGAGCGCGGGCGGCACCTGCACACCGTGGGTCGCCATCTTGGGCACTGGGTCCATCAGGTGAGCTTTGAGAATGTCAAAGGTATTCTTATGCGAAAACACATGCTTGCCGGTAAGCATGCGGAACATTAACGCGCCGACTGCGTAGATATCGGCGCGCCCGTCCACGGCGCCGGCACGAATCTGCTCGGGGCTCATGAAAAAAGGCGTGCCGAAGATGTCGCGCTGGCTGTGAACCTGATCCTCGTCGTTGATGCCCTGCACCTTGGCGAGACCAAAATCGAGGATCTTGACGAAGTCCGGGTGGGCCTGACTGCGGACCAGCATCACGTTTTCGGGCTTGAGGTCACGGTGAATGATGCCGTTCTTGTGCGCCTCGGACAGCGAATCGCACATCTGCAGCACGATGCGGGCCACGCGCTCTGGCGGCAGTGGCCCCGCGGCTTCCAGGACTGCGTCTAGCGGCTCGCCCTCCAGCAACTCCATGACCAGAAAGAACAACTCTCCCCAACGGCCGAAGTCGTACACCATCACAGTATGGGCGCTCGACAGCCGCGAGATCGCGCGGGCTTCGCGCTGAAACCGAGCGATGAGCGCCTTCTTCTGCACCAGGTTCTCGTGCAGCAGCTTGACCGCCATCCGCTTTTTGAGGTGGACCTGCTCGCACTCGAACACCGCACCCATGCCACCGTGGCCGATGAGGCGGCCGATGAAATAGCGGCCGTCGATGGTCTTGCCCTTGTACGCCGCCTGGATCTCGGCATCTTCGGGCGAAAGCGCGGTAATCTGCGTGGTCGGCTGCGCCGCCTCAGTCAAGACGGCAGGCATCACATTGCGCCCACTAGGCGAAGTTCTTGGCGGAACGAATAAATCGGGCGCTTGGTTCCTGCGAGTAGTCTTGGCTGGCAGCGGCGGCGGCTGCGTCTTGCCTTGCAGCGCCGCGAGCTTGGCCGAGATTTGCGGCACCGCGGTCATGGGCGGCGTGGCGTCGGGCTCGGCACGACCGCCGAGCGGCGGGGTTTGGTCCGGATCCATCGGGATCGGCCCCACCACTGTGTCTGTCTCGTCGGGCGAAAGTCGACCGGTATGCGGCGTGGCTGCCGCAGCAACTGTGGGTGGCGCTTGCGCTTCTGGCGCTGGCGCAGGCGCACCTGCCGGCTCGCTACCACCTGATTCCGTGGCCGAATCCACCGCCTGCAACGGCGCGCCGTCTTGGCGGCAGAATTTTTCGCTGCCCACGTAGGTGGTGCCGCAACTGGCGCAACGCTTCATGCGGTGCAGGCCTCGCAAAGGGGGCGGATTGTATGCCATGGCGCAAGGTGCGTCCATGGCGTCTGTGGCCGCGGGCGCAGATCGCAGAGAGTGCGCTTGACCACGAAGGCATAGCTAGCAGAATCAACTGGTTGGCGACATGCCTGTTCGGTTATGTGTGGTCGTCATGTAAGGCCGCTGATTTACAGACACTTTGAAGGCAGTCTGGG
>SXRM01000140.1 GCA_005792545.1 Pseudomonadota bacterium | reverse complement strand
CTTCAGGGACAATGCGAGCGCACAGGTGCACACAGCGCCAGAGGCCAGCGCCAGCTCGGTAACTACAGCGCAGCCCGACTCCACTGGCGACCGGACTGGCATCCCATCGCTTCGTGGTTATGAATACACCCTCTTAGAGGGTGTTTACATCCAAACGCCTACTGCGCGTAACCATGCATCCCGCCATGCTTCATTGTCAGCCCCCTTCCTCCCTGCGGCGCACTGCGAGTGCGCCTCAGTCGTCACAGGGCCTCCGCCTCGCCTTGCGGGCGCCCGATGCGCTCGCTCAGACATCAAATGTAAACACCCTACTTACCCTTCGAGGTGCAGGCGTCGTTGTCGGTGCAGACCTGCGGGTCGTAGCCGCTGGCGTCGGCTTTGCAGGTCGCGACGTGCGGGCTTGCGCACCTGTGACGGCCGGGCGGCCAGCACCCCCTCGGTGCGCAGGTCCCGTTGCTGCACGCCTGCTTGCCTGCGCTGCAATCGACGACCTGGGTCGAACCCAGGCCTTTGCCGTCGCTCTTGCGCACGTCGAATCCAGTGCAGAAGCTGCTGTCGGGCTTGCGCACCTGGTCCTTGCACTGACCGGCGTCGCAGACGTTGTCGATGCCGCAGGCAAGCCGCTGCCAGCTCAAGCCGGAAACCGGGCGGTGATATGCCCGAAACCGTCGGACCGCAGCGCGCGTCGCTCGTCACAACGCAAGGCAGGCCATCACCGCAGCGCCACAGTTCGCTTGCAGGCAGCTGGTACAAGTCGCCGCGCCCGTCGCACAGGCCGGGCACTTGTTTAGCGCGCACTGCAGCAAGGTCACGCCAGCGGCAGAGCCTGCGGGCGTGCTGTCGTGCAGACACTGGATGGTGCAGTAGCCCTTGTCGTCGGCGACGCCCAGCCCCTTTTTGCAGGTGTCGATGCAGGCGACGAGGCCGGAACATTTGCCAACGCCGCCGGGCGCGGCACAGGCCTCAAACGCGTTCAGGCACCCGGCCAGGTTGGTGGGGTTGTTGAGCGCGCACTTCCACACCGCCAGGTAGCTCGTCTGGGCGGCTGGCGTACCGGTGCCGTAACAGCCGCCGATGCACAGGTAGTCTTTGTCGGCGCACTTGGCGATGCACTTGGCGACTTCGTGGCACGGTTGCTGGCCGGTCTTGCCGTCGGCGACGCAGGTCGCCCACTGCTCGGTGCACAGAGCCAGCGCGGCGACAGGCGTGCCGGGCGACGCCTTGGTACACTCCGACCACGCTTTGGCGCGCTGCTTGCCGGCGGCGTCCAGCTGGTTGTAGCAGCTGGCGTGGCAGGTGTAGCGGTTGGTCGGCTTGGCCTCGCAGGCGTCGTAGCAGCCCGGGATGACGCTGCAGCCTTTGGTGCCAAAACCGCCGTCGTCATAACAGGCCAGGATTTGCGGTCCGCACAACAGGCCGCCGCACGGCTCCATGCACTGCAGGGTGGTGTTGCCCAGGCACATCCCGAGCGCGCACTTGGCGGCGGCGCAGTCAAAGACGGCCTTGGCTTTCTCAAACGCGCCTGGCGCCGCGTCCTTCTCGCAGCCAAGCCCGCACGGCTGCTTGCCGCCGGCGCAGTCGTCTTGGGCGCACTGGCCGATTTGGACGCAACTCTTGCCGGCGGGCGTGACGACATCCGCCGCTGCGCCATCGGCCGGGGCCGCATCTGCCGGCGCGCCGTCTTTGGCAACTACGCTGTCACTGGCCGCCACGGCTGTGTCTGCATCGGTCAGCCGGGGCGAGAGGCCGTCACCGGCGCTGGCATCTCCACTGGTGGTCACTGCGTCGCCGCCATAGCTGCCGACACCGCCGACGTCCAGGCTGGGCGATGCGCCGCTGTCGCTGCCAGTGCACCCAAACAGTGTCGCAGTCACGCAAAGGGCGATGGTGATGTTCAGGTTCATGCCAACGACTCCGAGGCGCTGCGCCCCAACGGCGCAGTGTGGTCGGTGGGTGCAGGCGGGTCAAGCAGCCGGGTATCGCTCGGGTGCGGTTCCTGAAATGGGGGCGATCGCTGGCATGGTACCCACACGGTCCTGGTAGATACTGCCGGCGGCTGAAGCCGCGGCCTGTGGGTGCAAAGCCTTGCCTCCGCAAGGCTAGATCATCACAAGGGAAAAATGGCCCGGCGCAGGCCGGGCTTCGTACAGCAAGCCTGCGGCTTTGGCCGCCGGGTCCAACCTGAACGCCATGCGTATTCACTGGTTCCACGCGCCTCGCCGTAGACCCCAAAGCGCGATCCGCACCCGTACCGCTCAGGCGCCACGCAACGGTAAGCCGCGCTTGCACCCCATGGGATCCGTCGACACGCTCCGAGCAGAACAGCCTCTGGCCTTGGTTGCGCATGCGTTTGGCACCCTCTGCAAAACCGCCTACACTGGCGGCCCGCCGGCCCGCCGCCGTGGAGTTGCCCCGTGCACCCAAGCCCTCTCGACCCCTCGCCCGAACCCGCACTGGCCCGCGTGCGCCTGGTCGTCAATGGCACTGGCCACGACCTGAGCGTGCAACCAATGCGGCGGTTACTGGACGTGCTGCGCATCGACCTCGGCCTCACCGGCAGCAAAGAGGGCTGCGGCGAAGGCGAGTGCGGCGCGTGCACCGTTCTGGTCGACGGCAACCCCGTCAACGCTTGCCTCATCCCCGTGGTGCAGTGTGACGGCGCCACCATCGTGACCATCGAAGGTCTGGCCGAGCACGGTGGCATGCGGGCTATCCAGAAAGCGTTCATCCGCTGCGGCGGGGCGCAGTGCGGCATCTGCACGCCGGGCATGGTGGTCACGGCATCGTGGCTGGTCGATTCGCACGTCGGCAAGAAACTGCCGGAGGTCGCCATCCGCGAACACCTCGCCGGCAATCTGTGCCGCTGCACCGGCTACGGCCAGATTGTCGACGCCGTGGTGCAAGCCCTGGACGAAGAGACCATTGCGGCCGGAGGCGCCCGATGACGCCCACAGCGCCGTTGGTCATTCGTCCTGCCAACCTGGCAGACGCCCTGGCGCAGCTGCACAGCGCAGCTACCGATAGCCCGCTGCGGCCGATGGCGGGTTGCACCGACGTGCTGGTGGACCTGCACTTCGGCAAACCTGCGGCCCCAGCTTACCTCGATTTGTGGGCGCTGCGGTCCGAACTCGGCGGCCTGCGCTGGACCGATGCAGGCCTGGAGATTGGCGCGCTTTGCACCTACGCCGATGCGGTGAGCAATCCGCGCTTTCGCGCCGAATTGCCGATGTTGACGCAGGCCTCGACGCTGGTTGGCGCGACCCAGATTCAGTTTCGCGGCACCTATGCCGGCAATATCGAGAACGGTTCGCCCGCCGCCGACGCCGCACCAGCGTTGATGGCCTTGGACGCGCGTTTGCGGCTGCTGTCGCAAAGCGGCGCGCGCGAGGTTGCGCTCAGCGACTACTACACTGGTTATCGGCAGACACAACGGCGTGCCGACGAAATCATCGGCTCGGTGGTGGTGCCCGGCCATCGCCTCGATTGCCAGGGTCAGTGGATGCGCAAAGTTGGCACCCGCGCGTTCCAGGCCATCACCAAGGTCGGGCTGTGCGGCGTTTTCGGCTGGCAACAAGGGCGGTTGCACGACGTTCGGGTCGTCGCCGTGTCGATGGCCGCCGTGTTGAAGCGCTGCCCAGCGGTGGAAACCTACCTCTGTGGCAAACGTGCCGACGAGGTGGACGCTGCTGCGCTGCGTGCTGCACAGGCAGTGGACCTGCGCCCCATCGACGACGTGCGCTCGACCGCCGACTACCGCGCCGAGGTTTTTGCGCGGCTCGTTGAGCAAGCCGTTCGCGAAACTGCTGCGTAGTCGGGCCACCTCGATGACAAAGTCGGCCGCGCCATCAATGGACGCCGAAGGCCAGCGGCTGCTGCTGCGCCTGCCAGAGCTGCTGCACGCGCGGGCCAAGCCAGCGGTGCTGGTGACCGTGTTTGCGACTCAGGGCAGCGTACCGCGGCGGCCGGGCGCGCGGATGCTCTGCCGCGAGGGACGCTTGGTGGCCGGGACAGTCGGCGGCGGCCACCTCGAAGACCAGGCCCTGCGAGACGCCAACTGGAGCAGCCGCGACAGCTCGGCCGACGTTGACGATCCGCAGGCCCTGGCCAGCGAGGTCCACGAAGAGGCGACGGAGTCTGGCACGACCCGCAAGCTGATTCGCTACCCGCTCGGCGCCAAGTTGGCCCAGTGTTGCGGCGGTGTCGTGTGGTTGCACTTCGAAGAAGTCGACACGGCGCGTGCCCAGTGGCTTGCCGACCAGGTCGCTGCATGCGAACGCACTGGCCACGCCTTGGAGACCGTGTTTGGCAACCGCGCGCTGTACGAGCATCCGCGGTCGCTGCCGGTCGTGGCCATCTTTGGCGGCGGACACGTGGCTGCGGCGCTCGCTCGCGTGCTGCAGCCGCTGCCGTGGCGGGTGCTCGTCGTTGACGAGCGCCCCGAATGGGCCGACACGGCGCGCTTTGCCCCTGGCACCGAAGTGGTGTGCGCGCAGCCTCTGGGGATTCTCGCGGCCTGGGGTTGGATCGGCGATGCAGCGCGCACGTCGACAGTCGCGCAGCGTGTGCAGGCCCCGGGCCGGCGCTTGCCCCCAGCGCCGCCACTTGGCGCCACTTGCGCGCTCGTGATGACCCACGACCACGCCTTGGACCGCGACCTTGTCGAGGCGTTGTTGCTCGCCCAGTTCCGCTATGGCGCGCCGATGCCGCGTTTGCCGTTTGTCGGGATGATCGGCTCGCGCGCCAAAGTCGCGGCGACACGGCAGCGTCTGGCGCGCCGCGGCGTGCCTGAGGCCGAGCTGCTGCGTTTGGTTGCGCCCATCGGCCTTGTCGTCGACGGCCGACCGCTAGGCGGCAACGCGCCTGGCGAAATCGCGGTCTCCGTCGCAGCACAACTGCTGGCGTTACATGGCTGAGCCCGTTATCGGCGTGCTGCTCGCCGGCGGCCATGGGCGGCGCGCCGGTGGTCCCAAGGCCTTGAAAGTCGTAGGCGGCCGCCCCCTATGGCGCGCGCAGGCGGGCGCAATGGTGTCCGACCTGGGCTGCGTCGTCGCCGTCCTGCACCCCGGCGCCTGGCCCGACGCCGACGCGCCGCTGCTGGGTTGCATCCCGGTTGCGAGTGATCCCGACGCGACCCAACTGGCCTCTTTGCAGCGTGGGCTGGCTGAGGTCGCTACTGGCGCGGCGCTGGTGCTGCCCATCGATTGCCCCTGGCCTGGCACCGCAGTGGTTGCTGCCCTGGCCACTGCCGCGGAAGCCACTGGCGTGTTGGCGGCCGTGCCGACCGTGACCCTCGACGGCCAGGTTCGCCGCGGCCATCCGGTGTGGCTGGCCGCCGCAGCGGTCGGGCAGCTGTTGACGCTCGACCCGCAGCTGAATCGGCTCGACCACTGGCTGGCCGGGATGCCGGAGCGCGTGGCGTTGGTCGACGTCGGCGACCCCGCGATCCTGGCCAACTTCAACCGCGATGCGATCGCGGGCTAGCCAAAAACATCCATGATATCCGTCGTCTGAACAAAGCCCCCCTTCGTGTTTGCCGCGGCCTGGGCTTGATTCTGGGCTTGATTCTGGGCCTGATCCTGGGCCTGACCCTGACGCTAAGCATGCCCTCTGATGCCGGGCTCATCGCCGGCGGTGACGATCGCGGGCACCAATAAAACGCCAGCAATTTCTAGCGTCTGAATAAAGCCCCCCTTCGTGTCTTGCCGTCCCGGAGGAGCGCCGTCACAATCCGCGCCCCCCGGCGCGACCTGCGCCCTGATTCGCCCGCGGAGTGTCATGCAACCCGTTGCCGTGATTGACATCGGCTCCAACTCGATGTGTCTGCTGGTGGTGGCGCGGTTGCGCGACGGGTCGCTGTCTGCGGTGGCCAAGCACAAGCACGTGGCCCGCCTGCGCGACGCGGTCGACGCCGACGGCAACTTGACCGGGGCAGGCGTCGAGCGCTGTCTTGCGGCGCTGCGCGAATTCGCCCGCGTGCTCGAAAACTGGCAGGTCGGTCGGGTGCGCGCGGTGGCGACGGCGGCCTTGCGCGCCGCGGGCAACGGCGAGACGCTGGTCGAACTGGCCGCCCGCGAGACCGGCATCCACATGGACATCATCAGCGGCGCCGAAGAGGCCCGCCTGGCCTACCTGGGCGTGCGCCACGGCCTGGGCGCCACCGCGGCAGGCGCGATTCTGTGCGCCGATGTCGGCGGTGGCTCCTCCGAACTGCTGGTCGGCGACGGTGGGGCGGTGCTCGAGTCGGTCAGCACGCCGCTTGGAGCGCTGGTGGTCGCCCGCACCATGCTGGGTCCGGACCCGGTGGGCTTTGCGCAGGTCGAGCACGCGCGCGGGCTCTTGCGCGATGCCTTCGTCGAGGCGGCCGGGCTGGTCGGTCGGCACCGCATCGACCTCGCGGTGGCGACTTCGGGCACCATCCAACGCGTGGCGCGCATCGCTCAGGGTCTAGGCGGGCGCACCGTCGACGACGTGCACCGCGCGGTGTTGACGATGCCGCAGCTGCAGATGGTCATCGACGCGCTAGCGACCGCTGAAAATCAGGAGTCACGTCTCAAGATCGCGTCCATGGACCCTCAGCGCGCCGACAACCTACTGGGTGGAGCACTGATTTTCGAAGCCATCGCCGAGTTGCTGGGGCTGAAGTCCTGGACCGTGTCGATGGATGGGCTGCGGATGGGCGTGGTCAGCGAGCTGGCAGCGGCCTGGTAGTGCAAAGACCAGGGCGGCGCTTCGCACCTTCTCACTACGGTGCGGACTTGGCGATGCAAGCGCCGTTCTGACACGCCACCACCGGCTCGCCGCCCACAACCGGCTTGCCATCTTCAGCGACCATCGGCTTACTTAGGCAGTCGCAAACCGCGGCCTGCGCAGCGCACTTGGCCTCTGCCGCCGCGAACGTGGACAGCGATGCCTTGGTCAATCCAGTCGCCATGGTGCTGCCGCAGCAGTCGATGGTCCGCGGAATCCACGCGCAGTCGGCGCTCGTCGCGCACCACTTGAATGGCTTGGGCTCTTGCAGCCCATTGTTGTTACATACCATCTGTCCGCCGATGACGTAGGTCGCGCACTTGCCGCCCGCGCACTTGACGGCGATGGGGTTGGCACCGGCAGAGTAGCCGTCTTCGGCCATCGTCATCTGGCTGGCGCAGCCGCAACCGGGGTACTGCTCGCCGCAGGTCTTCTCCGCGGCCTCGAATGCAGCCTTGTCGCTTGTCGCTAGGCCGAGCGCAATCAGCGTGCCGCAGCAGTTGACCTGGTGGTAGGCGGCAAAGCAGTCGCTATCGCCGCCGCAGGTCTTGGAGAAAGTCGGAAAGCTGAACTCGTTGCCTACGCACTGGACCTTGGGTCCCACGGCATCTGGCGCTTGCGCGTCCGCGGTAGGGACATCGGCCGGGCCGGCGTCCACTGGTTGCACATCCGCGGGCGCGGCGTCGACGTCCGCATCTGGAGTCGCGACGGCGTCCGCCTTGGCGGCGTCCACGGTCGTCTCGGCCGCGGCGTCCGGCGCAGCGGTTGTCTCCACGGCGACCTCTGCTGCGACCGCTGCGTCTGCTGTTGCGCCCGCCTCTGCGGTCGTGTCCGTGGCTGGGCCGGTCTCCACCGTGCCGTCGGTCTTGGCGACGGATCCGGCGTCGGTGGTCGTTGCGTCCACGCCGGCTGCAGTTCCAGCGGGAGCAGCGGTGCAAGCGGCGGCGGCGACCAGCAGCAAGGCGAAGGGCAGGGCAATCAGGCGCATGGCAAACCTCCAAAGGCGCCGCCAGTGTAGCCCCGGCCGCGGCCCGCCGCCAGCGTCGCCGCGCGTCGATAGTGTGCGGTGAAAACCACCACTGCTGAATTTATCTACACATGGCATCCTGGTGCACTGCGGACAAACCAACGCCATTTCCAGGTGTTCAACGCGATCCGGTAGTTGGCACGGTCCTTGCAGCGCTCCAAGCCGGTGGGCCCTGTCTTCGATTGCCGTCTGCGCCAGGTCGGCGCGCTGTCGGCACAGCTGGGTCCGCGGGGAGGTCGCCATGGCACCGTCACACCCAATGCTGTCGTTTCTCGGTCGTGCAGCCGGTACCCGCCGGCGGCGTGCCGCCTTGTTGGCGCTTGGCGCGCTGGCGATGGCGTGTTCCGACGACGTGCCTGGCGCCTTTGGCGGTTCCAACGGTGGCGGCGGCAGCGGCTCCTCTGGGTCCTTTGCCGCTGCAACAGACGTTGGGTCTGCCACCGACACCAGCTCGGGCGGGTACTGGGGCGATTCCGGCTCCGTAGCAGACGCCAGCGCTGGCGGGTACTGGGACGGCACGACCGCAGCGCTGGACATCGCGATGGACGCCGGCGGCTGGTCTGGCGGCACCGACAGTGGCGGCTCGGCAGGGAACTCCGATACGGCCGCCGTTGGCGAGACCTCCGCTGGACCTGCCGCGGTGGACGACCAGACCCTGCAAGTCTGGAACCAGCTGGTGGACTCCGCGCAGTTTGCTCAGGTGGTCTCGGGCACCAAAAAGCTGCAACTGGTCGACCTGCGCGTGACCGTTCAGGTCGAAGGCCTGCGGGTGCGCACCCTGGTGGACCACATCTACAAGAACCCCCATCCCGCGCAGCTGGAGGGCACCTTCCGCTACGCGCTGCCGGCGGACTCGTCGGTGTCGTACTATGCGATGTTTGCTGGACAACCGGATACAACGCCACAGTTTTTTGGCCCCAAGTCGCCGCTGCAAGGCCAGGACGACGAGGTGGTGGCAGCCGCGGCGCCCGAAGCGGTGGGGCTGGCTGCCGACCCGGCCCAGTGGGGCAAGCTGATGGAAGCCAAGGTCACCGAACAGGTCAAGGCCACCATCGCCTACGAGACGGAAATCGCCAAGAAGATTGACCCGGCGCTGGGCGAGGTCGTCGGCGCCAACACCTTCCAGGCCAAGGTGTTTCCCATCCCTGCCAATGGCTACAACCGCGTGCTCATCGCCTACGAGCAGACCCTGCCGCGCCTGCCGACTGGCTTGCGCTACACCTTTGCCCTGCCCAAGGCCGACCCGGCCAAGGGTTTGGGCGTATTGGGCACATTCGAGTTCACGATGCTCGCCAAGGCGACCGCGGTCAGCGCCCAAAAGTGGATCGGCACCGTGCCCGACGGTGCCACCGAAAAGGCCAGCAAGACCGCAACGGTCACCAAGCAGGCCTTCAAGGGCAACTCGCCGGGCGGGATGCTCGCGTGGGACTTTCAGCCAACCCAAGGCAACAGCGAAGCCGACGTGCTGGCCGGCAGCGATCCAACCGCTGGCGGCGGCCAGTTCGCGCTGGTGCGCATCCAGCCCAAGCTCGACGACCTCGCCACGGCAAAGAGTTACGCCAAGCGCGCAGTGGTGGTGCTCGACACCTCGCGGTCCGAGAATTTGCGCTTTGACACCACCGTCAAGCTGTTCAAAGCCATCCTGGAAGCCTCGCCGGCCACCGAGCAATTCAACGTCGTGACCTTCGACGCGGGTGCACGCTGGCTCAAGGACGACTGGTTCGCCAACACCCCGCAAGGACGGCAAGCGGCGCTTGATGCGTTGGACGGCGTGTTGCTCGAAGGTGCGACCGATTTTTCCGCAGCTCTGCGGACGTTGGCCAAGCCGCCGGTCGCCCCGCCGACCGACAAGGCCATCGACGTGTTCGTGCTAAGCGACGGCGACATCAACTGGGGCGACACCACGCTGTCGTCGCTATGGGCCCGCTACATGGCCGAGACGCCGTGGCAGGCGCGGTTCTTCTCGTATCGCATCGGCATCGGTGCCGAGAACAATGCGCTGTACCAGGCGCTGGCCCAAAGCGGCGGCGCGGTGTTCAACTGCCAAGGCGGCTTGCTCGACAAGTGCGCGACGGCGCACCAGGGTGCGGGCATTCTCATCCAGTCGGTGACGCTGCAGCCCACCGGTAGCAGTCCGGCCGCGGTCGCCGACGTGGTGGTGTCGGGCCGCCAGGCTACGCTGTTCGACGGGGCAAGCTTGCTGCTGGCCGCGCGCGTCAAGACCCCGGGCTCTGCCAAAGTCGTCGTCCAAGGCACCGTACCAGGACAGGGCAATAAGACCGTCGAAATCCCCGTCGAACTGCAACCGAGTGGCCAGCTGGCGGCGCGCGCCTGGGCCGAGATTCTGGTCGCGCAGCTGCTCGATACCCACGACGCCAAGCTCGAGAAATACGCCCTGGCGCTGTCGCAGCACTTCAAGATTGCCAGCGCGCTGTCGAGCTTTCTGGTCCTCGAAAACGAGGCGGCCTACAAGAAGTACGGCATCGCCGACGAGCTGCTGGCGCTTGGCAGCAAAGACGCGGAAGCGATGATTGCGGCGTCGCTCAAGGCCGCGGGCGCGGCGTGGACGTCGTGGCACCAGATTGCGCAGGTCCTCGACCTGTTCCCGCAGTGGAACCAGACCGGCAGCGGCAAAGCGCTGCTTGACCTCAAGTCCCAGGTCCTAACGCTGGTTCCGCAAAGCGAATTGCAGGTGCCGGAGGCGACGCTGCAGATTCCGCTGTACTTCGCCAAAGATGCGCCAGCCGAGTACGTGACGCTGGTCAAGCAAAAGACCGTGGACTTGACCAACCCCAAGCCGTGGACCGACGAGGCCGACCGGCGCCGCAACCTCGGCCAGACCGGAGCCGCGGTGCGCGCGCTGTCGACAACTGTGGAGAACAAGGCGGCTGATGCTGAAGTTGCGCGGTTGGCGGGCTATCGGCTGAAGTCCTGGGGCGAGGGGCAGAGCGCAGCCAACTTGTTCCTCGGCGTGCTCAAGAAACGGCCATTCGAACCGCAGAGCTACCGCGACCTCGCAAGCTCGGTGCAGGGCACTCGACCGATGCTGGCGGCGCTGCTGTACGAGGCCGTGATGTTCGGACAGTGGCAGCCCAAGTTCAAAAGCCTGCAAACCGTTGTCGGCGAAGAGTATGCGCTGGCCCTGACCGATGCATTGCAGAGCGGCGTCAAGCCCGACGTCGCCAGTTTCCTCAAGAACCGGATGTCCAAGTGGAACTTGCAGGTGCCCAAAGGCAAGCTGCGGGTGACGATTACCTGGAACACCGATGCGACCGACGTAGACCTGTGGGTCACCGATCCGCTGGGCGAAAAGTGCTTCTACAGCAACAAGTCGCTGAAAAGCGGCGGCAAACTGCTCGACGACTTGACCGGGGGCTACGGACCCGAACGCTTCGAGGCTGCCAACACCATCCCGGGAAAATACCTCATCCAGGTCCACTACTTCGGCTCGGCGAGCGTGCAGGCGGGCCTGGAGACGTTCGTTTCCGCCGTCATCATGACCGACATTGGCACGCCGCAGCAGACCGTGCAGTACAACAACGCGGTGCTCAAGGACAAGAACGACGTCGCCAAACTCGGCGAGGTCTATTTCAAATAGGCTGCCCAAGGGCCAGGGGAGGGTGCCATGCCAGCCATGCTTTCACGTTTGACTCTGCTGGTCGTGGCCATGGCGGTGGCTGGCTGCCAGGTCTTCCTGTTCAACCCGGACCCCAAGCCGGTGCCGCCCGACCCCCAGCCGCTGACAGACGCTGGTTCGCAGCCGGAACCGGATATCACCCAGGTTCGGCGCCAACCGGACGTCCAGAACAAGGGCCGCTGGGCCGATACGTCGCGGCAGGCGGACATCTGGCGCAATCCCAATCAGTTCCCGCCGATTTTCACCGCACTGGCTATCGGTAATGGCACCGCCAAGGACGCGGTCGTGCGCGTGCGACCGCTCAAAGCCAGTGTGAGCCTGGACTGCGCCAAGGTGGCCGCGGGACCGAGCGTGTGGCTGTCGCGTGCGCTGTTCGCGCCCGCCAAGACCTGGGTGGTGGCGCCGGGTCGGGCGTTTGCGCTGTCAGATTCCAAAATCGCCGCTGCCTGTTCGGCGCTGCTCATCGACGGTGGTGGGCTGCCGATGCGGCTGGTGTTCTACCTCCATAGCCAGTACCCAAGTAAGCAGATGCCGAGCACGGTCGCTGGCGGCGACCCGGAACGCTTGCTTGTGGTCAAAGGTTGGCAAGAAGGTGTCGATTTTTCCAAGCATCCGGCGGTGTTTGCCGCGCCGCCCGCGTTCAACCCGAGCTCGCCCCCCGGTTGTCCCGCGCCCAACGAGCCAGATGCGCTGGCGTGGAGCGAGCCGATGCCGCAGGGCGACGTCACCGTGCTCGACGTGCAAAGCGCCCCCAACGGCTGCCACGCCATCGAGTGGCTGACCAAGACCGGCGCGGCTGCGACCATGCTGTGCGTGCCGCCCGGCAGCTTTCCGTTCGAGGTGGGCGACGATGTGTTCATCGCACCGCTCGTCGGCGGCCACAACTTCGGCAAGGTCAGCGGCTTTGAGTTCATCCACACCACCAAGCGCCTGCGGTTTGGCCGCGGCGCGGACATCGTCTACTTCGGCAAGGGCAAGGCCGACATCGCCGCCCAGGCCGGCTGCGGTGCGGGGTACGACAGCTGCGGCAGCGTGATCGCCAACCTGCAGGTCAACGTCGTCCCGACGGGCAGCGCTGCGCAGACGCTGTCGCCAGGGCAAGCCGCGGCCCTGCCCGACGGCGCCAAGCTGTGGATCAACGTCGCCTTTGATGCACCGGTCGCGGACAAGGCATGCACCGGTAACCTGACCGACGGCCGTCGGGTCGAATCCGTGTTTTCGCAGGGGGTTCCATGAGCACGCGTCTTGTCGTACATCACCTTGTCGCCTGGATACTTTTGGCAGGGTTGAGTAGCTGCGCCGTCAATCCCGTGCCGACCCCTGGGGCGCCAGCCTCACTGGGCGGAGGTGGAGCCACCGGCGAATTCGCCGGAGGTGACGCGAAAGGCGCTGACCGCACGGCAAAATCGCCAGATGCAACCGCAGGCAGCGACACCTCGGCGGCGGCAGACACGGCCGTGGCGTCTTTCGATATGACCACCGGCGCCGAGGATGCCTCAGCGAGCGAGACCCTTGCGTCCGATCCCGACGCCGCGACCGCCGGCAACACCGGGCTAACGCAAGCTGGCGCGCAGGACTTCGGCCTGTTCCGCCAATTGCTCGAGAGCGGCAAGATTCCGTCGCCCAACGCCTTGGACGACCTCGGTTTCTTCGCCGAGCACAAGCTCGACTACCCCGACCCCAAGTGCGGCCAGGACATGTGCATGCATGCGCTGCTCGGCATCATGGGCAACATGATTACCGGTAGCACCTGCACGCTGGTGCAGATTGGCCTCAACACGCCGATCCAGGTCGACAAGCTCAAGCGCCCACCGCTGGACATGGTCATTGCGCTCGACGTCTCGGGTTCGATGCAGGGTCAACCAATGCAGTACGTGCAGCAGGGGTTGCAGCAGATGCTGGATCACCTGCAAAAGGACGACCTGGTTTCGCTGGTGACGTTTGCCGACGGCCCGACGCTGGTATTGCAGAGCAAAGGGTTGACCGACAAGGCGGCGATCGAGAAGGCAATCCTGCAGCTGCAGGCCAAGGGCCAGACCGACCTGTTTGGCGGGCTGTTTCAGGCCTTGCAAGTCGCCAGCAAGATGCAGAAGCCGGGCCGGCAGACCCGCGTCGTGTTGCTGTCCGACGGTTCAGCGACCGTGGGCCTGACCAATCCGGCCAAGCTCGTTTCGCTGGCCACCGCATACGCCAAGCAGGGCATCGGCATCACCACCATCGGCGTAGGAAAGGGCTTTGAGATCCCAGTGCTGCGCGACCTGGCCGAGGTCGGCGCCGGCAACTTCTATTTCTTGGACAAGCTCGCGGCGGTCAAAGAGGTCTTCACCGAAGAAGTCGAGACCTTCCTGGTCCCGGTGGCGCTGGACGTGCAGATTGACGTCCAAGTTGCCGACGGCTATCTGCTCGGTGGCGTGTACGGCACGCACGGCTGGAAAGGTGGCTCGGCCGGCGGCAAGATCAGCATCGCTTCGCTGTTTGTGGCCGGGCGCACCGCGGCGACCGATCCGCTGCCGGGCATGGGTGAGGGTCGGCGCGGCGGCGGCGGTGCGATTCTGCTGGAGCTGGTCGGGGTGCCCGGCATACAGCAGAAGGGCGTGACCAAACTCGCGCTCAGCTGGACGCATCCGCTGACCAAGGTCGTCCATAAGCAGGCGGTCCAGGTCGACGGCCCGATTGCACCGGGTGCGCAAATCCCCGATGGCGGCGTGTTCAGCCATCCGACGGTCGAGAAGGGCTTTGTGATGCTCAATCTCTACGCGGGCTTTCAGTTGGCGTGCCAATTGGCACTCGACGGCGACACCGGCGCGGCCCGCGGCGTGCTGGAGGCGCTGCAAGGCGAGGTCGGCAAGTGGCTCAACAAATACGCGCCGAAGTCCGACCCCGACATCGTGGATGACAACAAATACGTCAGCCTTTTCATCGCCAACTTGAAGCAGGCTGCCAACCAGACGCCGATCTCCAAGCCGCCGGAGCCGTGGCCCAAAGACTGACCGGTCGCCATCGCCCTGCTGCGCACCGGTCGGAATAGCCACCGCAGACCACGGGTTATCGGTTTCCGCGCAAGCCCCGGGTGGCACCTCTGGCCATCTGCTGCTATCTTGCGCACCTCTGGCGGCGGGCACGGCTCGTCGCGCGCGGAACCTGGACCATGTTGGAACTTCTCGGCAACCTCGGCTATGGGCTGCTCGGCGGCCTGGTGCTGAACGTGATGCCTTGCGTGCTGCCCGTGCTGACCATGAAGGTCTACCATGTGGTCGAGCACGCCCGCCAGGGCGAAGCCGGTGCGGTACGTGCGCGTCACTTGCACGGCCTCGCCTACGCCGGTGGCGTGCTGGCGTCGTTTGCGCTTTTGGCCAGCGTCGTCGTCGCGCTCAAGGCGGCAGGTTCGAGCCTCGCTTGGGGCATGCAGTTTCAGCATCCGCCCTTCGTGGCTGGTATGGCAGCGCTGATTTTTTCCTTTGGTCTCAATGCGCTGGGCGTGTTCGAGTGGTCGGTGTCGATGTCGGGTCGACCGCAGCACCAGGGCTATGTCGGCAGCTTCGTCGGCGGCATCTTGTCGGCGGTGATGTCCACGCCGTGTTCCGCGCCGTTTCTAGGGACCGCCGCCTCGTTCATGCTCGCCGAAGCCACCCCGTGGTGGGAGACCTTCGCGACATTTCTGAGCATTGGCCTCGGTCTGGCCAGTCCGTTTCTGGCCATCAGCTTCGTGCCCAAGCTCAGCGGCCTGCTGCCCAGGCCCGGACCGTGGATGGAGACCTTCAAGCAATTGATGGGCTTTACCCTGATTGCGACGACCATCTGGCTGCTCGGCGCGCTGCAGGCGCAGGTGACACCCGATGCGCTCCACGACTTCATCTGGTTTCTGCTGGTCTTGTCGATGGCGCTGTGGTCCGTGCACCAGTTTGGCGGCATCTTGTACGGCGCGGTGCGGCGCTACACGGTGCGCGGCATCGCTTTGGGCGTCACGGTCGCGGCCGGCATGGGCCTTGTGCACTTTGAAAAGCAGCAGCGCAATGCAGCGGGCGCGCAGGTCGCCGACGCCGCGTGCAAGCCCGCCGACGTGGTGTGCAAAGACAAGATCGTGTGGGCCGGCTTCGATCCCAGGCGGGTCGCCACCGAAAACACCGCCGGTCGACCGGTGTTCGTGGACTACACCGCCGAGTGGTGCGCGAACTGCAAAGCCAACGAGAAGCTGTTCTTGGAGACCAAGCCGGTCCGCGAAGCCCTGGTCACGACGGGCGTGCTGCCGATGAAAGCCGACTTCACCAACGAAGACGAGATCATCCAGACCTGGCTCGACAAGCTCGGCCGCAAGGCGGTGCCGGCCTACGTCATCTACTTGCCAGACGGCAGCTTCGATTTGATGCCCGAGGCCATCACGACCCAGATGGTGGTGGATCGGCTCGCCGCCGCGGCCAAGAAGTTTCCCCCCAAGACCGTTGCCAGCGGCGGCTGAGCGCTCCAGTCCAAGGGCCGAATGCGAATTCTCGTCACTGGCGCGGCCGGCTTCATCGGTTCGCACACGGCAGAAGCACTGCTGCGGCGCGGCGATACCGTCGTCGGCGTCGACAACTTTGACCCCTTCTACGACCGCGCGCTCAAGCAGCGCAACCTCGACGACGTCGGGACGGCTGGCGGCGGGCGGTTTGCGTTTGTCGAAGGCGATCTATGCGATGCGGCCGTGTTGGACCAACTGTGGCAGCGGGGGCCGTTCGACGTCGTGGTACATCTGGCTGCCAAGGCCGGCGTGCGGCCGTCGATCGACGACCCGGCCGCCTACGTCCGCGCCAATTTGGAGGCCACCGCGCTTCTACTCGAGCGCTGTCGGCGCGACGGCCCGCGGCGTGTGGTGTTCGCGTCGTCGTCGTCGGTCTACGGCGCTGACTCCGCAGCACCTTTTGGCGAGGACGCGCGTTGCGACCGACCAGTTTCGCCGTATGCCGCGACCAAGCGCGCAGGCGAGCTGCTGGCGCATACCTACGCGCATCTGCACGGTTTTGATCTGACCTGCTTGCGGTTCTTTACGGTCTATGGCCCAAGACAGCGTCCAGAAATGGCTTTCCATAAGTTTGCCACTCTGCTTTGGCGTGGTTTGGCCGTGCCCCAGTTCGGCGACGGCTCCAGTTCGCGCGACTACACGTACATCGACGACATCGTCGCCGGCGTGTTAGGCGCGGTGGATCGGCCGCAGGGTTTCGCGGTGTTCAATCTGGGCGGCGACCGCGAAATCCGCCTGGATGAGGTCGTGGCCCTTTTGGCTGCGGCGCTGCAACGTCCTTTGCGCATTGAACGCAAGCCGGATGCGCCCGGAGACGTGCCGCGCACCTGCGCGGACCTGACGCTCGCCCGCGAAAGCCTAGGCTACAGCCCGCATACGACCATCGAAGAGGGCATCGGGCGCTTTGCAGCGTGGTTCGCGGACAAGGGCGTGCACTGATCGTGTTGGTCAGCGCATGATCACGAATTCGTCCAACTTCTCTTTGCCATCGCCGCTCCACGCCGTGCCGGTCAAAACCGCGCCATTAACCAGAAGCTGCAAATAGTTGGCCTTGCTACCGTGATGTGAGACTTTGGTCCACCACTTGGTGCCGTTTTGGTAGGCCGGCGCATAGAAGCCACCCGCGACCACATAGGTGATGCCTTTTTCCGGCGAGCTGACCTTGTCGGCCAGGATCGGCAGCGACCGCTCGTAGGTATGGTCGTGGCCATTGATGACCAGGTCCACGCCGTGCTGCTCGAACAGCGGCACCAGCAACTCTTTGACCCACGCCGTCGGCCCGTGCGGCCCGGCCGAGTACGTCGTGTGGTGGTACTGAACAATCGTGAAGTCAATGTCCTTGTCCGCCGCGGCCTTTTTCAAGTCGTCCTTGAGCCAGTCGATGCTGCCCTTGATGTTGTCGCTGCTGTTGCTGTCCAAACCAACAAAGTGCACGTTGCCAATGTCCAGCGCCCAGGCGTGCTCGATCCACTCGGCCGGGATGCCCGGCATCGCGGGCAATGCAAATTGGTTGTAGTACACGTCGCTGAACAGCTCGTGGTTGCCTTGTACGGGCATCAACGGCCGCCGATCCAAGATGGGTTCCATGGCCTTAAACCAGTCGTTCCACTCGGCTTGCGTGCCCACGGTGTTCATGTCGCCGGAAAAAAACCACGCCAGCGCCGGGATTTTGGCGTAGGTCGGCGACCGGCTAGTGATGATCGGTGCACCGCCGCGGCTGTCGCCCGCGAATACGAATGGCATAGGCTTCTTGTCGCCTTTCTTGGGTGCCGTGCGAAAGCTGCCGACCTTGCCGAACTCCGGCCCCAGCAGCTTTTTGGCAGCCGGGTCGAACTCCGCAAAGTTGCCGGCGCGAAACACGTACTCGGTGTCGGGCTTGAGCGCAGTCATCTCCACGGTCCACGCCACGACTTTGGTCGGCTTGTCGGCCACGACCGCCTCGTAGAGCGCGCCGATTCCAGTCGCCACTTTGCCCTGCTTGAGCAGAAACCGGCCGTCGGCGCACATCGCCGAAGCCTCTCCGAACAAGACCTTGGGCTGGTAGGTCTTGAGGTCAGAAGCCTCAGTCGTCCAAGTGATGGAGATCGTCGTCGCCGGGTCGTGCTGCCACGTCATATGCTGGTTGCGCACCAGCTGCTTGGGGTTGCTGTGTAGCTTGGGCGCGGGCGGCGTCTTGGGGTCGGGCGTTCCGCACGGCCCGTCGGGACCCTCAACGAAGTCGAAACCGCTGACGAGTTGCGCGGTCGGCGTCGGCGCACCCGCATCGACTGCAGGCTCGCCGTCCAGATTGGCGGGCGTGTCGCCGACGGCGGGGGTGTCTGCAGCGACGGCAACTGTCTCGGGCGGCGCCTGGGTCTGGCCGGGCGCGGGGACTGGCGCTGTGCAAGCCGCGGCAAACCACAAGCTTGCGGCTGCAAGCAGACCATTGCTCGGCAGGCCTCTGGAAGCACAGGTCATTTTGGCACCATCCACCGTAGCTGACCGGCTTTTTCGGCCTTCGCGCGTGCGCTGTCGAGCCACTGCCTGCGGGCGACCTGCCCGCGCTCGGCGGCCAATTGCGCGACGACCAGCGGCCGCGCCTCAGCGAGCGACAGTTTGCGTGCAGCTTGCCGTTCGCGCAACCACAAGATGTGCAAGCCCCAGGCGCTCTGCACCGGACGTGTGCGCTGGCCGGGCTGCAGGGCGTCAAGCGCATTGCGCAGGGCGACATCCAGAACATCGGCACCGACCCATCCACGGTCGCCACCTCGCGAGGCGTCCGGCGTCTGCGACAGTGTCTTGGCGACCTGGGCGAACGGCTCGCTGCGCTCCAGGCGCTCGTGGGCGGCAATCAGGACCGCGCGCGCCCGCTCGACTTCCGGCGTGGCATCGCTTGCCAACGGCACGGCAATTTCGCTCAGCAGCACTTGCGCAGGCGCCACAAACCGACCCCAGCGGCGTTGGTAGCGGTCGACAATGGCTGCCTCAGTCACAGAGGTGGCATCGCCCGGTAGCTGCGCCGCAACGGCCAGCCGCGTTAGCGCTGCCCGCCTCCATGCCGTCGGCGTCTGACCAAGCGCGGCAAGCTGCGCTGTCCAGGCGGCCGGGCCGCCCTGATGGGCCTCCACCTCCGCTGCCAGCGTCTCCGCCTGTGCCGTGAGTGTGCGGACTGCGCCAGGCTGCATGCCGCGCAGCGCCAGCCGCAGGTCGAGCACCGCAACAACAGCCTGCCGCAAGGCCAATGGATGCCCAAGGTGGTCACCGCCGATGGCAGCTTCCGCTTCAGCGCGGCGAATCGGCTCGCCGTAGAGCAGGGCCAGGACTGACGCTGGCGGCTTGTTGCGCGGTGCCGCGTGCGCAACTGACGTCAGGCTCAAGCACAGGCTCAGGCACAGGCTCAGGCACAGGCTCTGGGACAGGATCAGGCCCAGAACCTTGCTGGGGCGCGGACGGCGACCCTGCTGTCGGCCAACCTGAGTCCCTTGCCTGCTGTTTGCGTCTGCCACGGGCGATGCACCTTGCCGTCCTCTCTTAGGGACTGGAAAACAGTGGCTTGAACACTCTCGCCTCAAGGCGGAGCCGCGAGTCGGCCTCCGAGGCCGCGAACTGGCGACCCACGGAGCAAGCAAGAGGGCGGAAGAAATGATTTAGTAAATCATTTCCAGGCCCTTAGTCGTCGTCGTCCTCGGCCTCGAACGGCGAATACCGCGTCATCGGCCACGGCGCCGGCGTACCCTGGTACATCTCCCACAGTAGCCGCCCCAAACCCGGCGCATCGTCAAAGCTCTTCGGACCAATCCGCAACCACTGCTTGTGCATGGCCTTGGTCCACTTCTTCTTCTTCTCGTCCTTGTTGGCCGTGGTCGGGTAGAGGCGCGGTGCGTGCTGATAGGGCGTGGTATCGGGCTTGTCGGCGAAACAGCCGTAGATGGGCGACGCCAGCGCGTCCAACTCGGTCAGCGGTGAGACGTCGAGCGCCCGCTGCATGGTCGCGTGCACGCCGCCAATCGCGTGGTGGGTCTTGTTCAAAGTGCCGCGCTTGACCCACGGCGACACCACAAGCAGCGGACTGCGGTGGTACTCGACCGAGTCGCCGCCGTCTTGAGGATCGTCCTCAAAAATGAACACCACCGTCGAGGTCCAGTCCTTGTGTAGACTGAGCGCTTCGATAATCAGGCCAGTGGCCTCGTCGTTGTCCGCGACCATCGACTTGGGCGAGGCGTGGTCCGGATCGCCGCCGCAGCAGGTGTGGTTGGCCGGCACGGAGATGACCGCGAAGTTCGGCAAATCCTTGCCTTGGATGTGCTGGGCGAACCACTTGGCCTTTTGCACGTCTTCCACACCCAGCGCAAACACCACGCCCGGGTATTCCGCCTGCAGGACGTTGGTCAGGCTGTATGCGTCGGCCATGCCCACGATTTCGCCGTAGCTTGCGACCTTGAGGCCGTGCGCCATCGCGTGCTGAAAGAAAAAGCCCTTGCCGGGCCGCGAACTGAAGCCCACGCCCCAGGTGATGTCCGCGCCCTTGTCGGACAGCTTGTAGTGCTTCTCGACGTAGTCGCTGGCCTTGCCGGCCGTTGCGTAGCTGTGCCCGGTCGCCGAGTAGTCCCCATCGGTATAGAAATTGTCGAGCAGGCAATACTCCTTGGCCAGCTTGTGCAGGTTGGGCGTGTACTCTTCACCAAACAGTGCCAGCTTGGGGTCGGCAGTCACGCCGGTGATTTCGCCCGCGAGATCGCCAAGCTCGACGTCGAACGTCTTGTTCTCGCGTAGCAGATAGATGACGTGCTTGATCGGTCCGCCAGAGCCGCTGTCGGGCAACGCCGTCTTCTGCGCGGTCGACGCGGGCACGCGACCCAGGCCGTTGACGCCCAACAGGTTGTCGTACACCTCGGCTTGCCAGGTCTTGAGCTGAGCATCGCCAGGAATTTCGACGTGGCTGAGCGTGCCGAGGTAGCCCTCGTCGAGCGGGGAGTCGGCCCAACCCTTCGGAAAGCCCGTGCCCTTGCCGTTGACGACCACCAACGACTTGCCCGCAGCATCGATTGCGATGCCGCTAGGGTACCAGCCGACTGGGATGCTGCCGACGACCGCGAGCGCCTGGGTGTCGATCACCACGACTTCGTTGGACATTGCGCACACAACGTACAGCCGCTTGCCCTCGGGTGACAGCACCATGAAACCGGGGTCGCGGCCCTGTGGCGCTAGCCCAGCAACCTGGCTCAGATTGAGCGAAACCTTGGCGAGCACCCCCCACTTGGCGGTGTCGATGACCGCGACGAAGTCGCCCTCAACGGACGATGCGTACAAGCGCTTGCCGTCCGCCGAAAGCGCCAGCCCCTGAGCGTTGAAACCCAGGTACAGCGCTTCGGCGGGCGTGGGATCAGCCCACAATTGCGTGTTGACGCGGTAGACCACGCCTGGCATCCACGCGACCGCGTAGGCCCAGTTGTCGTTCGACACCGCAAGGTCATAGGGGATGTGCGGCAACGTCGCCGTGTTGAGCAACTCGCCACTTTCGGCGTCGATGCGCCACAGGCCGGACTTGGCCTTGCCGGTCGGGGTCAGCGCGCCGGCCAGCACCGCGCAATATACGCTTTTGCCGTCCGGGCTCGGCCGCAGTCCCAAGCAGCCGTACTTGTCGGCGTAGGTCTTGTCTTTCTTGAGCTTGCCGTCCGCACCCACTTTGTAGCGGAAGCTCGGGCTTTTGGGCCCACCCGAGGCGTACAGGTATTGCTGATCGGGTGACCACGACAGCCAGCGATAGATGTAGGCCTCGCTGACGGTCTGGATGACCTGCCCAGCCTGCAAATCCACGACCTGGATGGCCTTGGTCTTGCCGGTGTTGGCGACATAGGCGAACTTGCCGTCGGGATGCACGGTCACGCCCATCGGATAGGCACCGAGGAAGACCTGCTTGCCCGCAGGCGTCACGACGCGGCCACTCGGCAGCACCCATACTTTCTGGCCGGTCTTGGGGTCGATGTGCTCGCCGGTTTGGGCACTTGGCGGCAACGCTAACCGCGACGGCGGCGCAGTCAGGGCAAATGGCGCAGGCTTTGGGTACGCACCGCCCGCCGTGTCGGCGTCGGCTGGGCCGGCGAACAAGAAATCAGGCTCGCCTTGCGCGAGGTCGGGCGAGGCAGCGGCGTCTGCCGGTTGACTGGCGTCCACCGTTGCCGTGATGTCTGCAGCCGTCGCCGAGGCGTCTTGTGCGTCGGGCTTGGCCGCTTGCGGCGCGCCACATGCACTTGCGACGACAACCAAAGCGGCAAGGGCAGGGTGTGCAGCGGCAATTCGAGCCATCGGTGCGACCGGGCGGCCAGTTGGCCGCGGGGCGCCGATTGTGCAGGCCGCGGTGTCTTGGGGCAAGGGCGATGTGGGCAACGCCAATAGACTCGCCGGTTCGCCGCGGTGCGCGCGGCTACCGTTGGATCTTGAAAGCTGCGGCAATCGCCGGACCCTGGTGTCCCACCAGCTCCACGTCGCGCTGCACTTGCGCGTCGCGGCCCGTGGTCGGGGCAATCAGCTTGTTCATGCCCAGCTCCAAAAGGTCCTTGGTCGTCGGCTTGCGCTTGGCAGCTGCCGTGTGTTGCCAGCGGGCAGCGTGGGGCGCGAGGGCGGTGGCGATGCGAAGTTGGGCTGCCAGCGCTTGCCGGAGCAGGTGCAGGGACAGCGCCGCCTGCCGCGTCGCCAGCGACGCCCAGGCTTCCTTTGGAATCAAGAACGCCCTGGTGTCGGTCAACGCCCGCAGCGACAGCGGACAACCAGCGTTGTCGAAGGCCGAGTCCGCGTTCCACCAGTCCCCGGCCGTCAGCGAGGCGACCGGCAGGCTCAGGTCGCCGATATCGAGCAGCAGCTTGCACTCCCCGGCGACGATGAGCAACGGCGCGCTGTCACCTAAATTGGGCGCACCAACCGCGGCTCCGGCGCGAAAGTGGCGCTCGATTCCCATGGATACCAGTGCCAGGGCTTCGCGGTCAGGCAGCGCAGCCCACCGCGGTAGGCTTTGCAGTTGCGCGGCGTTCATCGATTGTCCTTACTACCGGCGAGGCGGGAAAACAAGCGCCCCAGGCGCGATCCTTGCGGCTCCGGCGCAGCGTTGGTGGTCACTGTCTCATGACCATCGAGGTGCGCATAGGCCAACATGCGCTCGGTTTGCGCGCGGATGCGCCGCGCCGCATGCGACAGGCCGGCTGCCAGAACCCGCTGCGCCAGCAGTGGCGCCTCGGCGCACAGCTTGTGAAACTCGTCGCGCTGCAAGCAGAACACGACAAGGTCGCTTGCCGCCACGACGGTCTCTGCGTGCACGGTGTCGCCGACCAGCGCGGCAAGACCCACAAGGTCACCGCTGCGCAAAGGCAGCAGAGCGACCATGCCGGCGGGTCCCATGACTTCGATCCGTGCCAGCCCGGTGGCAACAACATCCGCAAAGTCGGCCGGTTCGGTCGCTGAATACACCGCCCGTCCAGCCGGCACTGTTTGTCGCCACATCCGGGCCGCGACGTGCGCGGCGTCGCGGGGTGCCAGTGCGCCCTGAAAAAGCGCTTCAAACGCAAGCTGCACGTCGACATCGTGCGGGTGGATCGGCGACGCGTACACCGGAATGTCGGGCAACGCTAGCACCGCGGCGGCTGCATCTGCGCCAGAAGTCGAGGTTGGCCCGCGGTTGGGGGTCGTCCCAGACCCGTGGGCACTGAGAACGCGCGGCCGCTGAATCGGCAACCCGGCGAGCGCGCTCGACACGATGCCGACGCTAACTGGGGTTCGGTATTCGGTGTTGGGCGTGACTGGTCGCGGATAGCCGACTCCAGGGTTGGTATTCGGCTGACCTGGGCGTGAATTGCGCTCCAGAGCAACACCGGCGAAGGGGCTCGATTCTTCGGGCCGGGGTCCACCGGGCGGGACGTGGAAACTGCCGGACGATTCTCGGCGGCGCGGCGGCAGAGGTGCGGCGGTCGCGGGGCCAGCGCCCATGCGAGGCATCGGGCTGCTCGGCGTCACCGATGCGCTGCCGCGGGGCGCAGGCGGCGCAGTCGCGTCGGGCTCAGCCTGGTGCGGGTTTTGGCCACGCACCAGCCACTGGTGGGCATGGCCGATGCTGTCTTGCGCGAAGCCGAAAGATCCGCCGCGCGCGGTACCCGACCTTGACGTGGGCGGCAGCGCTTGCTCCGCGGGCTCACTGGCGCCAGCTGGCGGGATGGGTGGCCGGTCGTTGGGACTGTCGTGCATGGTTCGCCGAACGCCACAGCGGCGCACAGATAATCATCGTAGGCGGCAACCGACCGCGCTGTAAAAAAGTATGCACCGAATTTCCGATACTGTTCCGGAAACTTCCGCTAGAGGCACACAACAAAGAGAACAGCACCAAACGCACGCGGCGGGTAGGACTGGGGCGGGCGCGCTCTGCCCGCTGTCGTGGTGTACGCCGCGGCGCAGGGCGTCTTGTCGCGACAGCGCCGTGCCTGCTATGGTCAATTGATGGGTCGCGCCGAACCGCAAGGTCTCGGTTCGACAGCGGAGGTTTGCATGCAGCAAGTGCGCGATGGCCAACCGGCTTTGGCCCGGTGGCTGGGCGTTGGGTTGTGCGGTCTGGTCGCATTGGCGGCCACCAGTTGCGGTGGCGAGGCCGCCGTTACCGGATCGAGCACCAACAAAGTCGGCGTGGGCGCCACCTTTGGCGACGTCAAGTTGGGCGACGGCTGGGTCAAGTTGCCCGACGGCAATGTCGTGCTGGACGAGACGTGGAACGACCTCGGCTCGCTGGACCTCGGCAGCGACATCAAGCTTGCGGACTTTGGGATTGACCCGCTCGACGGTGGCGCGGAGGCAGCCAACGAGACCGGCGACGGCGCCCCGACCGGGTCGGACGCCGATGAACTGCCTGGCGTCCCCGATGCTGATCCTGCCGACCTGCAAAGCGACACGACCGCCAGTGCGGACGGCGACGATGCGGTCGATGGCAGCGCCGATGCGACTCAAGGTGTGTGGGTCAACCTGTGCGATCCGTGCACTGCGGACACGGCTTGTGGCGGGCTGTCGTGCAGCGGGTTTGGCGCAGCTGGCGACACAAACGGCAAATTCTGTCTACTGGCATGCGATCCCTCGGCCGCGGGCGGCTGCGGGGTCGGCTACCTGTGCGAGCCGGCTGCCGCCGGCAACGCCCAACCAGGGTGGTGCCTGCCGTTGACGGGCGTCTGCGCGTGTAGCCCTGCCGCGGCAGCCGCCGGGCTTGCGACCTCCTGCGCGACATCCAACGCGGCGGGCACCTGCAGTGGCCTTCGCACGTGCGGCGCAGACGGGTCGCTGTCGGCATGCAGCGCGCCGCTGGCGGTGACGGAGACCTGCGACGGCAGCGACAACGACTGCGACGCCCAGACCGACGAAAACGCGACCTGCGACGACGGCAATCCGTGCACCCAGGGCGAAGCATGCGTGCAGGGCGCCTGCACGGCGGGCGCCAACAACTGCGCGTGCCAGACCGATGCCGACTGCAAAGCCAAGGACGATGTGGATCTGTGCAACGGTATGCTGGTGTGCGACGGCGCCAGCAAGGAGTGCGTCGTAGACCCCAAGTCCGTGGTTACTTGCGCCCAAACCGGTGCGGCGTGCCAGCAGAGCTTGTGTGAGCCCAAGACTGGCTTGTGCAACGTGCAACTGGCCGCCGATGGCTCGCCGTGCGACGACGCCAACGCCTGCACGACGGCTGAGGCCTGTACCGCCGGCGCTTGCAGCGGCGGCTCGGCCAAGGTCTGCGACGACGGCAACAGCTGCACTGCCGACGCCTGCGACCCAAAAACAGCGCAATGCTTGCAGACTTTCGACACGCTTGTGGGCAAACCGTGCGACGCCGACGCCAGCGTGTGCACCGAGAACGACATCTGCAAAGACGGCCTTTGCCTCGGTGGCGTAGCCAAGCCGTGCGGCGACGGCAATCCGTGCACGGACGACGGTTGTGACCCCAAGGCCGGCTGCGCCAACCTGCCCAACGCCGCGACCTGCGACGCCGACAACGACCCCTGCACCCTGGCCGACGCATGCTCGCAGACGACCTGCAAGCCGGGCGCAGCCAAGAACTGCGACGACGGCAACCCATGCACCGCCGATTCGTGCAAAGGCGGCGCCTGCCAGAACGTGGCAGCGGGCCTGGACGGCAAAGCCTGCGACGCCGACAGCAGCACCTGCACCCAGGGCGACGCCTGCGCCAGCGGCAAGTGCGTCGCGGGCAAGGGTCTGAACTGCGACGACAGCAACCCGTGTACCACCGACGCCTGCGACCTGACGACCGGCTGCACCCACACCGCCAACACCGCGCCTTGCGACGCCGACGGCAACGCGTGCTCGGTCAACGACAGCTGCCAAGCGGGCGCGTGCTTGCCCGGCGCCGTCACCGTATGCGACGACAGCAACCCGTGCCTGAACAACGCCTGCGACAAGGCGACCGGCAAGTGCATCACCATGCCGACGGTCAGCCCCTGCAACGACGGCAGCGTGTGCACGCAAGGCGACGTGTGCAAGGACGGCGGCTGCGCTCCTGGCGCCGCCAAGGACTGCGACGACGGCAACCCCTGCACCGCCGACGCCTGCGACGCCAAGGCAGGGTGCGCCAACCCCGCCAAGGCCGGGCCGTGCGATGATGGTAACCCGTGCAGCAGCGGCGAAGCGTGCAGCCAGGGCAAGTGTGGCGGCGGCAACAACATTTGCGCGTGCCAGAGTGATGCCGACTGCGCCAGCGCCAACGGCGGCGACCTGTGCAAGGGTCAGTTCACTTGCAACAAGGGGGCGGCGCCATTCAAGTGCGCGTTGGTGGTCGGCAGCGTGCCGACTTGCGATGGCAGCAAAGACACGGACTGCGCCAGCAACACCTGCAACCCCAAGACCGGCCAATGTGCGCTCAAGGCCGAGACCGACGGCAAGGGCTGCGAAGACGGCAGCGTGTGCACGGTGGGCGACAAGTGCGCGACCGGGGCCTGCACGCCAGGCGCCAGCCCAGGCTGCGACGACGCCAACCCGTGCACCACCGACGCGTGCGACCCCAAGGTTGGCTGCGCCAACGCGGCCAACACCGGCCCGTGCAGCGACGGCAATGCGTGCACCGCTCCAGACACCTGTGCCAACAAGGCCTGCCAGGCGGGTGCGACCAAAGCCTGCAACGACAACAACACCTGCACGGCCGATAGCTGCGACACCAAGAGTGGTGCATGCGTGTTCGCGCCCCAGCCCGGCGGCTGCGACGACGGCAACGCCTGCACCAGCGCAGATACCTGCAACGGCAGCGCGTGCCAGGGCAAAGCCGTCAGCTGCGACGACGGCAACGCCTGCACCACCGACGGCTGCGACAAGGCTACCGGCTGCACCAAGGCCAACAACACCAACCCCTGCGACGCCGATGGCAACGCCTGCACCCAAGGCGATGCGTGCGCCGCAGGCAAGTGCAACGCGGGAGCCGCCAAGGCTTGCAACGACGGCGACGTGTGCACGACGGACAGCTGCGACAAAGCCAGCGGCGCCTGCGTTTTCGCCCAGAACACTGCAACCTGCGACGACAACAACGCCTGCACCAGCCAAGACGTGTGCTCGGCCGGCAAGTGCGTCGGCACCGCCAAGCTGTGCAACGACGGCAACGGCTGCACCGACGACAGCTGCAATGCCGGCACCGGGGCCTGCGTCTTCGCCAACAATTCGGCTGCCTGCAACGACAGCAATGCGTGCACTAGCGGCGACAAGTGCGCCTCGGGCTCGTGCGCCGGCAGCGCGGTGCAGTGCAACGACAACAACGCCTGCACCGACGATACCTGCAACCCGGGCAGCGGCAACTGCGCGTCGGTCAACAATACCGCGTCGTGCAGCGACGGCAACGCCTGCACGACCGGCGACACCTGCGGCGGTGGCACCTGCAAGGGCACCGCCAAGACGTGCAGCGACGGCGACAGTTGCACCAGCGACGCGTGCAGTGCGGGTACCTGCGTCAACCCGCCGATAGCCGGCTGTGGCGGCAACTGCGCGGGCCCGGCCGACTGCGACGACAACAACCCGTGCACCGACAACACCTGCGCCAGCGGCAAGTGCGCGTTCGTCAACAATACCGCCAACTGCGACGATACCAACGCCTGTACGGTCAGCGACAAATGCGGCGGCGGCGCCTGCGCCGGGTCCGCCAAAAACTGCAACGACAACAACGTGTGCACCAGCGATTCGTGCGCAGCGGGCACTTGCGTCAACGCCAACAACACCGCGTCGTGCAATGACAACAACGCCTGCACGGTCAACGACGGCTGCACGGCCGGCACCTGCGCCGGCACTGCCAAAAACTGCAGCGACAGCAACGTGTGCACGACCGACACCTGCAGCAGCGGCAATTGCGCGAACACCAACAACACGGCCACGTGCGACGACGGCAATGCCTGCACGGTCAGCGACGTGTGCGGGGGCGGCTCCTGCGGGGGCGCAGCCAAGAACTGCAGCGACAATAAGGTGTGCACCACCGACTCCTGCGTCGGCGGCAACTGTCAAAACGTCAACAACACTGCCAGCTGCGACGACGGCAACGCGTGCACGACCAGCGACGTCTGCTCGGCGGGCAACTGCGCGGGCGCAGCCAAGAACTGCAACGACAACAACCCGTGCACCAACGACGCCTGCAGCGGTGGAAACTGCCAGAATACCAACAATACCGCCAGTTGCGACGACAACAATGCGTGCACGCTGAGCGATGTGTGCGCGGGCGGCGCCTGTGCCGGCACGGCCAAGAACTGCAACGACAACAAGGTGTGTACGACCGACACCTGCAGCGCCGGCAACTGTGCCAACACCAACAATACCGCCAGCTGTGACGACGGCAACGCCTGCACCGTCAGCGACGTTTGCGCGGGCGGCAGTTGCGCCGGCGCGGCCAAGAACTGCAACGACAGCAACCCGTGCACCAACGACGCCTGCAGCGGCGGCAATTGCGCGAACACCAACAACACGGCCAGCTGCGACGACGGCAATGCCTGCACGACCGGCGACGTTTGCGCAAGCGGCAGCTGCGCCGGTGCGCTCAAGACCTGCAACGACAGCAACCCGTGCACCACCGACAGCTGCGCGGGCGGCAATTGCAGCAACGCCAACAACACCGCCAGTTGCGACGACAACAATGCCTGCACGGTCAGCGACGCCTGCGCCAGCGGATCGTGCGCCGGTCAGGCCAAGAACTGCAGCGACAACAACGCGTGTACGAACGACACCTGCTCGGCAGGCAATTGTAGCAACGCCAACAACACCGCCGCTTGCAACGACAACAATGCCTGCACCGACAGCGACGTGTGCGCGGGTGGCGGTTGCGCCGGCACGGCAAAGAACTGCAACGACAACAACCCGTGCACCAACGATTCGTGCAGCGCTGGTTCGTGCGTCAACGCCAACAACACCGCAGCCTGCAACGACAACAACGCGTGCACCGACGGCGACGTGTGCGCGGGCGGGTCATGCGCTGGCGCCGCCAAGAACTGCAACGACAACAAGGTTTGCACCACCGACACCTGCAGCGGCGGCGCATGCGTCAACACCAACAACACCAGCAGCTGCAACGACAGCAACGCCTGCACCGACAACGACATTTGTGCGGCCGGCAACTGCGCCGGCACGCCCAAGGCGTGTAGCGACGGCGACACTTGCACCAGCGACGTTTGTTCCGCCGGCACTTGCAGCAACCCGCCCATCGTCGGCTGTGGCGGCAACTGCGCTAGCCCCAGCGACTGCAACGACGGCAACCCGTGCACCAACAACAACTGCACCGGCGGCAAGTGTGCGTTTCCCAACAACACGGCCAGCTGCGATGACGGCAACGGCTGCACCGTGAGCGACGTCTGCGGCGGTGGAACCTGCGCGGGCGCAGCCAAGGACTGCAACGACACCAATGCGTGCACCACCGACAGCTGCGCCGCAGGCGTGTGTCAGAACACGGCCAACACCGCGAGCTGCAACGACAACAACGCCTGCACAGACAACGACGTGTGCGCTGGCGGCGCGTGCGCGGGTGCCAACAAGAACTGCAACGACGGCAATCCTTGTACTACCGACACCTGCAGCGCCGGCAACTGCGCCAACAGCAACAACACGGCCAGCTGCAGCGACGGCAATCCGTGTACGGTGAGCGACGTGTGCTCCGGCGGCAGCTGTTCCGGTGCCAACAAAGACTGCAACGACAACAACGCCTGTACCACCGACAGCTGCAACGGCGGCACCGGCAACTGCGTCAATACCAACAACACCAGCGGTTGCAACGACAGCAACCCGTGCACCGACAACGATGTCTGCTCGGGCGGAGCCTGCGCCGGCGCAGCCAAGAACTGCAACGACGGCAACGCGTGCACCAACGACTCGTGCAGCGCCGGCAACTGTGTCAACGCCAACAACACGGCCAGTTGCAACGACAACAACTTGTGCACCACCAGCGATGTCTGCGCGGGCGGCACCTGCGCAGGCACCACCAACACCTGCAACGACAACAACGTATGCACTTCCGACAGCTGCAACGGCGGCACCGGGGCGTGCAGCAACGTCAATAACGCGGCGTCGTGCAACGACAGCAACCCATGCACCGACAACGACGTCTGCGCCGGCGGCTTGTGCGCGGGCACCAACAAGAACTGCAACGACAACAACGGCTGCACCAATGACAGCTGCAGCGGCGGCAATTGCAGCAACGTCAACAATACGGCCAGCTGCAGCGACGGCAACCTGTGCACCACCGGCGATGTGTGTAGCGGCGGCTCGTGCGCCGGAACCGTCAATGCCTGCAACGACGGCAATCCATGCACGACCGACACCTGCGACGGCGGGACCGGCGCCTGCGTCAACACCAACAACACCGCGTCGTGCAACGACAGCAACCCATGCACCGACAACGACGTGTGCGCAGGCGGCGCGTGTGCCGGCACCAACAAGAACTGCAACGACAGCAACCCGTGCACCAACGACTCGTGCAGTGCGGGCAACTGCGTCAACGCCAACAACACGGCCAGCTGCAACGACGGCAACGCCTGTACCGACAACGACGTCTGCGCCGGTGGCTCGTGCGCGGGCGTTGCCAAGAACTGCAACGACAACAATGCCTGCACCACGGACGCGTGCAGCGGCGGAAGCTGCGCCAACACCAACAACACCCAGGCCTGCGACGACAGCAATGCTTGCACGCTCAACGATGTTTGCGGCGGCGGTTCGTGCGCTGGCACCGCCAAGAACTGCGACGACAGCAACGGCTGCACCAGCGACAGCTGCAGCGGCGGCAACTGCGCCAACACCCCGAACACCAACAGCTGCAGCGACGGCAACGGCTGCACCGACAACGACGTGTGCTCGGGCGGCACGTGCGCGGGCACGCCCAAGAGTTGCAATGACAGCAACGCCTGTACGTCCGACAGTTGCTCGGCCGGCAGCTGCGTCAACGCCGCAGTCGCAGACCTGACGTCGTGCGGCACCAACTTGTTCTGCAACAACGGCCAGTGCGCCGCGTGTCAGCTCTACGCCAATGTCGACACCGGCACGGCGGCCAACGGCTTTAACGACGTGCGCTGGCTCGGCACCGGCCCGGTCATGGTGGGCTTCTACACCACTGGTGGCGACGAAGACGGCTGGGTGCAGACGCGCAACAGCACCGGCACCGTGGTCGTCAACAACCAGAACGTCGTGGCGTCGGGCGGCGGCGATAAAGACGAGCGACTGATGTCGGTCAGCCTCGCCTCCACGACGGCATGGCGCATGGCCGGCTACACCAAGACCAGCAGCGCAGGCAACGACGACGGCTGGTGGGTCACGACCGACGGCGCCGGCGCCGTGCAGGCCCAGGCCAAGGCCGGCGGAAACAAGTCAGACCGCTTCACCGCCGCGCTGGCCATGACAGGCGGCGACACCATCGTCGCGGGCTACAACCGGTCACAGGGCAACGCCGACAAGCAAGACATCTGGCTACGCCGCTACTCCAACACCGGGACGTTGGTGTGGGAGAAGATTGTGACCGGAACCACCGCAGACTGGGCAGATGGGCTCGCCGAAGGCGCCGACAGCCACGTGTACTCGGTTGGCATGAGCACTGCGACCGGCGTCGGTCGTCAGGGCCTTCGCGCCAAGGTCGTTGCGGCCAATGGCACCTATGGTCCGACCATCCTGTATGGCCCCTCTGGCAATGTCCACGACGAATTCCGCGACATCGCCGTCGACGGCGCTGGCAAGCACTACATCGTCGGCTACACCACGGTCAGCAACCAGCAGGGCTGGTACATGCGGCTCGCGCAGGACGGCACCACCGAGGTCAACGTCAACTTTGGGGCCGCCGGCGACGACTGGTTCAATGACATCGCGCTCCTGCCTAGCGGCGACGTCATCCTGGTTGGCCGCAAGTCAGGCGGCCTGCCTTGGGTCATCCGCGCGACAGCCGCTGGCGTCGTGGTGTGGGAGAAGACCAGCTTTGGCGCCATCGCGACCGGCGAACTGTTCGGCGTCGCCTCGACCGGCGACGGTGGCTGGGTTGCAGTCGGCGAGTCGGGCAGCCGCGGGCTTGTCGTGCGCGGCGGGGGCAGTGGGGCGGTGAGTTGCCCGTAGGCCAGGACCGCATCCCTCGGCAACGGCAAACGTTGCACGGCAACCGCATAGGCCGGCGAATCAGGGCTTGGCCCCTTTCTCAGGCCGGTACTCCACGCCGGCGCATCTCATCGCGCTCGTCGTCGGCCAGCTCTTGGAGCAGCCCGCGCAAGTCCGCCTGGCGCTCCGAAGCGCGGTGGTGACCCGTCAATGCGGAGTCGGGCTTGAGGTCGCCGCGCGCGTAGAGTTCCCACATTTCTTGGGCGTAGCGCTGCGGCAAATCCGTGATCCCGCGTTCGACCGCGAACCGCTGCAGGTTGGCCACGTCGCGCACCAGGATCTCTTTGGCGTTCTGGTTTTGCGCGGCATCGAAGGACTGCGGGAAGTCAATGACTACCGGGCCATCTGCGCCAAGCAACACGTTGAAATCCGAGAAGTCGCCGTGAATGACGCCGCTGCACAGCATCTTGATGACTTCGCCCAACAGCGTGTGAAACACCGACAGCGCCTCGTCGGGTTCCATCTCCACGTCGCCCAGGCGCGGCGCTGGATTGCCGTCCAGGTCCTGCACCAGTTCCATCACTAGCACGCCGTCAACGAAGTGGTACGGCTCTGGCACCCGCAAGCCCGCCGCGCGCAAGCGGTAGATCATGTCGACCTCGGCCGAGCGCCAGGCCAGCTCTTCTTGTTCTTTACCGTGCTTGCTGCCCTTGGCAATCGCGCGCTGGTCGCGTGAGCTGCGGCCGCGGCGCCCTTCGGTGTAGTCGGCGCGGTGCTTGAACGAGCGGTGCTGGGCGTCCTTGTAGACCTTGGCGACGCGCTGTTCGCCTTCGGACATCACCAGGAACACCTGGGCTTCTTTGCCGCTCATCAGCGGGCGCACAACGCTGTCGATGATGCCTTGATCGAGCAGCGGCAGTAGGCTTTCTGGGATTTTCATTGAGTTACACGGTTCCGGTTGGTCTTTGTGGCCACAGCTGGCAGCGGGGGCCGGCAGTGTGCACGCAAAGGCTCAAAAATGCGAGGGAAATCTTTTGCGGGGCCCAAGTCCCTCAGTGGTCTTCGCCGCGCGGCCCGCTGCGCCCGCGCTTCTTCTCTGCGTGCAGGCGCTTGTCGCTCAGCCTTGCGACCTTTTGCCGTCGCGGCACCTTGGTCGCCAGCCGTTCGCTCGGCGGCACCCGTGCCTGGCGCACCAGCTCAGCCAGGCGCTCGCGTGCGGTCTCCAGGTTGCGCAGTTGGCTTCGACTCGAAAGCGACACCAGGGTCAGCACGCCGTCCTGACCGACTCGCCGACCGGCCAGTGACCGCAGCCGCGCCACACTGTCGGCGTCCAGTCCGTGTGGACCAAACAGGTCGAACCGCAGTTCGCCCGCCGACGAGGTCGGGTTGACGTGCTGGCCGCCGGGCCCAGTCGCGCGCTCGGCCGTCCACGAGAGGCACGCTGCCGGCAGGGTGTAGTTGTCGTCGATAGGCAGGTCGGTCACGGCGGGCCAAAGGCGGCAGTCCCGCCGCCGTGCGTATTGTAGCCGGTTTTCGTGCTGGCGCCCCCGGCCGGGCCTCAAGCGCAGTCGCGATCGTGACTGCCTCGTGAACCAACGTGATATCATGCGTCTGAACAAAGGCCCCCTTCGTGTTTGCCGCCCGCCGCCGGCCTGCGCTATAAGCCCGGCCTCGCATGGACCGCGCGCCGCCCATCGCCGTCGTCGACTTCGCAGCCGTTTCGGCGTGCGGGCCGACGCGTGAAGATCTCGCGGCCGCGTTGCTCGGTGGTCGCTCAGGTCTGCGCAACGCCGACGACTTTGGCCTGCCGTTTGCGACCGCCGTGGGTGCGCTGCCGTTCGACCTGCCCGCCCCGACGAGCGACTTGCCCTGCCTGCAACCGCGCATCGCGCGGATGGTCGCGCACTTGCTGGCGAGCCTGGAGACGCCACTGTCGCGCGCGCGCCGCGGTTTCGGCGACCGTCGCATCGGCATCGCGCTCGGCACCAGCAACGCCGGAATGCCTGAGACGGAGTCGGCCGACCGTCACCGCCGCGCGACCGGCGCGCTGCCTCTGACCTACGACTTCGCTGCGCAGCACGCCTACGACGGCGTGGTCATGGCTACGCGCGAACTGACCGGCATTGCCGGGCCAGGGCTGGTCGTGTCGACCGCGTGCAGTTCCGGTGCCAAGGCCTTTGCCGTCGCTGAGCGCTGGCTGCGACTCGGGGTCGTCGACGCGGTGCTGGTCGGCGGCGTGGATCCACTGTGCCAGATGACGTTGCGCGGGTTTCACGGCCTCGGTGTGCTCTCTTCGACAGCGTGTCGGCCCTTTGCGGCCGGCCGCGACGGCATCAGTATCGGCGAAGGCGGCGCGCTGTTCCTGCTGCAACGCCAAGGCACGGCAATGGCCCACGTGTGCGGCGTCGGCGAGTCGAGCGACGCCCACCACCAGAGCGCTCCACATCCGGAAGGCGAGGGCGCGGCACTGGCAATGCAGCGGGTGCTGGACCGCTCGGGCTTGCGCAGCAGCGATGTCGACCACATCAATGCGCACGGTACGGCAACGCCGCTCAACGACGCCGCGGAAGCCAAGGCCATCGCCCAGGTCTTTGGCAACGAAGTGCCGGTGGTATCGACCAAAGGCTACACTGGGCACCTGCTGGGCGCCGCCGGTGCAGTAGAGGCCGCCATCGCCATCGTGTGCCTACGCGACCAGTTCCTGCCCGCCAGCCTTGGCGCTCAAGACGGCGATGCAACGCTTGGCATCAGCATTAACACCCACAGTCGGCAGACGCGGCTGCGCGCCATCGCCAGCAATTCTTTCGCGTTCGGCGGCAACAACGCCTGCGTCATCCTGGGGGCACCGTGAAGCTGCGCGTGCTCGCAGTCGGCGTGTGGCTGCCCGGCGTCGCGGACAACGCAGTGTGGCTGTCCGGTGCGCACATGGACACCCAGGCGCCGCCCGCTGCGGCGTTGTTGCCACCCATGACCCGCAGAAGGTGCAGCGCGTTGACCCGTGCGCTCGCCGATGTGTTCGGGCAGGTTACGGCCGCCACGGACCGGGCACAGGTCTGTTCGGTGTTTGCTTCGGCCTACGGCGAGACCGGCGTGCTCGCGGAACTTCTGGAGCAACTGGCGCTGGGCGAAGACCTGTCGCCAATTCGCTTTTCAGGCAGCGTACACAATTCCGCCGCCGGCCAGGTGTCGATTGTGTGTGGCAACCGCGCCCTGACGACGTCGATTGCGGCGGGTCGCGACACCGTGGCGCTGGCACTGCTCGAGGCGCAGGGCCTTTTGCGCGATGGCGTGGCACAGGTGGCCGTGGTGTGCGGTGACGTGCAGCCGCCGACCGGGCTGTCGAGCGAGCGATTCAGCCCACTGGCAGCCGGCCTGTTGCTCGATGCCGCGCCGTCGAACGGCGACGAACTGGCGCTGCTGGCCGATCTGATGGAGGACGCGATGCTCGCCGACGCCGCGTCGCTGCCCGAGGCGGTCTGGGCGAATCCGTGCTGTGGCGCCCTGTTGCTTGCCGACACCGTGCTGCGCCAGCGCAGCCTGCGCATCGGTCTTTCGCCGCACGGCGGTCAGGGTTGGGGCGTCGACGTGACGTTGGCGATGCCGCCGCCGCCGGAGGCCGCGTGAGTGTCTTTCCGCCGGTTGCAGAACTGGTGCCGCACGAGTCACCGATGCGCTGGCTCGACGAGGTGCTCGACGCGGGCGAGACCCACATCGTGTGCGGGTATACGCCGCTGGCCGACTCGCCCCTTGTCGACGGCGCGGGACTCGAAGCGGTGGTTGCGTTGGAGTACATGGCCCAGGCCATCGCCGCATTTGCGGGCCTGGAGGGCAGGGCGCAGGGCTTGCCGCCCAAAATCGGCTACCTGTTGGGTTGTCGCCAGTTGACGTTGCACAGAGCTCGGCTTGCGGTCGGCGTGCCGCTGCGCATCGAGGTCCGCCGGGTGTTCGGCGACGCGGCCCTTGGCAACTTTGCCTGCTTGGTCCACGATGCCCAGGGCCTGGTGGCCGCGGCGCAGCTAAGCGTCGCGCAGCCCGGGCCCGGCATGGCATTGCCAGGAGATCCGTAAGATGGCCCGCGCTTTGGTTACCGGAGGCAGCCGCGGCATCGGCGCCGCCATTTGCAAGGCGCTGGCTGCGGCCGGCCATGAGGTCACGGTCAATTATCGCGGCAACCAGGCCGCTGCGCAGGCCGTGGTCGCCGACATCGTGGCCGCTGGTGGTAGCGCCCAAGCCGCGTGCTTTGACGTGGCCGACCCGGAGGCGGTAGCTGCGGGGCTGCAGGCGCAGGACTACCTCGCGCGACCGTTCAGCATCATCGTCAACAACGCTGGCATCGTCGCCGATGCGCCGTTTCCCGCCCTTGAGCGCGACGCTTGGACCAGCGTGACGCGCACCACGCTCGACGGCTTCTACAACGTCACGCAGCCGTTGGTGATGCCGATGGTCCGCACCAAATGGGGCCGGATTGTCAACATCAGTTCGGTGTCGGGCGTGGCCGGCAACCGCGGCCAGACCAACTACTCGGCGGCCAAAGCCGGCTTGATTGGCGCCACCCGCTCGCTGGCCCAAGAGCTCGCCAAGCGCAACATCACCGTCAACGCCGTCGCGCCGGGGCTTATCGACACCGACATGGTCAAGGACCTGCCGCCCGAGGCGGTGCAGATGATCCCGATGCGTCGGATGGGCCGACCCGACGAAGTGGCGGCGTTGGTGGCGTTCTTGTGCAGCGACGCCGCCGCGTACATTACCGGCCAGGTCATCGGCATCAACGGTGGGTTGGTTTGAGTCGCTCGGCATGTTCCACGAGTCTGCCGATCCAGCACTGCGCAGGCGGTGCTTTGTAGTTTGAGCCTGCGGCCTTAGCCGCCGGGAGTCCCAATGAACGGCGAACGCGTAGTCATCACCGGCCTTGGCCTGTGCAGCCCGATTGGCAATAGCCTGGACGAAGTCAGCAAAGCCTTGCAGGAGCTGCGGCACGGCATTGCGGTCATGCCCGAGTGGGCCCAGATTGGTCAGTTGGCCACTCGCTTGGCGGCGCCGGTGCATGGCGTCGAGAAGTCCGCGTTTCCGCGCAAGAAGATCCGCACCATGGGCCGCGTCGCACTGTTGAGTGCCTGGGCCAGCGACCGCGCCGTTGCCGATTCGGGCCTGGAGGCCGAAGAACTGACCCGCGGCCACGTCGGCCTCGCCTACGGCAGCACCCACGGCTCAAGCAGCGAACTTGAGGCGTTCACGCGTTTGGTGTTTGGCACCACCAGCCTCGCCGGCCTCGAATCGTCGAGCTACCTGACGTTCATGAGCCATACCTGCGCCGCCAACCAGGCGATGTACTACGGCATCACGGGCCGCATCATTACCACCTGCTCGGCGTGCGTCAGCTCGAGCCAAGCCATCGGCTACGGCTACGAGGCCATCAAGTTCGGCCAGCAAGAAGTAATGGTCTGCGGCGGCGCCGAAGAACTGCACTTCACCCACGCTGGCGTATTCGACATCATGTATGCCACATCGACCAAGTACAATGACCACCCAGAGCTGAGCCCGCGGCCCTATGACGCCAACCGCGACGGCCTCGTCGTCGGCGAAGGGGCGGCTACGCTCATCCTCGAGAGCTACACCCGCGCCAAGGCCCGCGACGCGCACATCTACGCAGAAGTCTTGGGCTATGGGACCAACTGCGATGGACAGCACATAACTCGGCCCAGTTGGGAAGGCATGGCAGGGGCGATGCGGCTCGCATTGCAAGATGCGCGGCTGGACAAGGACGCCATCGGCTACATCAACGCCCACGGCACGGCGACGGAATTGGGCGACATCGCGGAGAGTCAGGCGACGCTGTCGATTCTGGGCGACAACACGCCGGTCAGCTCGACCAAAAGCTACACCGGTCACACGCTGGGCGCATGCGGCGGCATTGAAGCGATCTTTTGCCTGGCCGCCCTGCGCGACGGCTTCTTGCCGCCCACGCGCAACTTGGACGAAATCGATCCCCGCTGCGCGCCGCTCAACTACCTGCGCGGTGCCTGTGAACAAAAACGCGTGGACCAGATCGTCAGCAATACCTTTGCGGTTGGCGGCATCAATACCTCGCTGGTGTTGGGGAGGGTCTAGGCCATGTCGGACAAGCTGCTGCTGTTTCCCGGCCAGGGCGCCCAGTTCGTTGGCATGGGTCGGTCGCTGGCCGAGCGCTACCCGGCCGCGCGCGCGGTGTTTGCTGAGGCGGATGAGGCGCTTGGCTTCGCGCTAGCGGAGCTATGCTGGAACGGCCCGGAAGAACGCCTGGTGCAGACCGAGTTCGCGCAGCCGGCCATCCTGACCCACTCCCTGGCCGCATGGGCCGCTGTTCAGGCTGACCAGTCGGTGACTGTGCGCGCCGCAGTCGGGCACAGCCTGGGCGAATGGAGCGCACTGGTCGCCGCTGGCGCTTTGTCGCTGTCCGACGCCGTGCGATTGGTCCGCTTGCGTGGGCGGTTCATGCAAGAGGCGACGCCGCTTGGTGTTGGGAGCATGGCAGCCATCTTGGGTCTCGATGCCGCCGCAGTGGCCCAGGCTTGCACGGAGGCGGGGCAGGGCGAGGTCGTCTCAGTGGCCGGCGACAACGATGCGAGCAATCAGGTCATCGCCGGTCACGCAGCCGCGGTGCAGCGCGCAGCGCACCTGTGTATCGAACGCGGTGCCATGCGGGTGGTCCCACTGCCCGTGTCGGCGCCGTTCCACTGTGCGCTAATGGCCCCAGCGGCTGAGCGTCTGGCAGAGGCGTTGGCCAGCGTGAAGTTTGGGGCGCTGACTTTTCCCGTGCGCTCGACGGCCGCAGATGCCTGGCATGGGGCGGACCGCGATGCGCGGACGTTGCTGGTGGCGCAGGTCACGCAGCCGGTGCTGTGGCGCGGCGCCATCGCGGAACTGGCAGTGGCTGGGGCGACGGCCGGTCTGGCGCTGGGTCCGGCGAGTTCAGTGCCCGGGATGGTCAAGCGCACGGCGCGCGGACTCAAGGTGCAAACGGTGGGCGAAGCAGAGGATCTGGCGGTGGTGACGGCATGAGCGAGAACGGCAAACGCACATCCAAGAACGGCAAACAACCGGTTGTCGAGATCCGGGCCATGGAGATCGGCGATTTGCCGGAGGTGTTTGACCTGGGCGAAGAGCTTTTTACGGCCGAACGCTGGCGTGCGCTCTACCGCACCTGGGACGAGTACGAACTGGCCACCCTTTTCGCGTCGGAAGGCGACCTGTGCATCGTGGCCGAACTGGACGACGACATCGTCGGCTTCGCGCTCGGCACCATCTTGGACAAGCGCGGCTCGGCGTGGTCGTACGGGCACCTGCTGTGGCTGGGCGTGGACCCCAAGGTCGGTCGGCGCGGCGTGGCTGCCAAGCTCATGGAGCGCATGACCGAGACCTTTATCGAAGAGGGCGCGCGCATTCTGTTGGTGGACACCGCAGCCGACAACGACGCGGCGCTGGCCTTTTTTCGCAAGAACGGCTTTGGCGACGAAGAGCCGCACGTGTATCTGTCCAAGAACCTGACCGACGACCCCGAGTACAAGGCGCACCGCAAGCGCGAGAAGCTGCGGGATGCGGCAGCCCGGCGGCGGGCGCGCAAGCGGCGGCAGGAGGCCAAGCAGGCGGCAGGTCCTGGGCCCGGGTAGGGGTGGAGCGCCGTATCCGCCCGTGTTAGAATTACCCCACGATTTCATCGGTCTGAACAAAGCCCCCCTCCATTCTTTCGCCACGACGACAGCACCGCCGCACCTCCGGGCAACTCCAAATTCCCTTGTGCGTTCATACGTCTGAACAAAGGTAGGGGCCGTTTAGTTTGCCCATTGCACGCGCGCCACAATGCCGCTACCTTCGCCTCGCCCGGCAGCCACCGGCCTCGCGGACCCAGCCCATGCGAATGCCCTTTGCCCCGTTGCTGCTGACCCTGGCCGCGACCCCGGTCTTGGCCCAGGAGCCACCGCCAGGGGCGACAACGCCCGCGGCCGACCCTACCCCGGTAGCACCGCCAGCAGCGGCCCCGGTGGTTGTCGCCCCGGCACCTGCGCCCGCACCTGCCGCGGCAGCGGAGCCGGTCAGCGCCCCACCGATTCCGCCACCGATGCTGACTCTGGGCGTGGGCCTGCTCGGCGCCAGCCAGCGCACATCGTCGTTCGCGGCCGACCGCTTTGGCGCGGTCACCAGCAGCGAGCCCGAAGTCGCCGCCAGAACGCGCACCGAACTCAAGTTCGACAGCGGCAAACGCCTGGGCAAGCTCGCAGCCATGGCGGCGCTATCTGGGGAATGGGTGCGCAACTACGCGGCTGAACCCGTGCAGTGGGACGGCGACCGCCTGCCCGACGCCAACGTCAACGCCTACATGCCGACCGAGGCCTGGGCCGGCTGGCGCTTTGGCGAGGTGGCACAGATTCGCGCTGGCCTGATGACGTCGCAATGGGGCATGGGTCTTTTGGCGAACGATGGCGCCCAAGCGCAGGCCGGCGACAACTGGTTCACTTTGCCCAAGGTCGGCGACCGGGTGGTGCGCGGAGCGCTGGTGCTGACGCCGTTTCGCGGTGAGGCGTCTGCGCTTGCGGGTCTGGTGGTGTCGGCGGCAGTGGACCACGTGGTGGCCGACGACATCCTGGTCGGCAACGACGAGGCCGAGCAAATCGTGGCCGCGGTCAAGCTCTACACCGCGGTCGATCGCTGGTTCGGGGCCTATTACGTCGCGCGCAACCAGACCGCGACGAGCGGTCGCGGCTTGCGCATTCACGCGGTCGACCTGGCCGGCGACTATGCGCGGTCGATGGGCGACATCAAAATGCGGCTGCAAGGCGAAGCCGCCATCATTGCGGGTAGTACGACTTTGGCGCCGACGCCCGAGTTTAAGACCCACGACGTGATGCAGTTCGGTGCGGTCGGCCGTGCAACGGTGCAATTCGCCGGCGCTTTGCAGGCAGAGTTGGATGCTTTGTACCTGTCGGGCGACGCCAGCCTGGACGATGGCAAGATCACCAACTTTCGCGCTGACCCCAACTTGCAGTTTGGCCTGGTGCTGTTTCAGCGCTTGCTGGCGGCGCAGAGCGGTCGCGCCCGCGTGTCGGCGTCCGATCCTGACCTGGTTGGCGTGGCCAACGTGGACCTGGACCGCATTGCGACCGGCGGCGCGGCTACCAGCACCATTGCCGTGTTCCCCAAGTTTGGCTGGAAAGCGGCCGACGCGCTCAGCATCTACGGCGGGGCGCTGCTGGCGTGGAGCCCGCTGCCACTGGCCGATCCGCGCGCAAGCAAGACCCAAGGCGGTGGCCACGCGCGCAACTACCTGGGCAACGCGCCCGAGGGTTCGTACCTGGGCACCGAGTTGGACCTGGGCATTCGGTACCGGGCGCGCCCGGACAGCTTGGACTACGAGGTGTCGCTCGGCTGCGAGGCCGCGGCGCTGTTGCCGGGCGGCGTGCTGTCCGGCCTGGACCAACCGGTCACGGCGATGCGCCTCGTGCTGGCGCTACAGCCCAAAACCACCAGCAACTTCTAGCCCTTGCGACGAGGAACACCATGAACAAGCACCTTGTCGTGTTCGCGGGTCTGGCGCTGTGTGCCGCCGCGTGCCAGGACGACCCCGAAGGCCTCGCCAAAAGCCAGGACGCTGGCGTGCGCGTGCGCCTGGACTTCGAAGCGCGGCCGCTGCCCGAAATCCCGCTGCCTAACGATCTGGCGACCATCCATGACCCGAGCGCCTCGACCGGTCGGCGCATCAACGCGTCCATGTTGGCGGCGACCAGCTACGAGCGGCGCACCCGCGAGCTGGTCGATCAACTGGACGGCTGGGGCACCTTTCAGCCGATTACGGTGCCCTTTGATGGTGACATTCAGTTGCAAGACATCGTCGAGCGCCACCACGGCGATGACTACGCCTTTGCCAACGACGCGGTGTACCTGGTCAATGTGACCAAAGGCCACCCAGAGTTCGGCAAGCCGGCACAGCTCGACATCGGCAACGGCAACTTTCCGGTGGTCGCTGAGCAACTGGCCGGCTACTGGAAATCCGATCCGCGCGGCGACACCAACAGCATCTTGTTCGAGGAGCACGACGAGGACAGCAACGCCAACGGCAAGCTCGACCCGGGCGAAGACACCGACCTCGACGGCCTGCTCGACAAGCCCAACTACAAGCCGGGCGTGACCAAGAAGCACAGCGAAATGAACCTGGCCGAGCGCGCCGATGCGCTGATGACCTATTGGGAACGCGAGACTAGGACGCTGATCATGCGGCCGCTGATTTCGCTGCGCGAGCGCACGACGTACGCGGTGGTCATCACGCGGCGGCTACGGGGCAGTGATGGCAAGCCGGTGGGCTCGCCGTTCCCGACCATCAACCACGTTGGCCAGACGGCGGCGCTATTGCCGCTCAAAGAGGCGCTGGCGGCCAACGCGGCGACCTTTGGCAACCTGACTGTGGATCAGATCGGCTTTGCGTGGACGTTCACGACTGGCAGCATCGAGGCGGGGCTGGTTGCCGCGCGCGACGGCCTGTACGGCAAGGGCGCGCAAAAGCACCTGCAGTCGGCCTACCCGCCGGACATCGAGAAGCTGTTGCCGCTTTTCGATAAAAAGCCCGACAAGGCTTACGAAAACACCTACGCCATCTCTGGCGAGACCTTCACCACGGTCGCAACGCTGGTCGCCGCATCCGGCCTGGCCGGCTCTACTTCGGGCGAGCAGGGCAAACGCTACGTTGATGCGCTCAAGTACGTCGACTACCACATGATCGGCACCTACAAGTCACCGCAGCTGTTCCAGGTCAAAGGCAAAGACGGCAAGTTCTTGGGCTACAACGACATGTCGTGGCCACCCGATGTCCATAGCAAGAAAGTCGAGGACCGCGCCGAATCGGTGACGTTTTGGCTGACGACGCCCCGCAAAGAGGCGACCCCGGATGGCAAGCCGCGCGGCATCGTCATCCTCGGTCACGGTTACACGGGTAGCAAGACCGAAGTCTTTGGCTTTCATCAGTTCTTTGCGCGCATGGGCCTGGCGGTCATCGCCATCGACAACGTGAGCCATGGCTTTACGATGGGCAAGAAAGACAAGGATACGCTCACGGGAATTTTCAGCGGCATGGGGCTGACGCCGCTGGTGACCGCGCTGACGACCAACCGCAGCCGCGACCAGGACACCGACGGCGAAGAGGACTCGGGCGCCGATTTTTGGACGTCGTACACCTTTCATACCCGCGATGTGGTTCGCCAGACCGCATTGGACTACCTGCAGCTGATTCGCGTGCTGCGCGGCTGGGACGGCAAGCGCCTGTGGGCGCAGGACGTCAACGGCAACGGCAAGGCCGACGACATCGCGGGCGACGTGGACGGCGACGGCAAGGTCGACGTCGGCGGCGCGGACATGCCGCTGCACATGCTCGGCGGCTCGCTCGGCGGCATCATGAGCGCAGTGGTCGGTGGCGTTGAACCAGAATTGACCGCGATCGTGCCTATCGCGGGCGGCGGCGGCCTGATTGACGTCGGCATCCGCTCGATTCAAGGCGGGGTGCGCGAGGCCGTCGTATTGCGTTTGATGGGTCCGCTGTACATCGGCGCACCAGACGGCGCAGCCAATACCCTGGCCATCCAAGCGGTAATCCCGAGCCTGAACGACACCGCCAAGGTCACCGTTGCCACCCTCGACAGCAAGCAACTCGCCCAGCTCAAGCCCGGCGACACCGTCCGCGGCGACAACCTCGACAACGGCGAGTACGACTGCGCCCGGCTCATCGTCGACGACGACTGCAAAAAGGGCTGCGAGGCCAACGCTGGCGTCACTGACAAGGCGACCTGCCCGAGCCGGTGCCTGACGTTTCGCATTGGCCTGGGATCGGACATCGCGGTGCCGGCGCAGCGCCATAAGCTGCGGTTCTTCCAGGGCGATGCGTTCGAAATCGGCGTGCGCGACGAGGTCAAGCACCGGGCATGCAAGGTCAAAGCCGACGCCAAGGTGGTGCTCGAGGTCGGTCAGTTTGGCAACGACGTCAAGTTCCACGCCAAAAGTGACCCGCTGTGGTTCAAAGCCGGCGAACCGCTTTCGCCGCTGGCCGAGGGCCTGGGTCTGCACCGCGCGCGACCAGAGCTGCGCCGTTTCATGGGCTTTGCGCAGATGGTGCTCGACCCGGCCGACCCGGCGGTGTACGCGCGGCACTTCGCGGACCCTGGCATCCAAAACCACGCACTGGTGCTGAACACCGTCGGCGACATGAACGTGCCGGTGTCGACCGGTGCAGCGATTGGCCGCGCCGCCGGGCTGCTGGACTGGACCAAGAAAGTGGTGCAGTGGGGCAACCGTACCGTACTGCAGACGCTGGTCGACACCTACGTGCTCGAGGCGGTCGACAAGATTCCGCGCTTTGTAGACCCGGCGGGCAACGGGGTGTTGTTTGACCCAGAGGACCTGTCGGGTAGCGGCAACGCCGCAAACGCCACCTTGCCGCCCGCAGGCACCAAAGTGGCGCCAACCGGCCCGGCCGCGCGCGGCAAAGACGGTTTTCATGCCTACCGCCTCAATCCACCGCTGCACACCCACGCCGTCGTCAAGGACAGCTTTGGCGGCTATTCCGGCACCTTTTTTCCCTATGTCGAACCGGGCGGCAAGCACGGCTTTTGGGAGCCCGGCGCGCACGTCGACTTCTTGAAAAAGCAATGCAAAGCCGACGCCAAAACAGCGGGGACCGACGAGTCTGCGTGCAACGACAAGGCGTACTTCGACCACGGAACCATGGTCATGTACGCGATTGGCCGCTTTTTGGGCAGCAACGGCAAGCAGTGGGCCATTGAACCGTGCATGAACGACGGCAGCTGTCCTGAGGTCCTGCCGGCGCCCAAGCCGCGGCCGTGAGCATGAAGGCAAGGAGGCTTCCCCATGTTTGCTGTATTTACCTTGGGCCTGACTGCCCAATTCCTGGCGATGGCCGGAACGTACGCACTCGACGGCAACAAGCTCGTGGTGCCGAGCGCTGTCACTTTTCGCACTGGCACCGCCGAGTTGACGCCTGACAGCGCCGCAGCCATTGCCCACGTCGCGCAGTACCTGGGCGACAAGAAGTACGTCACGACGCTGCGCATCGAGGTCCACAGCGACAACGCCGGCAGTGCCGCCGAGGCCCAGACGCTGACCGAGCGTCGCGCGCTCGCCGTCGCCAAGGCGCTGGTTGCCAAAGGCGTCGATTGCAAACGCGTCCTGCCCACCGGGCATGGCCCGCACAAGCCGGTCGCCAGCAACGACACCCCCGAAGGCAAAGCCCAGAACCGCCGGGTCGAGTTTCACAACGCCGCGCTCGCTGGTCGGCCGATCGGCGGCATGGCGGTCGAAGGTACTGGCAAGGTCGCAGGCGATCCCTGCAAATAAACGACTAATTCCATGGATATCCAGTTTGCGCCCGATTTTCCTGTTACCGACGAGGCCTGCGTCGAGGCGACCGCTAAGCCGATGGCCTATTGGTTTGCCCGAATCGAAGCCGAGGGCCTCGCCAGCAAGCGCCGTGACGCCATCCAGCTCATCTACAACGAAACCAACCGCGGCAAAGACGTGTGGTGGCCGACCACCTTGTGGGTCGAGTACGAGCGCTGCAAAGGCATCGTGCAAAAAGATGGCCGGCCCGAGGGCTACAACATCTGCTGCACCAAGGGCTTCAAGCAGGCGCCGGACGAGATTTTTCCGCATTTCGCCACCGAATCGGCCATCCAAGCCTGGGTCACCGGCTGGAGTGGCGCGATGGTCGAGGGCACTGCGTTTGCCTGCGGCCCGTGCACGGGCAAAGTCGGCCGCATTCGCCCAGCCAAGGATGTGCGCTTGACGTGGCAAAGCCCCGGGTTTGGGCCGAGCGAGGTCGAGATGCAGTTCAACGTCATGGGCGGCAAGACCACCATCAACGTCTACCACAAGCGGCTGAGCACACGCGACGAGGCCGACGGCATGCGGCGGGCCTGGGGCGCGGCGCTGGACCGGCTCAAGGCGTTGGTCGCCTAGAGATTGCTTCGGAATGGGGAGGTCAGCATGACCACAAGTCGCGAGGTGTCGCTTGGTTGGGTCCTGGCCTTGTCGATCTGCGCAGTCTGCGCAACGGCTGGCCGGGCAAGCGCAAAACCGGTGACCGTTGCGTGCGCAAAGCTCGCCGCCGTGACCTTTGACGACGCGCGTTGGACGCGCAAGCAGGCGGAGCAGGAAGGCTCGATGTGCGACCTGGCCCTGGACCCGACGCCAGCCGACGGCACGGGCTTGACCTTGTGGGGCATCGAATTGGCGGGCAAAGACAAGGACCGGGTCGCCAAAGACACGCCCGCGGGCCTTTTGCAGCACATGATCAACATGCTGTCCAAAGGCAACCAGGGCTTCAAGGTCACTTCGGTCACTGCTCACGGTCCCTACCATTTTGCTGCTGGCCGCCACGTCGGCCCCAATGACAAGACCTACGACACCCATATCGCCGTCCACCGCAACGACAGGGGCATGTACTTTGTGGTCTGGGAGTTCGAGCCCACGCGTGCGCCGCCCAAAACCACGTATGATGCCGCTGCCGCCAAGGCCCGATTTCTCGCCTGGCTCGACGCCGTCCAGCCTGCAAAGGCAACGCCATGAACCGGGCACGACTGTCGAAACGCCTGGCCCTTGCTGCGTTTTGCCTGGGCGCCGCAAGCTGCGCGTACAGCAGTCACGCCGTGCGTGACAGCGACCTTGGCAAGCCCATTGGCGCCAAGGCAATGGAAGCGGCGCTCGACCTGCCGGGCCCCGTCACGGTCGACACCGTGGTATCAGCAGACTGGATTGTACCACTGGCTGGCCTGCTCAACCTCGGGCACGCCAAGGCCAAAGCCGCGGGGCTGAGCGACCGCGACGAGCCGATGCAGATCTACTTTCATGCGCTGCGGCATCCTTCTCGCGGGCTGTGGGTCGTGGATACCGGCATTGCCAAGGATTTCAAGGATCATCCGGCGGACCTTGGCATCGGCTGGCTGGTCGCCCGCGAACTGCACCTGGAAAAGATGACCACTCGCAATGCACTTGGGCCGTGGCTGGCGAGTCAAAAGGAGCCTCTGGCCGGCGTGATGCTCACGCACCTGCACATCGACCACATCAGCGGCATGCCGGACGTGCCGCGCGGCACACCGACCTTTGCGGGGCCAGGCGAGACCACGCCGCGGGCGGCGACCAACCTAGTGCTGGCGGGGTCGATCGACGGCCTGTTGGCTGGCCATGGGCCGCTGCGGCAGTGGCAGTATCAGGCCGATCCCGACGGCGTCTTCGAGGGCCTCCTTGACGTCTTCGGCGACGGCAGTGTGTTCGCAATTTTCGCGCCGGGTCACACCCCGGGCAGCACGGCCTACGCCGTCCGGACGCCGCAAGGCCCAGTGCTGCTGGTCGGCGACAACTGCCACACCCGCTGGGGTTGGGATCATGGCGTTGAACCTGGTCACTTTACTGGGGATCAGACCAAGAACGCGGTGTCGCTGGGGCGGTTGAAGGCGCTGGCGGCCAGGCACCCGGCGATGGTCGTGCGGCTGGGCCACCAGGAATAGCCGGATCCGCATCTATCGCCGCCCCACCATTGACACCGTTGCCCTTCTGGACAAGCATCGCGACATTCGCGCGCACGCAGGGGCGTTCGCGTCGCGTCAGGCCAATGTAGCTGTTGCGGGGCGGTAAGTGACTGGCAGTGGCACCCGCAATTGGGCGCTCGGGTTCGCAGTTGCGTGCGCGGTCGGGGCACTGGCTGGCCGACCCGCGGCTGCACTTGACGCTGGCGTGAGCCTGTTCGCGGCGCCGCACTGGTTCAGCAACACCAACGAACTGGGTCAGCCCGAGGGCTGGAGCGGCGGGTTTGGCGCCACCGTGTTGCCGGGTCTACGGCTCAGCCTGTTTCCGCACGAGCTGTTTGGCGTCGAAGTCGAGGCCGCCGGCGGGCGGTCGACCATCCAGAGCGTCAACCTCGGCGCGCAAGGCGCGACCGTGCTCACAGCACGCGGCCACGGCGTCGTGCGGCTGCCTGTCTGGCGCTTGAGCCTGATGGCGCTGGCCGGCGGCGGCGTCATGCGCTCATCCGCGGCAGCCGAGGTGCGATTCGTTGCGGACACCGATCCCTACGGCTATGCCGGGGCCGCGGTCGGCTGGCGGCTGAACGCAAAGTGGAACGTGCGCCTGGACGGCCGCGTGCACTGGACCGGCAACACGGCGCAGACCGACCCGCTCAGCCGCGAGTACGAGGCCGCCATTGCCCTGGGCTGGGTGTGGGATTCCACCGCACCCAAGGTCCCCACCGACGACGCCGACGACGACGACATCAAGGACGACATCGACCGCTGTCCGCTGGAGCCAGAGACCGAAAATGGCGTCCGCGACGAAGATGGCTGCCCGGAGGATCCGGAGATCGCCAAGCGCGTACACCAGACCCAATTCGTGCCGCGCAAGGACAAAGACAAAGATGAGCAGGTGGCAATCTTGCCCAAGGCTGCGCGCAGCGACAAGCCGCCTCCGGTGCCGGGCGCAGATCGCAGAGAGTGCGCTTGACCACGAAGGCATAGCTAGCAGAATCAACTGGTTGGCGACATGCCTGTTCGGTTATGTGTGGTCGTCATGTAAGGCCGCTGATTTACAGACACTTTGAAGGCAGTCTGGG
>SXRM01000139.1 GCA_005792545.1 Pseudomonadota bacterium | reverse complement strand
CTCGTCCGCAAGCACCAGTTGCGCGAACAGCGGGCCGCGCCGCAGCTCGAATTCGTGAATCTTCTGGTTGAAAATGAAAGTTCCCGTAATGTCGGCGGGCAAAAGGTCGGGCGTGAACTGGATGCGCCGAAACTGGCAGCCGAGCGAAGTCGCGATGGCCTTTGCTAGCGTGGTTTTCGCCAGGCCCGGCACGCCCTCAAGCAGCACGTGGCCGCGGGCGAGCAGCGCCGCAAGCAGCACCGTGACAACCTGGGGATTGCCGATGTAGACCTTGGCGACCTCCGCCAAGACACGGTCACGCAGCGCGCCCGCGCGGGCCAGGCGGGCATGGTCCAACGTCGTCGGCACGCCGCCGGCAGGAGTTGCGCCGACACTGTTAGCGGGTGGCGTCATCGGCGGCCTCCGGACGGGCGGGCGTTTTTGACGCCTCGCTGGGCAGTTGGGCATGCGCGCCCGTGCTGCGCTGGACGGTGTGGCGTAACAGGGTCTCGGCCCATTCGACCTCCGCGGCCAGTTGTCCAAACTGGTGGCGAGAAACCATAGGCGCGTGATCTTGCGCCAGACGCTGCAAATCGCTCAAGACCTGTCGCAGGCGCTTGCCGGCCTGGGGCGACCAGCGACCACCACGCACCAGGCCTTCGACCAGCCCGTCGTCGCGGCGCCACGACCCCGACCGGCGCTGCGGCGCCCCGGCCATGCGCGCGCGGTCGGCAGCGAGGCCAGGCTCGACGCGCTCCAGCAGGCGCTCCAACTGGCTCGCCAGTAGCTGTGCGGGCTTGCGGTAGTCCGCCATGGGCTCACCCAGCCACGCCTGCAGCTTCTGCGACAGTGCGCTCGTATGCCTGGGCAGGTCCGCGCGCGGCGGCAGCAGCGCAGGCAAAGCCTGAGCCCGGCGCACCGCGGGCATGCCGATGAGTAGCAGCAGCAGAGCGAGCAGTCCAGGCGCCACCAGCTTGCCCTGCAGCAATTCTGCCAGGTCGGCGAGCAGCGCGCTCAGCCAGTCCAGGCCGGCGCGCCAGCCAGCGCGATCCTCCGGCGTGTCTGCATACGCGCCGCGTGCTACCCGCAAGTTGGCCACCACGTGCACCGTGCACGGACGGTCTTCGACGCAGTAGTAGCGCAACAAGTTCGCCGCAAACTGGCGGTTGTCATACACGCGCGCCACCATCTGGTTGATGAACACGCTAGAATCCGCCAGCGCCAGCACCCGGCCGCGGCCGCGCGCAGCCTCCAGCAGCCAGCCCGTGCGCGGCGGGCTGTCGTAGGCGCCCCACATCGCCGTCGCCGTTGCCGCCATCGGTCGCAGCGCTGCGGGGTGATTGAGCACCACGCCATGCTTCAAGTTGTGGCCGAGAAACTGGGCCGGGGTGTAAGCGCTTTTCGGGCCGGACCACTGGCGCGCGGTGTCGACCGCGTTGACGGCTGCGCTCACGTGCACGATCGGCAAGTCGCGATTGCCATCGTAGTGTGCGGCCACGCTGCCCGGCTGATCGAGCCAGTCGATGCCAAAAGGCGCCACCCACGACCGACCCGCCCGAAAATCGTCCGCTACCACCAGCTTGCCGCCGGCCGCAAGAAAGGCCTTGAGTTCAACGAGGTTTTCAGCAGTCGGGTCGACTTCGGGCGCCAGCAACAGGACGACTGCGTGGCGGTCCAGCTGCCCGAAGTCCAGTTCGGGCGCCAGGCGCAGCGTGACGTCGATAGTCTTTGCGGCAGCCAATAGTCCGGCCAGACCATTCCAGTCTTGCGAATCGCCAGCGAAATCAATGCCGGCGCGCACGTCCGTTGCCGCCAACAAAACGGCGATCGCGGCAGCCCACACGGCGCGGTTCATCGGTTCGCCTCTTCGACTTTGGACACCGCGCGCTGCACTTCGCCGACCTGCTCGCTGCCGGTGTTGCGACCATAGAGCGAGCGTTCGACGGCGCGCACCGCCTGCCGGATCTCGACGCGCCCCCGCCTCAGGTGGGCGACCCAGCGCGGCTCGGCCTTGCGCGGCGTCTCGCGCGACCAGTCGATGGGTGCCCCCGTGTGGCTTTGCAGCGCCCGTGCAAAGGTGCCGCGCACGACCGCTCGGCACGAGTGCGGCAGCAGCGTGCAGCCATCGAGCCGCCCAGTATGCGGAATGTCGAAGGCAAGGTGCAGCGCCTCGTGCTCGTCGGCCGTCACGCTCAACTGATACCGCCCTGGCGCGAGATCCGTCGCCGCCAGATGGCCGTCGTCGCCCGTCAACACCACCAGACCGCCTCCTGGCGCGGTCAGGACGCCGCGGCAAGGCAGCGGGCGCCCGAGTTCGCCGTGCATGACTTTGGCACGCAAGCCGAAGCACGGCGTGCCGCGCTCCTGACCCTCGATCATCGTTGCCGCAGCCAGGCCAGCCTGCTCCGCGGTCTGCTGGAGCTGCTCGGACTGGGCTCGTTGCCGCGCCTGCCACAGGCGCCAGGCAATCCACATCGCAGCCAGCGCCAGCGCGCCACGGCTCAACCACTCCATCCAGCTCGCGGGGGGCGTGGGTACCAGCAGCACGACTGGACTGTATCCCGCCTCCGTCCAAGCCCGATTGGCCGTCGCGCGCGCGACCAGCTGCACCTGAGGCAGGTGCGCAAAGCTCGTCAGGGCATCGGCGTGCAGCAAGGCGGCGAAACGACCTGCCGAACCAGACACCAGCGTGCCGACCTCCTTGCGTTCGGCGTACAGTTGCACCACGGCGTCCGGCAGGCCGGTCGTCGAGGTCGCCTCGCGCAGCGTCACCTGACCATCCAGGCACCAGTCGCCTTGACCGCACGGACTGCTGTCGTCGCCCTCGCGCGCCGCCAGCGTCACTTCGACCGCCGCCATCAGGTCAAAGCTCCAGGCCACTTCCGCGGCGTTGCGCGTCGGCGTCGGCTCCAGAGTCGCAGTGGCCCGGTGCGGCCCTGGCCGGCGCAGTGCATGGATGGGCAGGGCCGCCCGCGCGATGCCCTCGGCATCTGTCCTCAGCTGCAGCGCGTGCTGTCCGTCGAGCTCCAGCAGGACCGGCGCATTGGCAAGCGGCACGCCAGACACGGAAACCGCAACTTGCGCAGTCCAGGCATCGGCCAGCACTGACCACCGCCGCTGCGGTTGCAGGACGGTTAGCCGCGGCTGGTCGCGCGCCAAATCGACTGTGACTTCGGTACTGGCCTCGCCGTGCAAGGGCCCACCGGCAAAGGCGACGTTGGCGTGATAAAGCTCCGCCTCGCCGAGCGAAACACGCGAGAACTTCGCGGCATAGCGACCACTGCTGTCGGTGTGCACCGCTTCACGTAGCTTGCCGCCTCGCTCAGTCGCAATGTTGACTACGACGTTGCCGTCGGCGACTTGCTGGCCGCGCTGGTCGGTCAGTTCGCCGCGCACGACGAGCTGCGGGCCTTCCGCGGTCAGCGAAGCCGTCAACGTGGTGCGCGCCCGAACCTGGATGCGCACGGCATCGGCGGCCATCGGCAGCGTGACCCCGGCAGTCAGCGCCAGCGCCCACGCGAAGACACGCGCGACGCGACCCGGCTGCACCAACAGCTTGTCCACGTTCAAAAGCCCCGCATCATCCGTGGGTCTCGTTGCGCGCTCCGCCAAGTTTCTGGTCGCGGTACCACGCAATCGTGCGCGCAAGGCCGTCTTCCAGCTCAACAAGCGGTTCAAAGCCGAGCAGCCGCCGCGCCTTGCCGATGTCGGGCACGCGCAACTCCACATCCACGAAATCCCACTTGATAGAACGAATATCGCTTTGACTCTGCGCCAACCGCACGATGTCGCGCGCCAGCTGCCAGATGGTGACCGTCGACCGCGGATTGCCGAGGTTGAAGCTCTGGCCGACCGCCTCGGGTCGCGCCATGCACAGCAGCACGCCGCGCACGATGTCGTCGATGTAGCACCACGAGCGAATCTGCGACCCGTCGTTGTGCACCACCACGGGATCGCCGACCAGGGCATTGCGCACGAAGTGGTGAATCGCCCCCGTCCCGACCTGCCCAGGACCGTAGATGTTGAAGGGGCGGATTGCCACCGTCGGCAGGCCGTACTGCTTGTGGTAGTTCGACGCCAGGTGCTCGGTGGCCAGCTTGGCCACCGCATAGGTCCAGCGCGCTTCGCCGACTGCGCCGAGCGCGGTGGTGTCGGTTTCCGTGACGTTGAAGGCGTGGCGGCCGAACACCTCGGATGTGGAAAAGTCGATGACGCGGCGGACATCGGCGCCGGCGCCGTGCATGGCGTGGCAGACCTCAAGCACGTTCATGGTGCCTTGCAGGCTGACCTGCATGGTCACCACCGGCATCTTCATCACGGTGTCAACGCCGGCGATGCTGGCCATGTGGATGATGTGGTGGGCGCCGTCGAGCGCCGCCCGTACCGCGGACAGGTCGCGCACGTCGCCGCGCACGAACCGCACGTTGGGGTGGCGCAGCAGATCGGTGCCGCTGACCGCATCGTGGTGCAGGTTATCGAAAAGCACGACCCGGATATCCGGGGCCTGAACCAGCGCGCGCGCCACTTGCGAGCCGATAAAGCCTGCGCCGCCCGTGATGGCGACAGTAGTACCGGAGAGGGGCGCTAGAAGGGATTGCATGGTCATGTCCTCTGGCTATGGCGCGTTGTATTGACGTTGTCTGCGAAAGAACGATCAGTGCCCCGCCGGCCGAAGTTGAGCGTGCCGACTGGCCTCGCCCTGACCGGTCGCCTCATCTGGTCGCGGAAGTGTCTGCCGGCAAGGCCATGCCTGCTCGTTCGTCGGCGCGCAGGCCGCCGCCATCCAGGGGAACCACTGACTGCACGCCCAGCCGCTTGGTCAGCTCCGCTGGGGTTGGCGGTTCGGCGTACCAGTTCTCAGGTTTGACGGCGTCCACGGGCGGTGCCAGCGACCGGCGTGGTCCGAGCATGAGCGCCAGTGTGGGATCCGCCCACGGCAAGTCGCGTTTGTGCGCGCGGTCGATCCAGGCGAGCTCGCCGGCCAGCGCGGACTTGTTGCGGTCGTCGAGTAGTGCGCGCAGATTCTGGCGTTGTTCGTCAGTGGCTTGTGCGTAGGTCTCCAGGGCTGCCTGCACACTGTCGTCGCCGCGACCCGCTCGCAGGTACTGGCCAACGAGGTAGTTGGGATCCAGCGCAAAGCTTGGAAACGAGTACGCCGCCTCCAGGTACTGCAAGGCCAGAGTCCGAATGCGCTTTTCGTCGTCCGCGTCCCTGGGCACAAAGCTGTAGCGCAGGTTGAAAGCAATCTCGTGGTACAGCCAGGGGTCGTCCGGAAAGTAGGCCAGGCCCAACCGCGCGAACCGATTGGCTCTCTCAGCCACCTCCTGGTCGATGCGCTGGCCGAACTTGACCACCTGCGCGCCCCATCGATAGGTCTGGCGAATCTGCGCGTCCAGTCCCCAGATCGCGTCCAGGTACAGATCGAGCCACGGCAGGCGACTGTCGGTAATCAGGTGGTCCACGAAGTAGTGCGCCGCCCGCAGGAACAGCATGTCGGCCACAAAGCCCTGGTTGCTGAGCGACGCAACCCGCATCGCAGCCACCGGTGCCACATAAGCGACCTCGGCCTGCGCAGCGACCTTGCGATGCGCGCCCGCAAGGTCCTTGTCCAGCCGAAACCACTGCGTCGCGAAAAACGCCAGAAACCCTGCCGCGGCCATCGCCGCGAGCTGCTGCGTGCGGCCGGCGTCGCCGAACCAAAAGCGGAACCACTCGCCTGCGGGCGACGGGTCGGCATGGCGGGGTGCGGGCTTGGGCACTTCGGGTCATCGCGGCGCGACTGGCGCTGGGCGCGACGGTAGCGCAGGGCGCCACGGCCGGCAACCGGTCTCGGCGGGCCGCGATCGTACTGTGCCGGCAATCCGCCACAATACCAGATACTTGAACAATGGGGGGGTATGTGGATGCAGGGTGTGCGGCGTGACACCCGCATGACATTAACTGCAAGTAAAGTATGGATGTTTTTCGGTGTGCGCCCCATTCTGATTCCGGCCGCGCGCAGCCGCGCATCGGAGGCCGCGATGTCCGATTTTCGACTGCTCCCAGTAGGCGCGCTGCTCGGGGCTCTGCTGGCGGTCTTGTCACCTGAAGCCCACGCAATTCCGGCCTTCGCCAAACGCTACGAGACCAGCTGCCAAACGTGCCACATCGCCTTTCCTCGCTTGACGCCCTTTGGCGAGGCGTTTCGGCGCAACGCCTACCGCTTTCCAGGCGGTGGCGATGCCAGTTCTGAAAAAGAGGAGCCGCTTGCGCTGGGCAACCCCGCGATGGCTGAACGCTTTCCCGCCGCTGTTTGGCCAGGCCAAATGCCACGCGGGTTGCCGCTGTCGATCCTGGTCGATGGCCGCATGACGTTTGGGCCCCACCCGGAAGGTCATGGAGCAGGCGGCGATGCACATGGCCAAACAGCTACCGCGAATCCGCACGGCGGCACCCAAAGGGCCACGCTCGGTGAGCTCGGTGGGCACGTCGGCTTGCGTGCGGCGGGTTCCTTGGGGCCGCTGGCGTCGATGCTGGCGTCGGTCGACATCGGCGGACACGAAGCCGTTGCAGTGGAGCGTGGTTTCCTCAATCTCACGCCGTTGGGGGACTCCGCATTGCACCTGAGGCTGGGTCGCTTCGAGCCGACGCTGCACGGCGTTTCGGTGCATCGCGGGTTGCTTGGCCACCAGTTGCGTCTGACCGGGCAGACGCTGGGCAGCAATCCGTTTGCGCCGGAACCCAACCAAACCGGCGCCGAGCTGTCTGGCGTGGCGTTTGGACGGTTCGGTTGGGCTCTTGGCGCGGTCGAAAACGCCGGTGGAGGCACCAGTTGGCGCAAAGTCGGTTTTGGGCGCCTGGAGTACAAGCTGGGTGGCATGCGGCTCGATGGTCTGCACGCCGAGGCTGGCGGCGCCGCCTGGCAAGAGCGCAGCGTCGCTCTTGGTGCCTCAGTGTGGAGCGGTCGCGCCGGAATCATAAAAGGCGGCAGCCACTTGTATGACGAGGACGTGCTCCGTGCTGGTGTGGACTTGCACGCGGTTTTCGACGACATCCTTGTCGACGCGGTCGCTGTTCGCCAGACACACAAGCCGCGCGCGAGCGATGGCCAGAACTCCGCAATGGACATCGCCTTCGCCGAACTGACGTGGATGGCATCGGCCGCTTTTTTTCCCACTGCGAGGCTTGAGTGGTCCCGGACATCCAAAGCCGGCAACGCGGACAACTCGCAATGGCTGGCCACCCTGCAGGCAACGGCTGTCCTGCGCGCCAATGTCGTGTTGCGCGTCGCTGTTGATGCGGGCGCGGAGCCAGATGGTCACGGGGAGTTCAGGTCGGTCGTCGCCGGCCTCGCAGCGGCGTTTTGAGCATTGCCTCGCCAACTGCCGACACCGCCGCCGTCCTGCACTTGAGCGAAAAAGTTGACCGATAGCGGCCGACTGCAACACTTGCGCCGCGGCGCCGCCCCTGCCGCACGCCGGTATTGCCATGGCCAGCCCTTCCAAGATTCCACAAAGCGTCAATGCGCTGCCGCAACGGGCGCAGTCGCTCAGCAACGCGCTTGGCCAGAAGCTGTGGAACGCGGTCGGTACCCTTGTGCAGCCGCCAGGACCGCAGCAGTGGGACGCGACCAACACGCTGGCGAGCCGCGCACGCGTCATTGCGGTCTCGGCCCAAAAAGGTGGGGTTGGCAAAACAACCACCGCGGTGCATCTGGCAGCGGGCTTGGCCGAGCGCCACGGCTTGCATGTGTTGCTCATTGACCTCGATGCACAGGGGCATGTCGCGTCGAGTCTGCGCGCACACCTGCGTACCGGCACCGACACGTACGTGAGCCAAGCGCTTCTGGCCCACGACCCCGACCTCGCTTCCGCGGTAGTGGCAACCACTTTGCCGCGGCTGCATATTACGCTCGCCGACAAGCAGCTCTCGAGCACCGAAGCGCAGCTGGCGACGCGCATGGGGCGCGACCTCATCCTTGCCCGTGCGTTGCGCACCGTACGCGCGCGGTTTGACGTTATCGTCATGGACTGCCCGCCGAATCTGGGTCTGCTCACCCTGAACGCCCTGTTCGCGGCGGACCATTTGCTCGTGCCCTGCGACTTGTCGGTGTTGGCGCTCGAGGGCGTCGACGACCTGATGCGGACCTTGCAGACGCTGCAATGGACTCTCGGTAAGTGCCCGCAGGTGTTGGGGTTGCTCCATACACGCGTTGACAGGCGCAACCACAAACAGAACGCAGCCATGCGTCGGGCGATCGGCCAGAGCTACCAGGGGCTGTCGCTCCAGACAGAGATCGGCATCAACACCGCGCTGCCCGGTGCTCAGTTGCAGGGCAAAGTGGTGTTCGAGTCGCAGCCCGAGTCGAGCGGTGCCCGCGACTATGCTGCACTCTGCGACGAGGTGCGCGGCAGGCTCGACTGACTGACTTGCGGACTTGCGGACTTGCGCGATCGCCCCCATTGTTCAAGCCACTGACTACATTGAAATCTCCCGGGCGCCTCGGCGCCAATTTTGCCGGGACCTAGACCAGGTCGCCTAGCGCCGCGACCTTGCCCGCATCGCGTGCCAACCGCCCTAGCGGCGCAACCGCCGCAAAGGTCCACAGCGGGAATTGCACCGCCCTCGCTCGCTTGCCTCGCAGCGCCCGCTCCGTTTGCTTTTCCAGTTCTCGGCGAGCATTGAGGTGCGCCTGCCGGATCGCCTTGTAGCCGTCACGGTAGCGCGCAATCTTGGCAGGAGTGTCGGCGTACGCCGAGGGCCTGCGCTGCCGTTTGTGCTCCTTCTTCGGGGGGCGCGGGCGCGGCATTTGCATCCATGCTCGCTGTGCCTCGGTCAAGCCTGTGGGGCTGTCGCCAGCACCCGCGGCCGCGGCTGCAGCCGCACCAGTCTGGGACGGTGCCTCACCGCGGAATTCCGCTTCGAGGCCACTGGATTGGTCAGGGTTTGCAGCCACTTGAACATTCCCCCCCTCCGGGCAAGCCGCCTGGCCGAAGCGTCGCACGGCCTCCTGGCCAATCGAGCGGTACCGTGCGCGAAGTTCTGGCTCCGGCAGCGCTTCCCAGCCGGGAGGTGGCGATACGGCAACCACTTGCTCGGACGTGTAGGCCTCGTCCGCCTTCGGGCCGTCTTTGCGGCGGGCGTCCAAGGTCTTTCGATGACGCGCAAAGTGCTTGCCAACCACCGGTTCGCCATAGAGCAAGGCGCGGTTGGTGTTCGCGCCTGGCCAGTTGTCGAGCGTCCAGTGTCGATCGACTTTGATCGCCTGGCCCATGATGTACGCGATCCGATCGGACAGGCACTTGTCGCCGGCGATAATCGGCGTGACGTCGCATCGGCCATTGAACACCGGGCCAATGCGCCCCTGCACGCGATTGGCGTAGCGCGCCATGTTGCCATGCACGTCGCACAAGAAATCGGCAAACGAATCAGGGTTATCGGCGCCAAAGATGCCGTGATAGTGGTTGGACATCGCGAAATACGCATAGATTCGAATGCCGTGTTTTTTCTGCGCAATAGCGATGATTGCGTTGAACGCGGCCGCGAAACCATGGTGGATGACCGGGTCAAACAGAAACGCGCCGCCAATCGTACGGGCAGTGACCTCAAAGAGCAGCGCGGGATTGTAGTAGCGAATGGACACGGGACCTCCTGCGCGGCGCGAAATCTGCGCCGACGACACGGTGATCGTCGGTTCTCGGAAAATGCCGCGGCTCGGAGCGAAAAAAACTCGCGGCTCAGTGGCGCTGCGATCTCGATCTTTCTGGAATTCTGCATAGCATTGAGTAGTTGAACAATGGGGGGGAACGTCCAACCCCGCACAAACCGCCGCGGCGCGGTGATCAACGCAGGCTAATGGCCGGTGCAGCCCAGGCCAGCTTGCGCTACGCTTCGCCGCCCGCCATCCGCGGCGGTGCGTGACCTCGCCAGACATGAGCTTCTTTCGAATCGAAGGCGGCGCGCCGCTCAACGGCACCGTCCGCGTCTCCGGCAACAAGAACGAGGCCCTGCCCACGGTCGCCGCGGCGCTCCTGGCCGACGAACCCGTCACCCTGCGCAACCTGCCCGACATTCTCGACGTGCGGGTGATGCTCGAGGTCGCGCAGGCCCTGGGCGCCGAAGTGACTCGCCTGGGGCCGCACGACGTTCGCATCCACACGCCGCGGTTGCTGACGACGCGCGTCCCGGATGACCTGGGTCGGCATGTCCGTGCGTCGATTCTGTTTGCCGGGGCGCTGCTCGGACGGGCGCGCGAGGTGCAGTTGCCACCACCGGGCGGCGACGTCATCGGTCGGCGCCGCCTCGTCCCCCACGTCG
>SXRM01000138.1 GCA_005792545.1 Pseudomonadota bacterium | reverse complement strand
CTTCTCCGAAGACACCTTTCGCACGCTGACGGCCGTGGACGCGGTGCTGATGGTCATCGACGCCAGCAAGGGCGTGGAGACGCAGACCAAAAAGCTGCTGGAAGTCTGCCGCCTCAAGCGTACGCCGGTCATCACCTTCATGAACAAGCTCGACCTGGAGGCGATGGAGCCGCTGGACCTGCTCGACAACTTGGAGAAAGAGCTGCACATGGCGTGCACGCCGATGACCTGGCCCATCGGCAAAGGCAAGGAATTCCACGGCGTCTACGACCTGCGCGATCAGACCTGCAACTTCTACCTCGCCGCCGAGCGCGGCCGCAGGAACGAGCGCGAAGTGCTGGGCGACTTGGGTTCCGAACGCGCACGCGAGTTGGTCGGCAAGCACCTGGCGCAGGTGACCGAAGAGGTAGAGCTGCTGCAAGGCGCCAGCGAACCGTACGACGAGAAGCGCTTTCTACGCGGGCAGCAGACGCCGGTGTTCTTTGGCTCCGCGCTCAACAATTTCGGCGTCAAAGAGCTGCTCGACTGCTTTTGCGACCTGGCGCCACCGCCGCAGCCGCGCGAGACCCGCGCGCGGGTGGTGGAACCGGAAGAGGCGGCGTTCAGTGGATTTGTGTTCAAGATCCAAGCCAACATGGACAAGAACCACCGCGATCGCATCGCGTTCGTGCGGGTGTGCTCGGGCGCGTTCCGGCGCGGCATGACGCTGCGGCACGTGCGCACCGGCAAAGACATGGCTGTGCGCAACGCCATGACCTTTCTAGCGCGCGACCGCTCGATCGTCGAGACGGCGTTTCCAGGCGACATCATCGGCATCCCCAACCACGGGACCATCCGCATCGCCGACACGTTCAGCGAGGGCGAGACGCTGCAGTTCACGGGCGTACCGAGCTTTGCGCCTGAGATGTTCCGGCGAGTTCGGTTGAAGGACCCGATGAAGCAGAAGCAGCTGGCCAAGGGGCTGACCGAGGTCTGCGAAGAGGGCGCGGCGCAGCTGTTCCGGCCGCTCATCGGCTCGGACTGGATCGTCGGCGCGGTCGGTTCGCTGCAATTCGATGTCATCGAGACGCGGCTGCGCGACGAATACAACGTCGACGCCAGCTTTGAGGGCATGAGCCTGCAGGTCTGTCGCTGGGTAGAACTGCCGGCCAATGCCAATCGCCAGACCTTCGAGAACGCCTATACCCGCGATCTGTACACCGACGGCCACGGGCATCTGTGTCTGCTGACCGAGACGCGCTTTCGCGCCGACTACATCGCCGACAAGAACCCGGGGCTGGTGCTGCGCGACACGATGGAGCTGCACGCGCAGTAGGCGCAAATGCTGCCCGGGTGCGGTTCCTGAAATGGGGGCGATCGCTGGCATGGTACCCACACGGTCCTGGTAGATACTGCCGGCGGCCGAAGCCGCGGCCTGTGGGTGCAAAGCCCTGCCTCCGCAAGGCTAGATCATCACAAGGGAAAAATAGCCCGGCGCAGGCCGGACTTCGTACAGTCAGCCTGCGGCTTCAGCCGCCGGGTTCAACCTGAACGCCATGCGTATTCACTGGTTCCGCGCGCCTCGCCGGAGACCCCAAAGCGCGATCCGCACCCGTGCTGCCCCAGCAACCTTGACGCCGCGCCCGAAAAGGTGCGATCAAGCGTCCCATGCCGCTGTCCCTGCCAATTCGCCCGCAGCCAACGCTACTGGCGGTCGCGCTGGCGCTGACAATGGCTGCGTGTCGCGATCCGCCCGAGCTGGTGCTGCAAAATGCCCGCGACGCCCTGGCCGATCTGGGCAAGATCGCCTGCTCGAACCAGGACCAGCTGCCGGACGCCATCGAGAATTTCGCGCAGTACGTCGAGCCGCGCGCGGCGGGTCTGCTGCGGACAGCGCCGTCGGTCGAGAAGAAGTCTACCGGCCAGTTCACCGTGTTTGTCACTTGCAAGCCGCCGCCGGCGGTGCTGCCCGACGGCGAGGTCGTCAAGGTCGACATGGGCGAAAAGCGCAGCGTGGTCCGCCTCAAGAAGAAGAAGGGCAAAGGCGAAGTCGAAGTGCCGCTGGTGCTGGTCGACGGTCGGTGGAAGCTGGATCTATTGGAGATGCCGACGTTTGGCGCTGCCATCCAGCTGCAATAGCCGCCGCTGGCTCACCGCGCTGCTGACCGTGGCTGTGGTCGGCTGCGCGGAAGATCCGGCGACGTTTCCGGCGCGACTGCATGCGGCGCTCAACGGCGGTGACGCGGATGCGGTGGACCGCCTGCTGACCCCACAATCGCGGCCGCTGTGGCGGGCTTTGCGAATCGCGCGCGGCGATACAGGCGTAGGAATCGGTCTGAGCGGCCCGCCACCGGAATTGCGCACCATGACACCGCAAGGCACACGGATGCTGCTGACGGTGCGCGCGGGCGGCGTGGAACGCGACTGGGTATTGGTGCGCGAAGGCGATGGCTACCTGTTGGACCTCAACGAGACATCGATCCGCAGGCCGTGGAATCTGCCTTGACCGCGATCAGGTCATGCCGCCGGGTGTCTGGTTGCCCATCCCGCCGACAACTGGGCCCACAGGCACGAACGGCGGCGCGAACGTCGGAATCGGCCCGAACCCGAGCACGTTGGTGACCTGGGTGCTCGCAGTCCAGATGGTGAAGCACTTCGACACGGCCTTGGCGACAGAGTCAAACAACTCCTGGTGGTGCTGCGCTTTCGGGTCGCCGAGCTGACCGACCATCTGGCCCTTGAGCGCTGCGTCTTGCATGGACGCGTTGACTTGCACGAGCGCAACCAGTGGGCACGGTACGTTTGGCACCGGCGGCGCCATCGGGCCAGGAAATGCCGCGAACGCCGGATACCACGGCATGCCCGCAACCTTGACCGAGGACTGCCAGGTCGTCATGCCGGTACCCACGACCGCGGCGATGGTCTTGGTGTACTTCATCTCGTTGGCGCTGGCCTTGGGGCCGGACGCCAGAATGAGCGGCGTCAGCGGCGGTCCGACCAGCATGCCGCCGCTGGCGACCGGGCCGGCGATCATCACGGTGGTCAGGCAGGCCGTCGAGTGGTAGGTGCTCCAGGCCTGACAGATCGCGTCGCAGATGCCGTCGATGTACTTTTCGAACTTCTCGGAGATCTGCTTGACGGTGTCGACGTGATACTTGTTGACAGATGCAGGGACGAACAGCTTGCTCGGGTCGGGCACGGCCATGCGCTCGCTCGGCTTGAAGGCGTCGCTGTACTGCTTGGCGTCGGGGTCGCCCTGCGGCTGCTTCCAGTCGACCGGCAGCTTGATGGCGTGCGACTTGAAGGCCAGCTTGGCCAGGTTCTTCATCATGGCGGACTGCGGGGCGGGCATGGCGAACCTCGTTTGGTCGACCGACCGCGCAAACCTGCGGGCGGGCCGACGCCACGCGTAGGCTAATGGGCCGTGCACGGACCCGCAAGGTGGCGAATCAGCAACACTGCGCCATGTGGGGAATCGCGGCCCCTTGGGCTCGGCGGACACGGTGAATGCGCGGCAGCGAGCCTGCGCGGCAAAGTCTGGCACGGCGCCCAATCAGGGCACGGGTTCTCCCGCACCCTGCCCTGCGCCCGCTTTTCACGCTAGACTGCCGCCTCCGCGGGGCCGGCCGGCTCCCAGAGGCGCGCATGGCCATCGTGGATCGCATTTCGCAGTGTATCGGCGACACCCCTTTGGTGCGCCTGACGCGGTTGGCGCCGACCGGTGTCGAGCTGATGGCCAAGGCCGACTATCTGAATCCGGGTGGGTCGATCAAAGACCGACCGGTGCGCGAGATCTTGGACTCGGCCGAGGCGCGGGGTCTGTTGCGGCCGGGCGCGGTAATTCTGGAGGCGACCAGCGGCAACACCGGCATCTCGCTGGCGATGCTCGCGGCTGAGCGCGGGTACTCGTGCGTGGTGTGCATGCCGGAAGACATGAGCCTGGAGCGCCGCAAGGTCCTCAAGGCCTTTGGCGCCCGCGTCGAGCTGACGCCCAAGGAGGCCGGCATGGCGGGCGCGGTGGCACGCGCGCGCGAACTCAAGCACCTGCTGGGCGAAGCGGCGTTGATGACCCGCCAGTTTGAAAACCCGGACAATCCTAGCGCGCACGAAAAGACCACGGCGCGCGAGATTTTGGCCGACGTCGGCGATCGCCTCGACGTGCTCGTCGGCGGTATCGGCACTGGCGGCACCATGACCGGTACGGCGCGGGCGCTCAAGCAGCACTTTTCGAAGCTGCGGGTCATCGCGGTGGAGCCAAGCAAAGCCAGGGCGTTTGCCGGCCGGCCGTTCCAGCCGCACGCGATCCAGGGCATCGGTGCGGGCTTCGTGCCCGATATCGTCGACCGCACGGTCATCGACGAGGTGATGGCGGTGCACGACGACGACGCGCTCCAGATGGCTGCTACGCTGGCGCAGACCCACGGCTTGTTGGTCGGGCCGAGTTCGGGCGCCAATGTGTGGGCGGCGCGGCAGGCGTGCGAAGGGCTGGCGCCGGGCGCGCGGGTGGTCACGTTCCTGTGCGACTCGGGCGAGCGCTACCTATCGACGTAAGAAGGTGTTGACGTATTTTGTCTTCGCGAGCGGAATCAGGCGCCCGCAAGGCGAGGCGGAGGCCCTGTGCCGACTGAGACGCACTATACCGGATCGCGATGACCCGAGGTCATCGGCGATTGCTGTTCTTGCTGGCTCAGTGGGTCGCAAACTCGCGGCTTTGCAAGCCGACTCGTCGCTCCTTCCTTGCGGTAGGCTTGATCTCACCTCAAGGCGATTCTGTATAGCAGTGCGTCAATGGGACAGTCCTGAGGACTGTTCAGGCGGAACAGGGCCGACAACAAAGCACGGCGGGGTCGATGAGTCCTGCGACCTCATCGACGGGTTACGCGCAGTAGGCGTTCGAATGTAAACACCCTCTAAGGCAGGACAGAAAGTCATGAGCGAGCCCACAACCCAATGGCACCGCGAAGCCCAGACAGCCGCTCTGCAAGTCGCTTTTGGTGTGGCGGCCGAGCTGCATGCCCAGGCGCGGCTCGAGGGCGGTGCGCCGGCGCTGCCTGACCCAGATCAGGTTGCCCAGGCACTCGATTTGGCGCGGCGAGTACTGTTTGCCGAAATCTACTCGGGGGCGCGCCCCTGCGCCGAAGGCCTCGCTGGCTGCTGCCATGAGCTGTACGAGCGCATGGTGCGGCTGCTGGTCGCCGAGTGGACGGCGGTTCCGGGTCGCGAGATCGGTCAACGCGGCGAGATGTACGCGACACATGGCGGCGATTCGGCTGCGGTGGCGGCTTCGGCGCATGAAACGGCGCTGTCGATGCTCGAAGCCCTGCCCGGCTTGCGCGATGCCTTGGAAGCAGACGTCCAGGCGGCGCTAGACGGCGACCCTGCCGCGCGTTCGCGTGCCGAGATCATCTTGTGCTATCCGGGCTTCTACGCCATCGCCACCCATCGGCTGGCCCATGTGCTGTGGCTGGCCGGAGCGCCGCTGGTCGCGCGCATGATGGCGGAGCACGCTCACCATCGCACCGGCATCGACATGCACCCGGGCGCGACGATTGGCCCTGCGCTGTTTGTCGACCACGGCACCGGCGTCGTCATTGGCGAGACGGCGGTGCTCGGCGCACGCTGTCGGCTGTACCAGGGCGTTACGCTCGGCGCGCGCTCGATTCCCAAAGGCGACGCCATGCGCACGCGCAAGCGGCATCCGACCCTGGAAGACGAGGTGACCATCTACGCCAACGCCACCATCCTCGGCGGCGACGTGGTCATCGGCAAGGGCGCGATTATCGGCGGCAACACCTGGATCACCAGCAGCGTGCCGCCCGGCGCCCGCATGCGCATCGACGTCGCGGCGCGCGTTGCCGAAGCCGTGGTCATGATTCCCGACGGCGCGCAGCCAGAATAGCGCTACGCTTTCTTGGCCTTGGCCTTCTTTTCGGCCTTGGGTGGAATCGCTGCCGTGTGGTCGAGCGCGCCGCCCACCAGGTGTCGCAGTTCCGCGTCCCCAACCTGACCCGGGGCAATCTGCACGTAGTCCTTCCACGCCCGGCCGGCCATCGGCTCGAACACGCGAACTACGCCGCCCTCGGACAGCGCTCTGGCGCGATCAGGCCCAACGCGGGCGATGAGCGTGTTCTCGAACGTGCCAAAGAACATGTTGCCGTTCACGAATGCGCACGGGTGGCCAAACATCTGGCCTTTGACTGCGCGCGGGTCGGCCGGAACGTTGCTGTCGTACCACGCGATGGTGGCTGCGTCTGGCTTCTTCATGATCCTGCCTGGTTGTCGAGGCGGCGCCCCTTGCCGCCTACCGATTGTGACCGCTGCGAGAATGCGCGGCAACCAGGTCAGCCATCGCCGATCGCATCGTCTGGCCGCTCGACGATCCGCCGCAAGATCTCCAGGCTGCGCGCACAGTACAGACCATCGGCGACGCGCTCGTCGTAGCTGAAGCGCAGGTCGCAGGTCTCGCGCACCTCCAGTTCACCGGCCTCACCGACCCAGGGCGCCTTCTGGATGCGTCCGACTACGATGAAGATCGGCACCGTGCCCCAGTCGAACAGGTGGTGAAACGGCGCCTGCAAGCCGATCGAGCCGAGGTTGGCCAGAAATGCGCTGCTGTACAGCGGATCCTGGGCGGTTGCGACAGCCGGCAGCAGGTTCCAGGCATCGAACTGGCGCTGCACGGCCAGCACCAAGCGCAGCACCCACAGCGGCAACAGCGTCGCCAGCTTCATTTCCTTTTCTGCGGGCAATAGCGCCTGACCGCGCCCGGAGGTGACGACCGCATCCGCTTTGGCGATGAAGTCACCAAACGAATCCGATGGCAGCAAACGCAGCTTGACGGCGGTCAGCGGCGCTTTGTCGTCCATGCGCTTCTTGACTGCGTAGGCCAGCTCGAGATGGGTGCGTTGGTAGATGCGCCCCCCCGAGACAAAGCGGTGCAGCTCAGGCCGCTCGACGAGCGTCCGCACGATGCCGTACTGCACGAGGTGAAACAGCGTTGTGCGCACGCCAGAGCGCTCGGTCCGCGCCGCCAGCCAGGGCAGCGTGCGGGTCAGGTCCAATTGTTGGTGGTGGTACACCACGGCGCTGTTGCGGGCCGGCATCAGCAGCGGCATCAGCCGGCGCATCGGCGACAGCCCATGGACCGGTGTGCCGTCCGGGCGATTTCCCCACAACATCAGAGACCTCCGCGGCGATTGCCGCCGCCCGCTGGTCGCGTCGTCATACCATGTCGGGCTCGGCGGACCAAACTTGCACGGCCACCAGCAGGTGCTTATGCTGCCCAGCGGTCACTCGGCGCTTTCGCAACGCCGATACCGGTCGGGCTCACCACCCGACATCTTCCGGTTGGCGCGTGGCCGGCCGGGAGCAGGGGCACGCAGGCGGATCGGCACCGTCGCGAGCGCCCCGCGGTAGGTTTCCGAGATGTCTATCTTGCCGGTCCAAAGGAGGTGATCCAGTGCATTGCGATTGTTGTCACTTACAAAGCCGCTTCGGCGGCGCCCTTTCGACCGGTGAGGTGATGTTGCGCTAGCGGCTCCCATTGGCCCGGACCGGGCTGCTCGAGGCGTGTCAGGCGGCGATGAAGGGGGCGACCCCGCACCGCAGTCTGGCGCGACAAAGCCCGGACCGCTGCCATGGGGCGATTCTCGCAAGGAATTCAGCCGCCAGAAACAGCCCGGACATCATCGCCCCCGCACGGTGTCGGTCAAGGTCGATTCGACCGAGCCCTTCGAGCGCCGTGCGGGGGTCGTTTTTTTGGCGCAATTCGCGACTTCAGTCCGGCGCAACTGACCGACCTGCGACACTGCCAGCTCTGCGCAGCGCGAACCCAAGTGCCTGAATTGCCGCCGGTGTCACACCGGGTACGCGCGCGGCCTGGCCCAGCGTCTCGGGCTGCACCCGCCCAAGCTTCTGCACAATCTCTGCCGACAAACCGCCCACCGACGCGTAATCGAAGTCGCGCGGTATCGGCCAGGTGTCGAGCCGACCTGAGCGCGCCAGGCGCCGTCGTTCGCGCTCCACGTAGCCGGCGTAGCGCGCCTCCGTGGCCAGCTCTTCGCGGTCGTCGTCGTCCAGGTGCGCGTCGCCTGGTTGCTCTGGCCACCACGCTGCGATCTGGTCCCAACCCACGCCCGGCCGACACAGCAGCTGCGCTAACGTCGCCGGGGTACCCAGGGCTCCAGCGCCCAGCGCCTCAATGTGCGGCAGCTGGTCACGGCTCGGCCGCACGGTGGTTGTCTGCAGCCGGCTGCGACCCTGGGCGAGCCTCGTCTGCCGGTCTTCAAACTGCCGCCATTGGTCATCGCCCACCAGACCCAGCTCGCGGCCGCGCGGGGTCAAACGCAGGTCGGCGTTGGACCACCGCAATTCGAGTCGATGCTCGGCCCGCGAAGTGAACATACGGTAGGGCTCTTCAGCGCCCTGAGTCACCAGATCGTCGACCATGACGCCGAGGTAGGCTTGGCCGCGATCGAAAATCACCGGCGCCTCACCGCGCACACGCGCCGCGGCATTGATCCCGGCGACCAGACCCTGCG
>SXRM01000137.1 GCA_005792545.1 Pseudomonadota bacterium | reverse complement strand
GGCTATTTTTCCCTTGTGATGATCTAGCCTTGCGGAGGCAAGGCTTTGCACCCACAGGCCGCGGCTTCAGCCGCCGGCAGTATCTACCAGGACCGTGTGGGTACCATGCCAGCGATCGCCCCCATTTCAGGAACCGCACCCCGGCAGACCGCTACGGCGTACCGCCGCAGGGCTTGCCGCCCTCGCACGGGCTCTCTTGCACGGTCAGGTCTTCTTCCGAGCTCTCGTTGCTGACGCCGTCGTACGAGTTGCCTTTGTCCTTGGCGGCCGTCGTGCCGGCCACGTTGGCCTGACCGTACTTGCCGGTGATGACCACGCCGTACTTGCTGCCCGAGATTTGGGTGTTCTCGATCTTGAGCTCCGGCAGGCCATTGCCATCGACGGCGAGGTCGCGGCCGATGACGCCGGCGCGCGGATTGCCCTTAAGCACGGCGTCCTTGACGCTGCCTCGGGCCTTGCCAAACACGCCGATACCGTCGGCCAGTTCCACAGCGAGGCCGCCGCCGGGCGGCATGTAGTTGTACACCTTGGTGTCGCTGACGCGTGCGCCGGTGACGTCGAGCGTCGCGCCGGCCGTCACCGCCACGCCGACCATGGTGTTCTGCGCCAGCACCGCGGTTTTGGTCAGCCGAACCTTGGCTTTTTCGCCCTGCGCCCACACGCCGCCACGCCCAGAGAGCGACACCTCGGCGGCGACCTCGACTTCGGCGCCGGTCGTCGCGAGCACGCCCGCGCGGCCGTTGCCGGTCAGCACCGACGCCGCGTCGACCTTGACCGACAGCACCGGGTCTTTGTCGCTGGGCTTTTGCCGCGACGTGACGATGAGACCGTCGGCGGCGTCGCCCTGGTTGCCCTTGGTGCCGCGAATGGCACTGCGCGAGATGCTGGCCCCGGCGCCATACAGCGCCACCCCAAATTTGCTGTTGGCCGACACGTCGGTGGCCGTCATCGTCAGATCGGGCGCGGTCGCGTCGCTCGCAGGCGCAAACAGCGGATCGATGATCGCAACGCCGCCGCCCTGATTGCCGGTGACCTGGCTCTTGGGAACGAACAGCGGGTCGATGATGCCGACCTTGCCGGTGCCGCGCGCCGAAGCCGTCGGGTCTTTGAGGAACAGCGGGTCGATGATGCTGACCGGCCCCGACGCCTGGACCACCAGGCCGACGCCGATGTTGCCGACAAGCTGGCAGCCCTCAAGCGTCACCTTCTTGGCGCCATTGGCGGCGACGCCGTGGCCCTGCATGCCAACGTCTTTGCCTGCCTGGGTCTTTTCGACGCGCACACCGACCAGCGTCGCGTCGGCGCCCTTGCTGACGCTGATGCCAAACCCGATGGCGTTGTAGACGCCGATCCCGGCGATGCGCGAGGTGCCGGACCCTTCGATGGCCATAGCGGGGCCTGTGCCGGGTTCCAAGCGCACTGTCGATGCGCCGACGCCAGCCACATGGACACCCGCGGGCACGGTGACACCCGTGTCGTAGGTGCCGGCGGCCACGACTACGGTGTCGCCCGGCTTGGCTGCTTTGACCGCGGCCTCCAGGCTCCGAAACGGCCGGCTAAAGGTTCCGTCGTTGCTGTCCAGCCCACAGCCGACGCTGACGTGGACGGCCCGGCCGCTGACCGACGGGTATTTTCCTTTTCACACGCGGGGTCATCGATTGGCGTACAGGAAAACGCCGTCGCCAGCACTGCCATGGCCGATCCGAGCGATCCGTAGAGAATTCGTAGGTATTTTGGTGTCATCGTTGCCTCGCCGCGCCCGCGCCCTGCCCGCCACTTTGGGTGCGCAAGGATAGGATACGCCCGGGTGCCGCGCAAACCGCTGCGGCATGCAAAGGCCCGGTCCTGGGCGCGGAAAGCCCTGGCGAGTGGACGGCTATTCGGAGATGGTGCGGTCGAGGTCGCCGAGCACCTGGTCGATGCACGCCTTGGGCTGCAGCGAGCTGGCTGCAGCGCGGGCCTCTTGCAGCACCTGCGCGCGCGCCTTGCCGGAAACGACGCCCTGCTCAATGGCGGCCGTGAACTCGACCGCGCCATCGGGCGCGCTGGCACACTTGTGGGCGATGATGTGACCCAGGCAGCGCTGGCCGAGCGGCTGGCCGACGGCGATGCGCAGCACGCCCAGGTTGGCAAGCAAGTCCTTGTGCTTGTCCACGGTCGCGCAGTCCTGACCCGACGAGCGCGCGATTTCGCCGTTGAGCCAGCGGCCCAGGAACAGCTCTTGGGTGGCGCGGTCGGCAAAGACATACCCGCCGGAACCTTCGCCACGCTGGAACATCGCACTCTGAAAGGTCTTTTCGCAGACATGGCGCTTGCGCTCTGCCGCCGTGCCCGCCACGCCAGCGTCGACCGATGCGTCGCCCCAACGCGGATCGATGGCCTTCTCGCACAGCGCCAGGTCAAAGCGCAGCGCGGCCTGACCCTGGATGGCGATCGCTGTGCGCACCAGGCGATCGCCCATGTCCAGGGCATCCGAAGCCGTCCAGCGCAGATTGTCGAACTCTTTCTTCAAGCGCTGGCCAATCAACGCCTCGTAGACCGACGTGAAACTGGTCAGCACGTCACCCTTTTGGGCCTTGCGAAAGAACTCGACCATGGTCTTGACGTCGCGGTAGGTCGACAAGTACGGCAGCACGCACTGCACGCCAAAGCGGCTCTGCTCGTACAGGCCGTACTTCTTCATCAAGGTTTTGATCTCCTCGCGCTCTTCTTCGTTCTTGGCTTGCTTGGCCAGGAACTCGTCGGTGACCTTGCACTCGAGCGGCGGGATCTCGAGCTTGGTGTCCGCCGCAAAACCATAGTCGTCGTCGAGCACCGGCGGCCGCGCCAGCAGCACCACGATGGCGTTGGGATAGCGAGCGGCAAAGCCATTGAGCGCCTTGGTCACCAACGGCCGCGCCACCAGGTCGGTCTCTTCGATTGAGTCGGCGAACAGCACGAACGGGCCACTGGTCAGGCTGGCCACGAACTCGCTATTGACCTCGCCCGTGGCCGGCACGCCCGCGTGCTTGGCGAGCAACCCACCCACCGCCCCTTCGGCGGCTTTGTCGCCCAGCGCGGCGACGTCTTTGAGGTCGAGGAAGAACACAGGCAGCGCGCCGCACAACTGGCCGCGCAGCGACTCCGCAAGACTGGTCTTGCCCAGGCCGCCGCGGGCGGTGATGAATACGCGCTTGAGCTCTGCGCCGACCAGCGCCGCGGCAAGCCGAGACTCGGGGATGAACAGGTCGCTCGGCGCCGTGGCCTTGGGCCAGGTGTGCACGAACAGCCGCGCTGGCACATAGTCGCCGTGCATCAGGGCATCGGTCTGTTTCTTGCTGGCGTCTTTGCAGGTCGCGCCGTAGCCGACTTTGTCGTTCTCGGTCAACAGCTTGGACAGCGCCGATGGGCCGCCGCAGCCAGCCAGCGCAGCGAGCGCCAGCACCACACCGGCAATGCGGCCGACGATCCGACCCTCTCCGAACCCGCTGATTGCCATGCGCTGCATCGTGGTCTCCGCGCCGAACGCAGGTTTGCGACGGCGAAACGGCGCGCGTTGTACTCCACATGGTGTTGCGGATCAATTGCGCCTGTCGCTGGTTGCCGGTGCGAATCGCCGTGGCAGCACGGCAAGACGACTCAATGGTGTCCATTGACGGCGGTGGGGCCCCGGGCGCATCCTTGACGGCCGCGCGGCCCAGGGCCGCCAGGGTGCAACCGGTGCCGATGACCGACCGACCGCGAGTGTGGCGCCTGCTGGCCGTGCTGTGCTTGGCGCAAGCGGCGTGCGCCGACGGCGTGGCACCGGACCAGCCGGCGACTTTTGCCTGCAAGTGTCCCGCCGACAAACCGTGTCCGGCAGACGTGTGCGACGTCCAGATCGAGATTTCGCCCAAGACCTGCGCGGGCAAGGTCGGCAAAGTCGAGGTGCTGATCGGCGATCAGCTGGATCCAGAACCGGTAAGCTTCGGAACACCGCGCCGCACCTGCGCTACCATCGGTAGGGGCCAGGTCAAGAAACTGCACGTGCGCAGCGACACCACCTGGCAATGGATTGAAGACCTGGCATGCCCGCCGGCCGGCCCGGCTGACACCCAAGGCGTGACGGTTGTGCGCGTGCTCAACTGCCAGACCGCCGCAAATCCCTAGTTTCGCTTGGCCATGAATACCGCAGCCAGCGGGCCGAATTGGCTGACCACCGACGGCCTGCAACCAGACGCGCTGTCGCCGGTGATGCGCCAAGTGCTCGACGCCAAACGCGCGCACCCCGACGCGCTGGTGCTGTTTCGGCTTGGCGATTTCTATGAGCTTTTCTTCGAAGACGCCCTGGACGCCAGCAAGCTCCTCGATCTGACGCTGACCTCGCGCAACAAGAACGACCCGCGGCCCATCCCCATGTGCGGCTTTCCCTGGCACGCCGCGGCCGGGCACGTGCAGCGCGCCATCGAGGCCGGTCGGCGCTGTGCAGTGGTCGAGCAACTGCAAGACGCGTCGCAAGCCAAGGGCATGATCCAGCGCGCCGTCACCCACGTGATCACGCCGGGCGTCGTGTTGGAGAGTGAGGCACTCGATGTGCGACGCGCCCACCACTTGGTGGCGTTGGTGGCAGCGCCCAAGGGTGCGCTCGGGCTGGCGGCGGCGGACGCATCGACGGGTTGGTGCGGCGTTGCCCAGGTGTCGGTGCCGGCGGCGCTGGCGGTGCTGCTGGTGCGACTGGACCCGCGCGAGCTGGTGTGCACGCCGGCAGCGCGGGCGTGGATCGACGGCCTATCGGCGGCGCGCGGCGTAGCGCTGACTGAGCGACCTGGGCAGCCAGTGCGCGCCGGGGGCGAGGTCGAGGCGGCGCTCGGGCTGCTCCGTGACTATCTGGGCGAAGTGCGACCCAACAGTCCGTCGTGGCTGGAGGCGCCGCAGCGGCTGGACGCCGTCGCGCATCTGCAGCTGCCGCTGCAGACCGTCCAGCACTTGGAGTTGCTGACCACCAGCCGGCAGGGCAAGCGCGAAGGGTCGCTGTTGCACGCCATCGACCAGACGCTGACGGCGGGCGGCGCGCGGCTGTTGCGCAACCTGGTACTGGCGCCGCTGGCAGATCGCCGGGCCTTGGACCTGCGGCTAGGCGCGGTGGCGGCGCTGCATGCCGATCGGCCGGCGCGTGACGAAATTCGGGGCTACCTCAGGCAGCTGTGTGACGTGGCGCGTATCACCGCGCGCTGTGCCGCCGGCATGGCGCAGCCGCGCGAACTGTCGGCGCTCCGTGAGACCCTCGGCGCACTGCCGCAATTGCGCGCAGCGGTCAGCGGACTGGCCGATGGGTCGCTGTCGCTTGCCAGTGTCGCAGCGGACATCGGTGACACGGACGGGTTGTACAGCCACTTGCGCGTGGCGCTGTGCGACAACCCGCGGGCGCAGGTCGCCGATGGCGGCGTCATTCGGCCCGGCTTTGACGCGCAATTAGATGAGCTGACGGAGCTCTGCGACAACAGCCAGGCCTGGATGGCCCGCTACGAAGCGCAGGAGCGCCAAGTCTCAGGGCTCGCCAGTGCCCGCGTGGCCTACAACAGCATCAGTGGCTACGGCATTGAAGTCAGTCGGTCCAAGGCCGACGCCGTGCCGGCGCACTGGCGGCGCAAGCAGACCCTGAAGAACGTCGAGCGCTACACCACGCCCGAGCTGCTGGAGTTCGAGCGCAAGATGCTGTCGGCGGAAACCGAGCGGCAAGCCAAGGAGTCTGGGCTGTTCCGGCAACTGCTGACCCAGGTTGCGCAAGCCGGGCCACTGCTGCGACGGGTGGCGCGGGCGCTGGACGACCTCGATGTGTTTGCTGGTCTGGCACAGCTGGCGGCCAGCCACGCGTGGACGCGGCCGACGCTGCACGACCAACCACTGGTGTGGCTGCGCGGCTGCCGCCATCCGGTGCTCGAAGTGCTGTTGCCACAAGGGCAGTTCGTGGCCAACGACGTGGCCCTGGCCCACCCTGGGGCGCAGCTGGCGGGCCTGCCGCAGCTCGAGTTGGAGCCGGCGCAATTGTTATTGGTCACCGGCCCCAACATGGCC
>SXRM01000136.1 GCA_005792545.1 Pseudomonadota bacterium | reverse complement strand
GCGAACGTCTTGGTCATGGCCAGCGGCTCGAACAAGCGGCGGCCCTGCCCTTGCAGGGCGAACACTGGCAGGAACGACACCACCAACAACAGCAGCGAGAAGAAGATCGGCGGGCCCATACCGCGGCAAGCTTGCAGGATGGCGTCGATGCGCTGTTCTCGGCTTGGGTTGGGCGTGCGTTCAAGCTTGCGGTGGGCGTCGTCGATGAGTACCACGGCCGCGTCCACCAGGTCGCCGATCGCCAGCGCGATGCCGCCCAGGCTCATCAAGTTGGCCGTGACTCCCAGTTGCCGCATGGGGATGAACGCCAGCAGCACCGCCAGTGGCAACATCACGACGGCCACCAGCGTTGACCGCAGGTGCGCCAGGAACACCAGGATGACCACGATGACCACGGCCAACTGTTCGATCAGCGCGCCGGTCAGCGTCTCGACCGCCCGGCGAATCAGGTTGCTGCGGTCATACACGGGGACGATGCGGACGCCTTCGGGCAGCGCGGACTTGAGCTCGTCGAGCCGGGCTTTGACGCGGTCCAGCACGCCGAGCACGTTTTCGCCGGCGCGGACCACCACGATGCCACTGACTGTCTCGCCCATGCCGTCCCAGTCCGCCGTGCCGCGACGCGCCTGCGGGCTCCAACCGACGGTTGCAACGTCGCCCAGTGCCACCGGCCGCAGCGGATCGGCGCGCACCAGAGTCTTGCGCAAGGTGTCCAGTTCCAGCGTGTTGCCGGCGATACGCACAAAATACTCGCGCTGACTCATCTCGAGCAGGCCAGCCGATTGGTCGCCTAGGGCAGACTGCGCCGCCCTCGCGACGTCGTCGAGCGACAGTCCATGTGCGGTCAACCGTCCAGGGTTGACGTCGATCTGCACCTGCCGCCGAAAACCACCGACGGCCGCCACTTCGGCCACGCCCGGCACACTGGCGAGCGCGTTGCGAAGCGTCGTTTCCTGCAGCGTCCGTAGCGCAGCCAGGTCCTGATTGCCGGCATCGTCCACCAACGCGTATTGGTAGGCCCAGCCGACACCGCTTGCATCCGGGCCCAGTGACAGCCGCGGCCCGCTCGGCAAAAGCGCCTGCATCTGGCCCAGTTGCTCCTGAATGCGGCTGCGCGCCCACGCGGCGTCAGTGCCGTCGTCAAAGATTGCGTAGAAAAACACCATGCCGTACATGGTGTAGGCGCGCACGGCTTTGACTTTGGGCGTCGCCACCAGCGCCGAGGCCACTGGCCGAGCGACCTGTTGTTCCAGGCGGTCCGGGGCCACGCCCATCCATTCGCCGAGCAAGATGACTTGGGTGTCCGACAAGTCCGGAATGGCGTCGAGCGGCGTGTCGGTCAAGGCCCGCCAGCCCGCCACGCCGCCCGCGAGCGAAAGGACCAGCACCACCCAGGGGTGCAGCACGGACCAGCGGATGATGCGGTCGATCATGGCGCGCCTCCGGCTTTGTGGTCGGCATGCGGGTCGGCAGCCTTGCCGGCTAGCGGCGCTGCAGCCTTGGGGTGGTCTGCACCCGCGGACAGCCGCGCCTCAGCGTCAACCACGAACGCGGCCGAAACGACAACCCAGTCGCCAGCAGCGAGGCCCGCTTCAATGGCGATGTGGCCATCGGCGCGCAAGCCGGGCTTGACCCGCGTCGGCAACATGCGGCCAGCATTGTCGGTGCGGTACACATAGGCTGCGTCGCCGGTTTCGACAAGCGCCTCGTCGGGCACCGCCAACACGTCTTTGGCCACTTGCCGCCACGTCCAGCGTACCTGGGCGCCGGAAAAAGGCGTTGCACCGTCGCAGCGCAAACGCCCACGCACGCGAGCGAAAAGACCGTTGCCGCCGTCTGCCGGATCGCGCGGCAGGGCGTCCGCTGCACAGGTCGCGCCGCCCGGCAGCTCAACCGTCAGGCCGGTCCACGTCGGGGCGATGTCCGCCGGCACCTCGGCGGCCGTCAACCAGGCGTCTGCGGCGCCGATGATCAGCACCGGCTGACCTGGGCCGACGTAGGTGCCTTGCACCACCGGCCGTTCCAACACCACGCCAGCCTGCGTGGCGACCAGCGACACGTTGCCCTTGGCCGATCCAAGGCCGGTCAGCGACCCCTTGCCCATGCCCAGACGCAGCAGACGCTCACCCGCCGCGTTGCGCAATTGGTGCTCGCCCTGCCCCGCTTCGCCGCCGTGCGCCGTGGCCAGAAACTCCGCCTGCGCCTCTTGCAGTTCGCGACTGTAAAGTTGCGCCACGGACGCGCCGCGGGCAATCGGTTGGCCGGGCAACAACGTGGTCAGGTTTTGCACCCAGCCGCCTGTCCGCGCTGTGACTGCCCAAGACTGTGCCGGATCGCGCTGCACGGTGCCCGTTGCTGCGTGTTCGACAGCGAGGTCGCGGCGCTCGACTTGTGCGGCCCGAACACCCGCGCGCTGCAGGCGGCCGGTATCGATGCGCACCGGCGCCACGCCGCTGACGCCATCCAAGCGATAATGCGCGTGTGGGTCAGCGGTCGGGCTGCTGTCGTCGGCGAGCGAAGCTTGCGGCACCAGATCCATGCCGCAAATCGGGCACGACCCCTTGCCTTGGATGACGTAGGTCGGGTGCATGGGGCAGGTGTAAGGTTCGGCAGCGGCCTCGGCTTTTGGCGCGTTGGCGTGCCACCAGGTGCCGGCGGCGACGCCCATCATGCCGAGTACCAACAGCCACCGGAAAAGACCGGCGACGCGAAGCGCCCATTTGCCCGGGGCGCCTTCGACCTTGGATTGCACAGGGTTCGCGCTCATTTCATCCCCCCTGGCCGCGACATCGGCATGCCAGCGTCGCCGTCGTCCATGCCGGCCATGCTGCCCGCGCCGCTGCCCATGGCCATGCCGCTGCCGGCACTGCCGCCCATTTGCGCCATGCCGTCGCTGTCGGCTGTCTCCAAGCGAATGCGCGCCGCACGCTGGCTGAGCCATTGCGTCTCCAGGTCGGCGATCTGCAGGTCCAGGGCCACCAAGCGGTGCTGCGCTTCGAGCACGTCGGCCACGCTGCGCGACCCCGCTGCGAGCGCGGGCATCGCTGCGGTCACTGCCCGACGTTGCGCCGGCAGGACCGTCTCCCGCAAGGCACGCAGCTGAACGCTGAGCTGTTCCAGCACGCCGTCGGCAGCCGCCAGCCGCGCCTTGAGCCGCCGGCGCACTGCCTCAGCCAGCGCCCGCTGGGTGTCGCGGTTGTCCAGTGTCGTTGCGGCCTTGCTTTGCACCCTTTGCTTTTCGGCCGCTGTCCACGCGCCTGGCCGCACGCCAACCGAAAACATCAGGCCCACCGGCATTCCAGGCATGGTCATCACACCCGCGCTCGGCGTCACGGTCCAGGCGTCGGCACTGCGTTCGGCTTGGGCGAGGCGGGCCGTCGCGGTGAGTTGCGCGCCAAGACGGGCAACCGCGGGATGGTCGTCGAGCGCAACCGGCGAGGGCGCCTCGGGCAGTTCGGCTGCCGGCTTGTCGGGTACCGCCTCGCCAATCCAGGCGGTCAGTTCAGCTTGGGCCCCGGGCAGTCCCGCCGCCACCGCCAGCCGTTGTGCGTCCAGTTGCGCGATGTCGGCCTGCGCCTGCGCCAACCGCGACGCGCTGACCTCTTTGCCGGCCGACAGCGCGGCCATCAACGTCTTTTCGATCGCCTGCGCCATGACGTGGTGGTGCAGCAACAGGTCGAGCTGACGATGCAGCCCGCGCCAGCGCGCAAAGGCCACACGGACGGCGTACGCTACCTCGCCCGCGGCCACCCGCGCGTCTTGCGCACCGACCTCGGCCACCGCGAGCGCAGCGTCTTTCTGGTCGCGCAGCTGAGTGCCGAGCACCAGCGGCTGGTCGACCATGACCCAGGCGGCCGGCGGTTCCATGGGTGGAATGCCGATTTGCGACACGGTGACGCGAACCATCGGCTGGGGTTGTCCCACCGCAGCCAGCGCGCTGCGGCGGGCAAGGCCACGCGCCGACTCGACAGCTGCGACCTCCGGGGCGTGCCGCAGGGCCTTGGCCACTGCTTGAACTTCAGTCAGCGTCTGCGCCGCCGCCAGCGTGGGGAGCAGGCAACCCAACGTTGCCAGAAAACAAGTCCGCATCGGCCACCTCCACCGGCGCCCAGGCAAAGGGGCGCGGCGAACGGGACGCGGACCAAAACGACAACCTGCCGGTGTCAGCCCGCGCCTGAATGGGGGTGACGCGGCTAGATCAGCAGGCGGACAAAGCGGATTTCGGGGGGCAGTCCAGAGCGGACAGGCGGGCCACGGGCACTGGTCGCAGCGCGGCGCACGGCGGAGACTTGGACGACGACCGCCACCGCGAGCAGGTCGGCGGGCAAAGCTACCTGACTTGCCACTGCCGCTGCGTCGATGGTGCGCGGGCCGGCGACAGCAAGTTCTGGCACCTGGTCATGCGCGCAGCGGCCGCAGTGGTCGCGCAGCAACGGACCGGTTTCGGCGCCTTTCGAGTCGTCGTGGCCCGCGCAGCACGCATGCTCGGACTCAGCGTTGTCGCGCACGCCCAAAGCTGCGCTGACCGGGCAACGGCCGCAGGCGCACAGCAAGTAGGC
>SXRM01000135.1 GCA_005792545.1 Pseudomonadota bacterium | reverse complement strand
TCCCAAGCTGAATGTTGCGGGTTCGAGTCCCGTTGCCCGCTCCAGGGATTTCAAGGGGTTTTGACACGAAAAGCGCTGTGACACCTGCGGAAATTGGGCGGGTGTCACAGAGTGGGTGTCACACGGCTCCGCGCCGACTCGCTTTTCAATGTCGAAGCTGACATAATCCGGGCGGCAGCCGCGTGCCTGCGCTACACCCGGGCATGTCCGAATCTGACAAACCGCTGGTCTGGTTGCACGGCGAAGTCAAAACGCCGCCCATGTCGTCCGCGGCCCGGGTCGGAACAGGGTTCTTGCTACGGCGTTTACAAGGCGGCGAACTGCTGGGTCTGCCCTGCAGCCGACCGATGCCTTCGATCGCGCTGCATGTCCACGAACTGCGCGTCGTGGACGCCGACTTGTCGTGGCGTGTCGTGTATCGGATCGACCCTGACGCCATCGTCATCGCCGAGGTATTCGCCAAGAAGTCGCAGGAGACGCCCAAGGCGGTCATCGACAACGCAAGACGCCGCCTCGCGGCATATGACGCCGCAGCGAAGGGGGATAACCATGGACGCTGAAAAGCAGAAACGCCTGGAATCTGCAGGTTGGCGGGTAGGCGACGCGACTGAATTTCTCGGTCTAGCGCCGGACGAAGCGGAACTGGTCGAAGTCCGGCTGCGGCTGTCGCGGGCGCTACAGGGCGAACGCAAGCGGCTACAGATGTCGCAGGCAGCCTTGGCTGAGCGCATGCACTCCAGCCAGTCGCGGGTGGCCAAGATCGAGGCGGGCGATCCGTCGGTGTCGATTGACCTGATGATACGGGCGCTTCTGGGTCTGGGCGTGCGGCGGCAGCAGTTGGCGGAGTGGTTGGGGGCGGCGTAGGCGGCGCTTTCGGTGCCGACGCCGATCCTGCGAGTCCGGCGGGGCCCAGGCGGCTTTCCTTGGTGGAATCCGGAGTTGGGTCAGGCCTTGGGCGAGAATGGCGTTCCTGGCGTGATTTCGGAGACGACAGAAACGGCCCGAATCCTCAAGTCGTGCGCTGGCCGCGTCACTCTGGGTCGGTTCGCAATGGTCCACGGTGGGGGTCTTGAGTCTCAAAATGAGTTCAGCGGTCAAGACGCTGGAGGCACCGCTTCGGAAATCAGTCGCCGACGAGCTTCACAGACAGCCCTAGCCAGAACATCGCCCGCAAAGTGCGATTGTTACAAATCGGGACGCTTTCGCGGTTGACCCAGCCGAGGGTCTCCTGCGTTGCACTTCGGCCAAACTGGCTTAGCTGGTAGTCGGGGTTGAAGATGCAGTTCCCCATCCGCATCACATGGTCACCGTCGCCGTGGAGCAGGTATGTCAACGAGAATTTCAGGCGATCGAGGCTGTTCGCCGATCTGAACTCAAGTACATGCGTTTCGTGACCGCCGGGGAAGAAGCGAAGGCGATCTTTGAAGGAGTGGACGCACGACAAGGCCTCGATTAGGTCGTCGTAGGTTGCGGACGCAATGCTGGCCTTCGCTCCCAAGATGCGGTTGATTGTCGGATAGCTCTGCTTGACCACCGTGTTGTCCGAATACTTGCGGTCGGCAGCAATGAATTCGAGGGCGGTGTCGCGGATTCGCTGTTCCAACGCCGCACCGGTTTGACGCGATTCCTGGAGGTAGCTGTCGCCGACAGTCTTGGCGTCCCGCACATAGCTGAGGTACTGGTCGATTTCCAAACGCATTGGCAGCTGCTGTTCCGTGTAGCGGCGTTGCCCCAGCCCCTGATACACCGACAACACCGTGCGGAAGCAGTCTTCAAACTCCTGATAGGTCTGGCGGTATCCGTCCAGCATGATCGCAGTCTTGCCCGGCTTGGGCAGGCCGCGTTCAATGTTGTTGACCGCAACTCTACCGACGTCTTTGTGGACGCGATTTTCCATGTCCGTGCTGACCTTGGCGAACTGGGCGGCGTGCTGGTCGTAGGCCCGCCGGTAGTTCGCCAACGCCGCGTCGTCCATGGGTCGGGCGTCATTCCAATACTCTTGGAACAGCCTTCGCAGTTCGGCATACCGCTCGTCGTCAACTGGGACGACCACATTGACTTCCTGGTTGGTGCGCATGGCGGCGTAGGTCAGGTTGGACGACCCGACGACTGCTCCGACCTCGTCAAAGATGTACAACTTTGGGTGGAACGACGTGTCGGTGATGTAGCGCAGGCGCACGCCCTCGCGACCCATGAGTTCGCCCAGCGCTTTTGGGCAGGTCGGGTAGCCGAGGCGGACAACAAGGTCGACGCGGCAACCAACGGTCAGCAGATGCGTCACGATCTCGTGATGCGTGAAGAAGGCGACAGCGGCAAAGACGTAGCATGGTGTCGCTTCAATGCCGCGGAAGTAGTTGTCAAGGAAGTCGCGGCGGGACTTCGAGTTCGTGTACAGGCTCCGCATGTGGCTTCCATCTGCGCAATTGACGAGCCGATGGTCACACAGGGGCAGCTGGGCCGCAACGCGAACAGGTTTTGGCCTTGCCTATGGCGATGTCGTCCCACCCGCAATCGACCGCACCGCCGCCAGCTTCGTCACCGTCGAAACCCCGGAGTACCGTTCGGTCATCTGCTCCGACGAGTGCCCCATAATCGCCCGAATCGTAATCCGATCCGCCCCAGCCAGCGCCATCAGCGTATTCCATGTGCGGCGCAAAACCTGTGGCGTCACCTTCTGCTGAATGCCCATCGACTTCGCCGCCATCGCCAGCGGTTCGACCAGCACCGACGTGTAGCGGGGCTGCCCCTGTCTCCGTGGTCGTCCCCTTCCGGACGTTCGTCCGACCCGTTGTCGTCCCGAGGACCAGCCCGTTGCGCAGCGCCGGATCGCGGGTGGACACCTGCTCGACCCGGTGCGCTTTCAGGATCGCCACCAACTCCGCCGCCGTCGGCACCGTCCGGGCCCCGTGCGTCTTGGTCGTTTCAGTCAAGACGCCCGCCGAAATCGACCGCTTGACCTTGATCTCCTGCCGTTCGAAGTCCAAGCAATCCCATTTCAAGGCAAACACTTCGCCAGCCCTCATCGCCGTGTAGGCCATGACCGCGACCTCCGCGTGCTGCTCTGGGAATTGGCGCTGAACGGCGTCGAGCAGCGTGTGCAGTTCGCCGTGGTGCTCAGGGAACTGGCGGTGCACGGGGAGCCGGGCGCAATGCTGTAAGCTGCGGGAGCAGCCTAGCGCCGAACCCGCACGGCCCCAGGTTCAACCAGGGCAAAGGCAGCACCCAGCTCACTGCCAAACCGTTCAATGACTTCAAGGATGATGGTCGCCTGTGTCTGCCCATTGAGCCGTTGCAACCGCAGCAGCATCACACCGCCATGCACACGTCGCAGCCGGTACACCAGCTCCCCGAAGTCGTGGTCGCCAGTGACCAGAATAGCCCCACTGGCATTCGATTCGACCAGGACGGCGTCATCTATAATGGACGGCGACTGTTCGGCGACGTACCAGACTTGATGTCCGGCCGCCCGCAACGCAGCCACAACGGCCGAGTCCACGCATTCGTCGATGACAAAGTTCATGCCGCAAGGCGGCCAATCGGCTCGTCACGGGTGGTTCGTACGGCACTGGCGGCGTATTCAATGGCGGCAACGACGCCTTGGCGCGTCAAGCGCGGGTGGCTTTGCAGCAGGTCGTCGATGCTGTCGCCGCCGGCCAGTCGCTCCAAGATGTGCTCCACCGTGATGCGGGTACCGGCGACCACAGGCTTGCCGAGCATGACGGCTGGATTGGCAACGATGAGCGATGCGGACATGGCGACCTTGGGGCGGCTTCGGCCGCGGTTGCAGGATAGCCGATTCGCTGGGAGAGGGTGAACAGGCACGAGCCTGAGTTCGGCCTGCTAAGGCCCAGGGCTTGGGCGCTGTCGGGTAACCAACCAACCTTGCTGCCCCAAAGCCTACCAAACGAAATCGTTGGCCGGCGCCAATTGCTCGGGAAACCGGTGGATTTGTGGAAACGCTGCGAGTTGACCACAAGCCCCATACGTCGGACACCGACGCCAACCTGGTCGCCATCGAAACCCGAGAGCGCGGCTTCGCCAGGCGCAAAGTGACCGACGCCTGAGTGCTACCTGCCCTTTCGGACACCTTGACAAGGGCCTCGCCAGCCAACTGCCTAAAACCAAAGCCCCACCCATCTGGCACACCCCCTGCACCGCGAGCCCGCGTCTGCAGTGCCGGCTGTCGGCGCCGCGGCCCCACCCTGGGCGGCCCGTTCGCCCGTTTTCCGCGAGGTTTGCCATGTCGATCATCAAGTGCCCGGAATGTGGCGTGTACAAGGGCTCTGCCATCACGGTGTGCCCGCAGTGCGACCACGACCCGTTTAGCCTGTCGCGCCACACCCCGACCCCGCCGCTGCGGCCGCCGACGCTGACCCTGCCCAAGCCAGCTGTGCTGGCGCCAACGGCGGTGCCCAAACCGGCGGCGCTCGCACCGACGCCCGTGCCGATGCTGGTCGCGGCTTTTGAAGACACGCCGACACCGCAGCCCGCCAGCCCACAGCAAATCTCAGTGGTCGTCTTGGCGGTCGCGCTGGGCATCGCGGTGGTGGCACGGCCACTGGCGGCGGCCGGCCTGAACGTCTCAGTTGGCGCCGCCGACGTCCTGGGCAGCGCTGCGGCGGCCGGGGTGCTGGCGCTGCACAGCTACCGCGCGCTGGCCCTGTTTGGCGTCGGCGTGTGCGCAGTGGCAGTGGCAGCGCTGGCCCTTGTCGACCACGCCACCGGCGCCATGACCGCGCTTCAGTTCTGTGTGCAAGGTTGCGCGCTGGTGCTGGCGCTGCGGCCAAGCTGGCGGCCCTCTGCCAGAGCCTGAGGTATGGCTCGCCGCAGGCTGCGGTTGCGGACCCGGTAGCCGAGGCAGGCACAGCCCCTGGCGACGCTGGCGCCGTCAGCAGGCGTGTCGGATGTGGTCGCCCAAAGGCGACGTGGCGGTCAGGCCATCCGGCTGGACACCGCCAACGCCGGACCGGCGGGCCTGACCAACTCCTGGCCGACGCTCGGCAACGTGGCCGGCAGCCATGAGTGGAAGGCTTTCAGTTCGCGGCGCGACTATGGCCTCGTTCACACCGGCAAGCCGGCGACACCGCAAATCTGGGTCGCGGCCGACGACCCGCTGCAACTCGCCAAAGGCAAGAACGGCAGTTTTCCTGCGCTATGGCTGCCAGGCCTGGACGTCGGCACCGGCTGCCACCTGGCGCGCTGGAGCGACACGCCGCGCGACTGAGCCAACCAACAACCCGCATGGCGCCGCCGTCACTGCCCCCTGCGGCGACCTTGCCCCTTTGCGTCCCCAGGGTATACTGCCCGCCCCCACCGCCCGCCGCGGCAACGGACCCAACGTCATGAAATTTCGCTGCGAACACCGCTTTGCCAACATCTCGCTGTCCGAATTCGAGCGGCTGTACTTCTCCGAAGAGTTCAACGTCGCACTGTGCAAGGCGGTCAACCTGCAGCGGTCGCTGGTGTCGCGCGACGAAGCCAATGGCCGGCTCAAGCGCGTGGTCAAAGTCGCTCCGGACCGCGAAATCCCGGCGCCCGCGGCCCGGATCCTGGGCTCGAACAAAATCGAGTACACCGAGACCATCGAGTACAGCCTGGGCTCGGGTCGCGTCAACTGGTCGACGGTCAGTTCGGTCATGACCGACAAGGTCGATTCGCGCGGCACGGTGTCGTTCAGCTCGATTGGCGGTCAGGTGGTGCGGACCGTCGAGGGCGACGTCACCGTGCGCATTCCGCTGGTCGGTGGCACGGTCGAGAAGTTCATCATCGCCGACATCGAAAAGAGCTACGAACGCGCCGCCGAGTTCACGCGGTCGTGGATCGCCAGCCATCCGGCGTAGTTCCGCAGCGCACCGGTGAGTGCCCCTACCGCGCCCGAATTGCCGTCTGAGGGTCGCGATCAGCGGGTCGATGTGTTGCGCGGCCTTGCGCTGTGCGGCGTCATCGCCATCCACTTGTGCGCCAGAATCCCGGCCGCGGACCCGCTGTACGCCGCGGGTCGCTTTGTCGACCACCTGGGCCGCTTTGGCGTGCCACTGTTTCTCGGCGTCTTTGGCTGGGGTTTGGGTCGCGCCGCGAGCCGCGCTCCAATCGGTCCGGCGTGGGTCTTCGGCCGACTGCGCGCGGTGGTGCCGGCGTACCTGGCTTGGGCGCTGCTGTATGCCGCGGTGGCACCGTTAGACGGCGGTGGCTCGTCGCTTTGGGATCCGCGGGTGGCCTGGCCGGCGCGGTTCGGGCTGACCCTGTTTGGGTATGGCGCCGAGCAACTGTACTACATGACCGCGTACTTCGGCTTGCTGCTGATCGGGCCATTGGCTGGGACCGTCCTTGCGAGTGTCAGCGGAAGAACGGCCCTGGCCCTGGCGACGGCGGGGCTGGTCGCCAATGCAGCGCTACTTGGGCATGTCCAGAGCGTGGTGGCCACTGGCCTGCCGCCGACGGGCGTCGCACAGTTCCTGCTGCACACCGAGGCGCGCACACCGTTGCACTGGTTCGGCTTTTTCCTGGCCGGCGCTGGACTTGGACGCTACCTGGCCGCGGGCAGCCATTTGCCGCAGCCGCGCTGGTGGTGGCTGCCGCTGGGACTGTCGCTACACACCGTGGTCGCGTTGCGCCCGCCCTCGCTGCAGTTCGATGACTTCTGGGCCAGCCCGGCGCTGGTATGGGCCGCCTTGGCGTTTCTGGCGTGGGGAACGGCGGCCGCCAATCGGCTGGCGCCACACGCGGTGGGCCGCTGGCTCGGCCGCTTTGGCGCCGACTCGCTGCCGACCTACTTGGGACACGTGCTGTGGCTGCGGCTGGGCTGGTGGGCGACCGCCGACTGGCCAACTGTGCCTCGACTGGTCGTGGCGCTTGGGTCGGTCGTCGCCGGCAACTGGGCGTATGGCCGAGTGCATCCGCGGATTTTCACCCGCCGTTCTGCCGTCGTCACAAGCCAGTAAGGTCATCCACCAGCACCGCGGTCTCGTGGTTGGCCTTGGTGGTCAGCTGCAGCGACAGCTCGATGCGCTGGCCGGCCCAGGCGCCGAGGTCAAAGCACGACTTGACCCAGCCGCTGTCGCCAGCCTGGCCCGCGGTGGCGCCGTCCGCGGGTCCGATGGCCACGGGCGCCGATTGCTTGGGTCCGCTGTAGCCGCCGCACTTGCTGCAAGTGTTGGGGTAGCACAGGCCTTCGGCGTTGACGACCAGCTCGCTCTGTTGTCCCACGCCCGGCTTGAGCACGGCGAGACTGAAGGTGTCGGCGGGGTCGCAGCCGGCCGCAGCCTCGGCCGACAGGTAGCGCCAGCGCAGGCACAGGTTGGCACCGGTTGCTGGCACGCAGGTCGCAGTGCGGGCCCGTGTCGGAAAGCTGAACGGGTTCTGCAGTTGGGTGTCGCTGCCCGCCGTGTGCAAAAGCAGCATCGCCTTGCCGGCCTCGGGCAGGATTGGGCCCAAGATCCGCGCCAGTCGGGCCGTGCCCTCGAATAGCCAGCCGGCAGTGCCGCCCTCAAAGCTGCCGTTGCCCGGTCCGGCGACGCCGACTGTGGCTTTGCTGTCACCGAGCAAGCGCAGCCGACTGCCCGGGTACTTGGGGTCGTCGTCAAACGGCAGGCCTTGGCCCACCGAGCCGCCGCTGGCCACTGCCAGCAACCACGGCGCCGCGGTCTTGCTGGCAAATGCGTCGGTCACGGTGCCGGACCAGCCCACGACTGCCGCCGCGCCAGCCCCCAACAGCTCGGCCGCCAGGCTGCCGTTGCCGGCGCTGTGGCACAGGCCCAGGTACACCACCGAACCGCCCAGCGCCGACGTATGGCGGGCGAAAAACGCCGGCAAGATGGCCAGCCGATCGCCGCCATGCAGCGCCAGCCGACCGTTGAACAAGTCCCCGAGCAGCCACGGCGCACACTGCAGCGCGTCGCTGACCACACCGTCTTTGGGTTTGCACGACTTGTCGCTCTGCGCAGTGCCCAGGTCACCGTTGGCCGCCAGCTTGGGCAGCGCGGAGCAGTCGATCGGCGCCTGCACGGTCCAGTATTCCTGAGCGCCCAGGTGGTGCCAGCCGTAGCCCTGGACGGCGGCCTTGTTCAGGCCGGAGAATGCGCGCCCGCCGTGGCCAATGGCGGCATACAGGCCCGCGTTGCGCAGCTGGCGGGCCATCTCGACGGGGGCGCTTGCAGTCAGGTTCAGCGGCGACAGGGGCTTGCAGGGTGTCTGGCCGAACCAGCCGTCCAGGCCGAGCGCCTCGTCGGTGACGGTATCGGGCTTTTCCGGCCGAGCTACCGCGGCATAGGGGCTGCTGGCGCCGCGCGTACCCGGAACTTGCGGCTGCACCAGGCCCAACATCCCGTTGGCAAACCGCACCCATACGCCGGGTGCCGCGTCGCCCGCTTGGGCCACCAAGGGGCTGCCCTGCAGATCGGCGAGCACCGCGGCGTTGGCCTGCGCCGCGTCCTTTTGCTTGGTCAGCAGCTGCAGCTTGGCGGTGGCGTTGCTTAGCAGCGCCTGCTGAGACTCGCAGTCGCCCATCGTCCAGGCGGGCACTACGTCGACGCGGGTCGGCAGGCTCCAGGTCAGGGTCGGCTCGCCTTCCTTGAGCGTTGGCGGCAGCGTGGCACGGACCCGCAGATGCAGCGGCCCTGGCTGCTGGTCCTGCAGTTCCAGGCAGGCCGACCACCAGCCGTCTTGGGCCTGTGCATCGCACGGGCCGCCATCGTCGTACAGGTCCAGCGGCTGCTTGGGCTGGGCGCCCGCGGCGTCGACCACGAACGCGCGCACACCGTTAATTTGCGCGACGTCGTCCACCACCACCGGCACCGTCACCCGCAGCTTGCTGGCGCCGGCCTGGACGACCTTGGGCGACACCTCGGGCGGTCCACCAAAAGCGGGCCAGGTGGCGTAGACGACGCGGACGGCGTGCTCGGCGTGGGCCGCGCCGCGCTTGGCGCCAAACGTGACCAGGTTGTCGCCAGGGGCCAGCGGCACTTCGCACTTCCACGTCGTCAGCTCCAAGGTCGCGTCGCCGGTCTTGCCGGCGTTGGTGCTCCAGGTCACGCTGTCGGGCAGGCCGAACGCCACGCCGGCAAACGCAACGGTGGTCGAATTGGCCGCGACCCAGTCGCCGTGTGGCGCGGTGGCGCGCACCAGCAGCTCGGGCCAGGACTTGGCGTTGCAAGTCTGGCTGTCGACCGCGCCGTGCTTGCAGCTGCCGGTGGGCGGCACGCAGGCGTCGGTGGTGCACGGGTCGCCGTCGTCACAGGGGCTTTTGGGCCCAGGCGCGCAACTGCCCGCGGCACAAGCATCGCCAGCGGTGCACGGATTGCTGTCGTCGCAGGGACCGTCTTTGGCTGTCGCGGTGCAGGCGCCCGCGGGGCCGCACGCGTCGGCAGTGCAGGGGTTGGTGTCATCGCAGACCTTGGCTGGGCCAGCGCCGCACTTGCCGTCCTTACACTGACCGGTGCCCGTACAGGGATTGCCGTCGTCGCAGGGGCCGGTCTGCGGCAGGTGCTGGCAGCTACCGTCCTTGGCGCAGACGTCGTCGGTGCACGGATTGTCGTCGGCGCACGCCGCGGCCGAGGTGCAGCCCTTGGGGGCAGCGTCTACTTCGGCGGGCGCGACGTCGACCTTGGCGTCGACCGCTGCGGCCGGAGGGGCAGGGTCGGCGCAGGACCACAGGGACAGGGGCAGACCCAGGCTCAGGGACAGGGTCGCGCTGCTGACCTGCACACGCTGCTTCATCGCCGCACCGCCCCGCCCGTCAGTACCCGGCCGCGGCCGATCTCGGTGTAGGTGACGAAAGCGTTGGCGGGTTCGACGGCCAGCGCCGTCGTGACGACTGCCGCTGCCGCCCGCAAAGCCGACTCGATTTGGGCGTCGGAGCGGCCAGCAAAGGCGGAGATGTCGACAAGCGGCGGGTGGGTGCCCCGACCGTGCGCTGCAGCCAGTCGGTCGCCCTCGGCAAACGCGGTCAGGGTCTGGTGTACCGCAAACACGCGGTCGGCCGGCACCCCCAGGCTGGACGCCACCGCGGCGGCCAGGGCCGGCAGCATCGGTTCAACGGTCGCCGCGGGCAGCGGCAGGGTGCGAAGGGTGACGACGGGCACTGCAGACCTCGCGCAAGCGGGCAGGCAGCGTAGGTCCGCCGGCAGTCAGGCGTCAACGGCGTGCGCCGCCCAGTCTTACTTCGGTCTCAGATATGTCGCACTTACCGCGGTGGGTGAGACTGGCGCTGTCGAAGCAATCCGCTGAGTTGGTGAGCAGTTGTAGCTGACCACTGCCGGCACGCAACTTGCATCGACGCGCAATGGTGGCTTGCCCGCCCATCGCGCCGCCGGCTAGACTGCCCGCGGAGGTGCGCGATGGCCGACGATTTCCCGCGCGACCCGGCTTGCAGGCCTGAGGTCGGAAGTTGGAGCGACATCATGCACATCGCCGAAGAAGAGCGTGCTGAGGTATTGGGGGGGCGAATCCACTATCGGACAATGACGCGCTTCTACCACAGCTACACGGCCGACCGCGTACAACGGTACACCGAGGACCGCGCCAACCGGTCGGTGCGTGGCGGTTGGTGGGTCGTCCGCGAAGTCCACGTCCGACTAAACCCGGACGACGTCGTAGTGCCCGACGTGGCCGGCTGGCGCATTGAGCGGCTGCCAGAAATCCCGACCGAATTCCCGGTGACGACACTGCCCGAGTGGGTCTGCGAGGTGCTGTCGCCTTCGACCCAGGCCTACGACCGCGGCGAAAAAGGTCAGGCCTACTTGCGGGCCGGCGTGCTGTGGATGTGGCTGGTCGACCCCGAGGCCTGCACGGTCGAGGTGCGCCAGGCGCTGGACGGGCGCTGGACCATGTTTGGCGTGTGGGGGGCCGACGCGACCGAGGCGCTGCCGCCGTTCGACGAAGAACCTCTAGAACTGGCGAGCTTGTTTGCGCCGCCCAAACGCCCGTAGCACCGCCAATCAGGCTGCCAGTCGACTACTTCTCGCCCAACACCGCGAGGCTTTTGGCCGGATCGGCCGGGTCCACCAGTACCGCGATGCGGGCGCCGGCCGGCAACTGGCGCAGCGCTTCGTTCCAGCTGTGGGTGCGGCCTTCGCCAGACTGGCCCAAGTGCTGGTAGTGGTAGTGCACCAGCAACGGCGACCGGCGATTGACGCGGATGCTGCTGTCGCGCGCGGCCTGCATCACTTCCGCTTCACAGAGGGCTCCTGTGCGCCACAGCGCGCGCAGGCGCCGCACCGAGCGAACGGCGTGGAACAGCGACCCGTAGCCGATGCCGCCAAACACCAGCAGCAGGATCGGGCCGACCATCGTGAACGCCGACGGTCCTTGCACAAAGCCCACCGCCGTAAAGGTCACCCCAATCACCGTGCCGACAAACGCGAAAATGCCGCCGAAAAGCAGCCAGAACGCAGCCATCGGGTCGCCCATCAACAGGCTTGGCGGCGTGCGCGGCACCGGTCCAGGGTCTCGGTAGGCTCGACGGTCGGCAGTGGCGCGCGCGGGGCTGACCACCGCACGGCCGCAGCGCCGGCAAAAGCCATCGCCAGCGTCCAGTTCAGCGTCGCAGCCAGCGCAGGTCATCCGACTACCCTGCTGCGGCCGTGGCCGCCGACGTGCGCCGCTTGACCCAGGTCGCAAAGGCGGCACCGGTGAAGTACATCATCAGGCTGTACACCGCCGCGGGCACCGCGATGTTCATGTTGCCGAGCACGCTGCCGGCAAACGCGATGGCCATGGTGCCGTTGTGGATGCCGATTTCGAAGGCGATGGCTGCCGACTGGCGCTCGTCCAATGCCAGCACCCGCGGCACAGCGTAGCCAATCCCCAGACTCGCCAGGTTGAACGCCAGCGTCGCCACGCCGACGTCGCCGAACCAGCCAGCCAGGCCGGCGCGCTGCTCCCAAGCGGCCGCGGCGATGACGAACAGCAGAAACGCGGCCGAGGCGATCTTGACCGGCTTTTCCAGGCGCGCCGCAAACTCAGGCTTTTTCTTGCGCAGCACCATGCCGATGGCGACCGGCACCAGCACGATGACCAGCACCGACACCACCTTGCCAAATTGCATGGGGATCTGCTTATCCTGCGCCAGAAACTGCTGCATGCCGATGCCCACCAGCAGCGGCACTGTGACGATGGACAGCACGCTGTTGACGGCGGTCAGCGTCAGGTTCAGCGCCACATCGCCGCCGGCCAGGTGACTGAACAGGTTGGCGGTGGCGCCGCCGGGTGAGGCGGCCAGCAGCATCAGGCCGACCGCATACTCGGCCGGCAGGTGGAAGGCGTGGCACAGACCGAACGCCACGGCGGGCAGCAGCACCCCTTGCACCACCAAGCCGGCGACCACGGCGCGCGGATAACGGGCCACGCGCTGGAAGTCGGCCCACGTCAGCGCCAGGCCAAGGCCCAGCATGATGACGCCGAGCGCAATCGGCAAAACCACGGACAGTAGCGGTGAAGGTTGCACCGGAGCCTCCTCAGGTAGCAATCCGGGGGCACGCCGACGCGGCCGCCCCCTGCGCCGCGCTTGCGTCACCGCGGCCCGGGCGCCGCCTGGCTGCGAGGGTGCGCCGGAACTGCGCGGTGGTCAACGGCGACGACGCGGACCGGGTGCGGATCGCGCTTTGGGGTCTAGGGCGAGGCGCGTGGAACCAGTGAATACGCATGGCGTTCAGGTTGGACCCGGCGGCCAAAGGCGCAGGCTTGCTGTACGAAGCCCGGCCGGCGCCGGGCTATTTTTCCCTTGTGATGATCCAGCCTTGCGGAGGCACGGCTTTGCACCCACAGGCCGCGGCTTCAGCCGCCGGCAGTATCTACCAGGACCGTGTGGGTACCATGCCAGCGATCGCCCCCATTTCAGGAACCGCACCCACGCGGACCTGCTAGCGCCTAGCTTTCCGCCGTCTGATGCTGAGCCTGAGCCTGAGCCTGTCTTTGGATCTGTCCCTGTGCCTGCCTCTTTGTCCGGGCCCGCAGCTGCCATGTCACAGCCCCGGCACGCCCGTCTCAATACGCCACACCCCACGCGCCTCAGGTGGCGTAACCGGCGGCACGGTCAGCAGCACCGTGTAGAGTTGCTCCGCGCCCATGGCACCGCGGCCGAACACCACGTTGGCAAACAGTGCCTTATCGGTGCTCAGGAACGGCTGCGGCTGCGTCTCGCCTTTGCGGTACACCACCACCACGCTGGCCTGCAGCGCAATCGTCGGCTTGGTCACGAACTGGTCAAACGTCGCGTATAGATTGCCTAGCTGGTCATAGGCACAGCCATCGCCGAACACGCCTTGGGCATCGCCGCGCGGGTTGAAGGTCAGCTTGCCGTCGGTGCGGTCGGCCTGCCACAGGCGCCCAAGCGGCGCATCGAGCGCAGCGCCGCCCTTGAAGCACAGCACCGTGACATTTTCGGTCGCCACCACCACGTGCTTGCCGTCGGGCGACAGCGCGATGCCGTTGGGCCCACCTTGGGTGCCCAGATCGAAGGTGGCCAGCACTTGGGTGGCCTTGGTCGCCGGGTCGTAGCGCAGCACCTCGCCCAGGCACGGATCGGTGAACCACACCCGGCCTTTGTCGTCGAGGACGAGGTCGTTGGGCTGCTCCAAGGGCTTACTGCCATCGGTAGTCGTCAACGTCGCCACCACCTTGTCCTTGGTCAGCTTTCGCAGCGCCTTGCCGGTGGAGTCGCAGAACAGCAGCGAGCCGTCACCGGCGAACTGCATGCCGAGCGGAAAGGTGAACGCATCGCCCGTCGCCGCGATCTCGGTGACATCGCCGCTGGGATCCAGGCGCAGCAGGTGCCCTGGCACACCGAGCATGGCATAGCTGCCGTCGGGCGAAATCGCCATGTCCTCGGTGCTGCCGTCGACTTTGTGGTCCGCGAGCCAGGTGGCGACTTTGCCGAACGGCGCCGGTTCCAGCGGCTGCGTCAGCGCCATTGGACCTGCCAGGTCCGCGGCCGGCAGCGTGGCCACAGTGGCGCGCAGCGTCTGCACGATCGGCGCGGGGCCGGTGGTCCAGGTGACCGTCGCCTGCCCCTTGCCGTCACTGGTGGCGCTGGCCGGCGCGACCTTGCCGCTGCCGGGCTGGGCGGCAAAGGTGATGGTCTGGTTGGGCCAGGGCTTGCCGGCCTGGTCGCGCACCACCACGGTCAGCGTGTGGGCTTTGTTGGCCTCGGTGGGCAGCGCCGCGGTCGGCGTGACGCCGGCGGGCAGTGCACTGCTGTCGGCGCTGGCGTCGCTGGTGGCGCCGGGAGCGGGACTTTCGCCGCAGGCGAGGGCCAACAGACTTGACACGCTGGCGGCTAGCAATCGGGGAACAACAGGGGACATGGCGCAGACCTGAGCCGCGGGTGGGCCCCAGCGAGGGTAGCCGCGCCGACCGGGCGCTGCAACGGCGACCGCGGCAACGTTTTGCGTGAGGCCAGGGGCGGTTGACCATTGACGGAACCCGCGGCGACGCCTACCCTAGCGCCCCCCGCAGCACCGCTGCGACCCAGGTGGGTCGCGCAACTTGCGGGCCATTGCACGTCGGGCCGCCGGCCCACCAGGAGTCCCCATGGGCAGCGGAAGCCGCACCCCCAAGATGCGTCGCCTCGACTCGCGTCGCAAGAAGCTGGAGCGCATCAAGCGCCAGATTGTCACTGCCAAGGCTGCCGCCAAGGCCGTTCGGCTCGCCAAGTAGGCACAACATGGCTGCCGACCCGGGGTGCGTGTTCTGCCGCATCGCCCGCGGCGAGTTTGGCACCCGTTTTTTGCACCAAACCGCCAACGTAGTCGCGTTCGCGGACCTGCATCCGCAGGCGCCGGTGCACGTGCTGGTCATTCCGCGCCAGCACCTGACCTCGCTCGGCCACAGTGACGCGAGCCACGACGCGCTGCTGGGCGAAATTCTGGCCGGTGTGCGCCAGGTTGCGGTCAACCTCGGCGTGGCCGAGACCGGCTACCGCACGGTGCTGAACACCGGCGCCGATGGCGGCCAGAGCGTGCCGCACCTGCACGCCCACCTGCTCGCCGGTCGCCCGCTGGGCTGGCCGCCGGGCTAACCGTAGCCCATCCAAGGACCGCGTCTTGGTCCGTTTACGCCGCGAAATCGAAGGGGTACGCCGCAACGCTGCGGTGCCCGAGCCGTCCTATGCCGCCGACGCGCTGGGCACTGCCTGGGTGTTGCCGGCGTTCGACCGCAAGCTGACCGACTGCCGCGACGCGCGGGTGCTGCTGGCGGGTTCGCAGCGGCGCGATCTGGCGCTGCAACTGGCCCGCGCTGGCAATTGGGTGACCGTCGCCGACCTTGACACCCAGGCGGCCCAGCGCTGGCACGCCGATCTGCAACCCGAGTTGGCCGCGCGCCTGACACTGGTGGCGCGACCTTACGGCGAGGTCACCTTCGGCCCGGCGTCGTTCGACCGGGTGGCGCTGTTCGATGCGCTCGGCCGCTATCGCCAGCCGTCTTGGGTGCTGCACAAAGCCGGCCGTGAGCTCAAGCCCGAGGCACTGCTGTTCGTGCGCGAACGCGCGATGGCCAGCGGCCGCACCGCCGCCGCGGAACCCTTGGGGCGCGCACTGGACGGCGGTTTGCGCGGCTTGCGCTGGGCGGCGCACAGTCCGCTGGCCGGCGCGCTGTTCGGACCGCGAGCGCTGGAGGCCATGGACCGCGGCGCACACCTCGCAGCGGTCGAGTTGCCCGGCGTCGACAGTGTGCGAGAGCTGGTGGCGGCGACGCTGCCCGTCGACGACGTGCTGACCGGTCACCCGCAGCGACTGGCGGCCGCGGAGCTGGCGTTTGGCGCGACGGAGCTGGTGCGCCGCACCCTGACCGCCTGCGTCCACCGCTTGCCGCAAGCCCACGACGGCAGCGCGGGACCGGTGGCTGTCGGCATCGTGGCGCGACGGGCACTCAAAGCTGGCGTGCGCTTCGACTAGCCTCGATCAGTTCTGGATGTAGCGGTCGCCGGCCCAGCTGGACTTGAAGGTCAGCCGCGCGCGCTTGGGCAGCTTTCCGGCCATGGTCTCGGTGTCGCACACGACCGTCACGCTTTCGGGCTCCTGACTGCCGGTGGCGATCTGCGGCGCGCCGCACAGCTCGGACTGGTTCAGGGCCACGTCGCTTTTGGACTTGAAGGTGGTGCTGGTGCGCTCCCACAGGCTTTTAATGTCGCCGCCCTGCCGCGAAAACAGACCCCAGAACGTCGCAGTCTCGCCGCCGCCGGCCTTGCTGTCGTAGCGCGCCGATTCCAAGCGCACCTGCCAGGCCTCGTGGCGACCGGACAGCGCGACGCGCGCAAGCTGCACGCCCTTGGGCGCACCCGCTGGGCACACGCTCATGCGCTGCTGCGCGGCGATCTTGCCGGGGCTGTAGGGCTTGCCTTGCAGTTCGAACAGGTAGCAGGTCGGCAGCCCGCCGTCGCGGCCGTCGTCCAGGCGCACCAGCGCCGCCGAGCCCTCGCTGCTCTCGCGGTCCAGCGGGTTGGCAACGGCCAAAAGCGCGATGTCCTTGGTGCTGCCGCTAAACGTCTCGGCGGCCAGGCGCACGATGGGGTGGCCACCGCCGCCCGACGACTTCTTGCCGGCGGCGTCGACGGGCAACGAGAGCGAACTGACGGTGACGCACAGCGCCAGCGCTGCAAACCGGGGCTTGGACATGATAGAACCGTTTGAAATTAGAGGAGGTTGGCGGCGAGCTCGGCCAGTGGACTGCGCTCGCCTTTGCTCAGCGTAATGTGGGCCGCGATCGGCTGGTCTTTGAAGCGCTCGACCACGTAGGTCAGGCCGTTGTTCAGGCTGTCGAGGTAGGGCTGGTCGATCTGGTACGGGTCGCCGGTAAAGATGATCTTGGTGCCGTGGCCGACGCGGGTCAGCACGGTCTTGATCTCGTGCGGCCCCAGGTTCTGCGCCTCGTCGACGATCATGAACACGCCTGGCAGGCTGCGGCCGCGGATGTAGGTCAAGGGCTCTACTTCGAGGATGCCGGCGTTGCCTAGCTCCTCGTAGCTCCACACCTTGCCGCCGCCCCGCGCGCCGCCCTTGCCTTCGGCCTTGCCGGTCGTCTCGCGGTCGGCTGACTTGTCGCCGAACTGCGCCGAGACCAGAAAATCGATGTTGTCGTGGATGGGCTGCATCCACGGGTTGAGCTTGTCTTCGAGGTCGCCGGGCAAAAAGCCGATGTCGCGGCCGAACGGAAAGATCGGCCGGCTTACCAACAGCTTACGGTACACCTCGCGGTCCGTCACCGACTGCAGGCCGGCCGCCAGCGCCAGCAGCGTCTTGCCGGTACCCGCTTTGCCGACCAGCGTGCACAGCTGGATGTCGTCGCGCATCAGCATGTCCAGGGCAAACATCTGCTCGCGGTTCTTGGGCTGCAATCCCCATGCGCTCTGCTTGGCGCCGCGCAGGTGCTCCAGGCGCCCGTTGTGGACGCGCGCAAAGGCCATTTTGCCGTGGTTGCTGTCGGCGCGCACCGCCAAGTACTGGTTCGGCCACAGCTTGTCGCGCAGCTCGCCGAGTTCGCCGAGGTCCACGCCCCCTTCGGCGTAGAGCGTGTCGATGACGCCGACCGGCACCGAGATCTCGCCTGTGCCGGTGTACAACTCGGTCAGGTCCATCTCCTGGCGGTCGTAGTCTTCGGCGTGCAGACCCAGCGCATCGGCGCGGATGCGCAGGTTGGTGTCTTTGGTGACGAACACCACCGGTCGGTGCGGCTCCTCTTTGTGCAAGAACAGCGCCGCCGACAAGATGGCGTCGTCCATGGTGTGGCCGACCGAGAAGTGACCGGGCATGTCGGCGCGCGCCATCACCACGCGGATGACCCCGCCATTGGGCAGCGCCACGCCTTCGCGCAGGTTGCCGAGCGCGCGGTAGTCGTCCAATTCCCTGGCAATGCGGCGGGCGTTGCGGCCCAGTTCCGACTGATCGCGTTTGAAGGTGTCCATCTCTTCAATGACGTAGATGGGCACGTTGACGACGTTGTCGGTAAAACTGCGCAGGCAGTTGGCGTCGTGCAGCAGCACGTTGGTGTCGAGCACGAAGTTCTTCACGGACGCTCCGTTGTCGAGTTGGTGGGCGCGGCAGGCGTTTTCGCCGGCAGAGGTCGCACCATACGCGCGACGCGATCGCGGGTCAAAGGACGCTTGAGCGCAGCGGAAGGGCTATTTCTTGTCGCCGAGGTCCAGGCTCGAACTGCGCGCCAATTGCGACAGCACGGCACAGGACTCGATGACGCGCAGGCCAGAGCGGGCCATGACCTCTTCAAGCGGCAAGGTGCCGTCCAAGTGGCGGACGATGGCCGCGACCTTTTCGATCTTGAAGTAGCCGGTCGGCATCGCGGTCTCGCCCTCTTTGAGGCGCGCAGTGCGCGTCCACGGCCCGAGCACGGTCTGGTAGTACTCGATGAGCCGGGCCTCGTTGTGGGTCAAGAACTGCTCGATCTGCGGCGTGATCGGGGCGATCGCCAGCAAGCGCTCGAGCGAGATCAGCGCGCCTTCGCGGTCGCCGATCTCGAACAGGCAGCCAATGTCTTCGTAGAGCACCTGCGCCACGTACTCGGCGATGACCGACTGGCGGTGGCGAATCTTGCGCTTGATTTCGGGACCCGACAGCACGATGGTCTCAGCCGTTGCGAACTGCTGCGGCTGGGCGACCCTGGTCACTACCGTCTCGGGTACCAGCTCTTTTTCGCCGGCCAGGCTGTCGGCGTCGGTCACTTCCTCGGCGCTGAGCTCAATGTCCTCCACCGATTCTTCCATCGGCGGCAGTTCGTCGCTCGGCGCTGGCTCGTCGCTGGCGCCGTGGGCGACCACCTCTTCGGTCGGAGGCGCCACCACGAAGTTTTCTTCGGTGCGACTCTCGCGCAGTTGCACGGTGGCTTGCGCGTGCTCGGGGTCGCGGATCCAGCGCTGCAGTTGCTCCAGCGCCCGCAGCAGGTCGGCGGCGCGGTCGTCGAGCGGCAGCCCCAGCACCGCCAGATGGCGCGCGCGCGCCCAGTCGGCGCTTTCGGCGGCAGCCAACGGGTCGTGCGGAACGTCGGGCTCGATGGCGAAAGTGGTCACAGGCAGCCGCAATACGTCGGAATCGCAGGACAAGTCGAGGGGCGTTCTGCGCTACCGGCGGGCGACACGCCCGGGAGCGAATCGCGATTCTGGTCAGCCACGGCGCAGTTGCGCACGCGCGCCAAAATCGCCTTGCTTCGCGCGGCCAAAGGTAGACCCGTGGGGCGCGGACAGCGATGATACGCCAACGGTGTCGCCTTGCCAAACCACCTGGCCGCCGGAGGGACGAGGTCGTGACGCAAACGGCAAGCGCACAAAAGAACAAGCCAATCATCGACGAACGCTGCCGGCAGGCCGGTTTTTTGGGCGACCTGCTGGCGGGTCTGTGCGGCGAAACCGTCGACACCGTGTGGCGCCAAGTGGCTGATGGCGCGGCCTATGTCGACGGTCGGCGGCAGCGCGACCCGGCGCAGCGCGTCAACCCCGGCCAGCGGATTGCGCTGTGGCCCGCAGCCGACCCGCGCCGTGCCGACATCGCCGCCGGCCAGCTGGAGGTGGTCTGGCGCGACGAGCGGGTGTTGGTGGTCTGCAAGCCGGCTGGGCTGCCGACGCAGCCGCCGCCGCGTGGGGGCGATGCGCTGAGCTTGCGGGTACAGGCGCTGCTGGGGGCGGGTGCGTACTTGGGCGAAATCCATCGCCTGGACCGCGACGCCTCAGGTCTGGTCGCCTACGCGCTCGACGCCCAGGCCGCCCGCCACCTGGCCAGCCAGTTCGCGGCCCACCGCGCGCGGCGACGGTATCTGGCCTGTGTGCGCAGCCGCGTGCCGGTGCGCGATCAGACCGTCGATGAGCCAGTCGCCGAGATCGTACCAGGCCGCATGGCGACCTTGGCCACCGGCGCGCCGGCCCGCACGCGCGTGCGCGGTGTCGCCTTTGACCCGGACCGCGCATTGGCGCTGCTGGACCTTCAGCTGCAAACCGGCCGCAGCCACCAGATCCGCGTGCACCTGGCGTGGGCCGTGGGCCCGATCGTCGGCGACCGGCTGTATGGCGACCTGGTCGACCTGCCCTCGGCGACCGCTGGGCTGCCGCGCATCGCGTTGCACGGCGGCCACTTGCAGTTGCAACACCCGGGTGGCCAGACGCTGGCATGGACGGTGCCGCCGCCCGACGACTTCTGGCCCGACGCGGCGCTGGCGGCGCGGCTGCCGACCGACTGGCCGCAGAAGGAGCAGCGACCCAAGCAGGGCCATCAACCGCCATAAAACGCTTACATTCTGCGGTACACGCCCACGACCGCGCCCACCAGCGTGAACGCCGACAAGTCGCCCCGACGCACATAAATCGGTGACATCGTGCGGTTTTCGGGTTGCAGCCGCACGCGATCACCCTCGACGAAATAGCGCTTGACCGTGGCCTCGCCGTCGAGCATCGCCACCACGATCTCGCCATTGCGGGCGGTGTCGCGCTTGCGCACGAACAGGTAGTCGCCAGGCAGGATGCCGGCGTCGATCATCGATTCGCCGACCACACGCAGCGCAAACACCTCGCCGGGACCGCCGAGCAGAAACTGGTCGACCACCAGCGTCTCTTCGGCATCCTCGACGGCGAGCAGCGGCTGACCGGCCGCGACCCGGCCGAGCACCGGCACGACCGCGCTGTGATGGGCGCGCAAATCGCCCTGATCGCGTCGAATCATCCGCTCGCCCACCGGCTGCCGCCGCAGCGCCACCACGTTCGGCGGCAGCGGCGGCCCACCCAACTCTGGTTCGGCAAAGCGCTCGATGGTGCGCTCGACTTCGTCGCCCTGCCAGTTGCGATCGGCGGGCTGTTTGACCACGGTCAGGCTGCGCGACAGGTGGCCCGACCGCTGCAGATAGCCCTTGCGCTCGAGCGCCCGCAGATGATCAGAGACGCCATTGGTCGAGCGAATGCCAAACTGCTCACCAATCTCGCGCATCGATGGCGGGTAGCCGCGATCGGCAGAGAACTGCTGCACGAACCGCAAGATATCGAGCTGCCGCTCGGTCAAGTCGCCAGCGTCGGCCGGGCCGGGTGGCTGCGCGGGAGGGTGGGTAATGGCCATGGCGCTCCGGCGTTCCGGCGGCGGGAACCGGAACATCTGTTCAGTAGCGTGCCGGCATTGGCTGCGGGTGTCAAGCTCTGGGATGCTGACGCTGACGCTGACGCTGACGCTGACGCTGTGCCTGTGCCTGTGCCTGCGGCTGTCTCTGCACCCGACTTCAGGTCACCAAGCTACGCCCGCGATCAGCCCACTCACGCTCCGCGAGCCCGAATCGCCGCCAGCGCCTGTGCATACGCGCGCCGCACCGCCGCTTCGCCGTACTGGCGTTCGAGCCGGCGCAGACGGAAGTGGTGACGCGCAACCTCGTTGAAGTGCTCGGCAAACGCCGCGTTGAGCGCCGCCCCGGCCACGGCGCCAGCCACCGGCACCGCCTGCGCGACCGACTTCTCGGACACCACGATCTGGAAGCGGGCGGCCACCTTGGCCAGCAGCTTGCCGACCACTGCGCCACCGCCGCGAGCCAGATCCGTGGCCGTCAGCCGCGCCGCGCCGGCGCTGGCCACGTGGCTGGCCGCCTGCCGCAGCGCCATCGCCAGCCCCAAGCGCGCTGTCCAATAGGCCGAGTCCATCGCTGCCACCGCCGAGGCCTCGGCGGGGTCGCCAACGTCGATGACGTCGGGGTCGGCTGGGGTCTGGCCACCCAAGCCGAGCACGGTCAGGCACTCCAGGCGCACCGCCGGGTCGGACAGGTCGGCGCCCTCGGACCGCGCAATGGCAGCAATCGAGCGCAGCATCACGGCGGTAGACAGCGGCAGCTCGATCGCCAGCGCGCCCAGGCCAAAGAAACCAGCGACACCGCCCAATGCCGCCGCCCCCGCCGCGTGGACGCCCGGACTGGGCGCCCCCTGCACGTCCAGCGACGAGATCGCAATATCCAACGCTTTGTGCAGGGCCGCGTCGACCGCCTTGGCCACGCCGCGTTGCGCACGGTCGGGCAAGCGCGCCAGAAGCGCCTCAGCCGGCCGCCCCACCAGGTCGGCGACTTTCATCAAGAATTTCGGATTATCGAGGTACTGCGCCGCGGCTTCGATGGCGCGCAGATCGTCGTCACTCAGCACCGCAATCGACGGCGCCGGCGCACGCAAGGCGTAGCCGTGGGAGGGAGCCTCTAAGGGACTGTAATAGAATGACTTGATCGTCTTCACAAGGAGCAGGAGCCGCGAGTCGGCCTCCGAGGACGCGAGCTGGCGACCCACTCAGCAAGCAAATGGGCGCACGTAGAAAATCGAGTCGATTTTTTGCGTGCCCTAGACCTTGACGCGCTGGATGTGCCGCACCTGCAGCTCCAGCTCTTCGACCATGGCCTCGTTGCCCATGCCGTCCAGCTGGAAGCCCTTCCACGAGGTGGGCCAGCACTGCGTCAGCTCGTAGCGGGCGACGTCGGTCTGGCCGTCGTCGTCCATCAGGATGACCGAGACGTTATGGAAGCTGAACTTGCCTTCCATGGTGTCGCGGACCCAGTTCCACAGCGCCGCGCTGACCACCCAGCCCTTCTTGAGCGTAATCGGGGCGATCTTGGGCCGACCCGGGATCTGCCGCGCGAACATGTCGCCGCCGCCCTGGTACTCGATGAGCTCGGTGGTGGCGCCCAGGCCGTCGATGGCGCGGAAGGCGCCGGCTGCGATATTGCCGATCTCAATACGGAACTTAAAGTTGCCGCGGTGATCGAACGGCCGGTTGCCGACGCCCGCTTCCTTGGGTCCAGCGCCCTTGCCGCCGCCACCGCCGCCAAACAGCGACATGATGCCGCTCACGGCCTCTTCGACTGCAGCTGCGACGGTCTCGACAGCTTCGACGACCGCGTTCTCGATCTCCTTGAGATCGTTCTCCAAGTTGTTGACGGCGTCGACTACGGCCTGACCGGCTTTGTAGGCGCTCTCGATCTGGGCTTTGGCCTCAGCGCCAACCTTTTTGATTTCACCGGCGGTCTTGTCGCCGATGTCCTTGATGGTCGCCTTGGCGCCGTTAACGGCGGCCGACTTGGCCTTGACGCCAGAGGTCACGGCCTTTTCAGTCTGCTTCTTGGTATCGGCAACCTTGGCAGTGGCGTTGCCCGTCTTGTCCTTGATCTGCTTTTTCGCTTCGTTCTTGATCTGGGTTGGGCTCGCCATGGCACAGGCCTCCTGCGGCGCGCGCGCAGGCCGCCGACACGCGCAAAGTGCCCCGACAAGGGTGCAGTGTC